>JBFXFN010000015.1:0-45161 GCA_050179015.1 Methylacidiphilaceae bacterium | reverse complement strand
TCGGCGCATGCAGAGCTCCACGAGCGGAAGGAAGGCGGTTTCGAGCCGTTCGACTTCGGATGCGTACTCGGCATCGGTATAGCTCCGAACGACAAACTTCTTGCGGTCCGCGTAGTTGCCCGGGTTAATGCGGATCTTGTCCACCCATTGCGCGGCTTCCATGGCCGCTTCGGGCTTGAAATGGATGTCGGCCACCAGGGGAACCGGCCGACCGCTTCGATAAAGCCCCTCCCGAATCGCCCGAAGATTGGCTGCGTCCTTGACGGTGGGAGCCGTGATCCGCACGAGCTGAGAGCCGGCATCGGCAAGCTCGAGGGCTTCCCGCACGCAGGCTTCGGTGTCCATCGTGTCAGAGGTCAACATCGATTGGACGACGACGGGCTCCGCCCCTCCGATCACGATCGGACCGACCGGCACCTCTCGGGAACGGCGCTTCGTGTACCGAGAGACATCGGGAACGTAGGACGAAAGCATGCGCGTCATGGCTACCGGGCCTCCGAGGGCGATGCAGGATGGGTTTTCGCCGGGAAGTTCATTTCCTGCCCCTTCCCGCCTTTCCAAGGCAGATCCTGAACATCAAAAAAGGTTACGTAGAGAATGAAACCAATGATGAGGGTGGCAAAAATCACCTGGAGCGCCTCAAGCAGACGCAGACTCAGCGGCCGTCCGCGCACCCATTCCGTCAGGGAAAGAAGGATATGCCCGCCATCCAGGACGGGGATGGGCAGAAGATTGAGGAGCGCCACGTTCACGTTGAAAAGCACGCTGAACCAGAGTGCCAGACGCCAACCATACGGACTCTGGAAAAGCAGATAGTACAAGCGCATGATGCCCACCGGTCCGGAAAGATGCTGCGGCTTGATGTCCGATCGGGGAGAGAGCATGGCCGCCACGGTGCTGGTCATCGCCAGCACACTCGCACGAAGCTGCTCCAGGGGCTTCGGATGAACGATGCTCATCGTTCCCGCCAGATCCCACTGCAATCCGATCCGAGGGGTGGTTTCTCCCATCGGAACTTCCGGGAGGATCTCGACGGACCGCCTCTCCTCCGCCCGAGCCACCTCCAAGGAGAGACGCTTGCCCGGATGTTTGAGAATATAGTCGTTGAGTGCGATGGGCGAGCGCAGGCGCTGCCCGTCGACGGAGAGAATCTGATCTCCCGGCTGCAAACCTGCCTCCGCGGCAGGACTTTTCGGAAATACTCGCGCAATCGTCGGCGTCTCTTCGGGCAGGATCAAGATCTGCCGCAATCCCTTCCTCTGCAGAAATCCTCGCTCCTCCCGAACCGGGCTCACCGAGACGGAGAGGACCTTCCCTTCCCGCTCCACCGTGATCGGAATTTGAGACCCCTCGCTTCGGACGATGTTCCATGTGATGGCGGTGCTATCCATCCCTTGGAAGCGTTGCACCGGATGACCATCCACCAGAAGGATTCGATCTCCGGCCCGCAATCCTGCCTTCTCCGCCGGCGAATCGGCAAAGACGTAACCGATCGTCGTTGTCGCTTCGCTCTGACTCACCGGTCGGCCAACCACCCAGACGATCAAGGAGAAAATCACAGCCAAGAGGAGATTGGCCACGGGCCCCGCCACCGCCACCAGGATCTTGTCCCAAGGTTTGACGGGAGGGAGAGGTTCGACTTCCGATTCCCGCTTCCCCTCGAGCAGCTCCGCTCCCGCCATCTGGGGAAGTGCCACAAACCCACCCGCCGGTATCCAGCCCAAGGCATAGGTCACCCCGCGGATCTCTTTCTCCCAGAGAGCCGCGCCGAACCAGATCTGGAATCGCTCCACGCGCAGTCCTCGCCACCGAGCCGCCAAGAAATGGCCCAGCTCGTGGACGACGATCAAGACGTTGAAAAGAAAGAGAACCTCCAAGAGGGTTCCCACGAAGCGCGCGATCTCGCCTAGCGGCAACATGCCTAAGGTTAGCCTTTCTTCCGGATCCACTCAACTGCGGCAATGCGAGCCTCTTGGTCAACCCGCTGCAATACCTCAAGATCCCTTGCCGCGATCGGCTTGTGCGCGTCGATCACCGCTTCCACGCATCGCCAGATGGACGGAAAGGGAATCTCCCGCCGGAGAAACGCGGCGACCGCGACCTCGTTTGCCGCATTGAGCACGCAGGACGCCGTCCCGCCCACCTCCCCAGCCTGACGAGCCAATCGGAGCGCGGGGAAACGGCCGTGATCCGGTTCCTCGAAAGAAAGCCGACCCACTACCGCAAGATCCAGGAACCGCACGGGGCTCGGGAGACGCTCCGGATAGGTGAAGGCATATTGAATGGGCAGACACATGTCGGAGTGGCTAAGCTGGGCGAGTTGAGACCCGTCTACGAATTCGACGAGAGAGTGGACGATGCTCTGCGGATGGATGACCACGTCAATCGCCGAAAAAGGCACCGAGAAGAGCCAATGGGCCTCGATCAGCTCCAGTGCCTTATTGAACAGGGTTGCGGAATCGATCGTGATCTTCGGGCCCATCTTCCAAGTCGGATGATCCAAGGCGTCTTCGACGGTAGCGGATTCGATTCGTTTCGAATCCCAGGTCCGAAAGGGCCCTCCCGATGCGGTGAGGACGATCCTGCGCACCCGGTCGGATGAGGCTCCCCCCAAGCATTGGAAGACCGCGTTGTGCTCGCTGTCCACAGGCAGGATCGGGATCTTCCGCGCCCTTGCTTCCGCCATGACAAGTTCTCCTGCCATGACGAGGACTTCCTTGCTGGCCAGCGCGAGAGTCTTTCCGGTGCGAATCGCAGCGAGAGAGGGGCTCAGCCCCGCCGTCCCGACGATCGCCACGAGAACCAGATCCGCTTCTGTCTCGGCGACCATCTCGGATAGCCCAACCTCACCCTGATAGATTCTCGCCCTCCCAGGGAAGCCCGCTCGCCAGCTCTCGCCGGAGGGAGGACTATAGAGACCGATCGCGCTCGGCCGGAACTCCTCTGCCTGCGCCCGCAGTTCGTCGAGCTTTCTTCCGGCGGCCAAGCCTACGACTTCGAGTCGATCCGAGAGCTTCCGGATGACCGCAAGCGCACTTCGACCGATCGAACCGGTCGAGCCGAGGATAAGGATGCGCCTTTTCATGCCGCCGGAACGGCGGACAGACAAGCCTTCTCCTTGGCAACCGAAAGGATTCGGGAAAACTGCGCGGGCGAACGAACCGCGAGATCGGCCAATACCTTCCGATCGATCGCGACCCCGGCTTTCGTCAAACCCTCCCAAAAGCGGCTATAGGTCATCCCTTCCGCCCGAGCCGCCGCGTTGATTCTGGCAATCCAAAGATTGCGCAATTCTCTCTTTCGCGTCTTGCGATCTCGGTACGACCAGTACTTGGCTTTGAAAATCGCGTCTTTTGCGTACCGGTAGAGCTTGCTCCGTCGTCCACGATAACCGCTTGCCTGATCGACAACCCGCCGACGCCGCTCGCGCGAAGCCGGCCCGTTCGTTGCTCTCGCCATAGACTCTTTCCTTTCTTCTGCCTAGCTCCTTCTTCCGCCGCACTCCGGGCGCTGGCCCCTGGGAGATTCGTCTTAGAAAACCTGAGGATGTTGCCGACTCTTGCCCCGAAAGTCAAAAAGGAAAGGCTCGAAGGCCCAGGCTCAAGGCGCAATACGGGCCGCGAGAAGACCCGCTCTAAAGGAATGGGAGGCTGTCGCGGACGTGACCGACATCTTCGCTGCGCACGATCTTCGCCTTGTTCAGCCGGCGCATCCTCTTTCGATTCTTGCTTGAGGCGAGATGCCGCCTCCCTGCCCGAGGGGCAAGCACCTTTCCTCGAGCCGTCACCTTAAACCGTTTGACAACGGCCTTCTTGGTCTTTCTGCGGGCGATCGCCTTCGGCATAGAATCTCCTTCGTTTCTCTCCCCGACACGGTTCAGGCCGTCTCTCCTTCCTCCTCCTCCGTGTACTTTCGCGTTCTCTTTTGCGCGGGGAGCGGGAGAAGGATCAAGACAATACTTCGGCCGATCGGCTTTATCTCCTGATCTGCCGTTGCCACATGGCTGAGATCGTCGCGCACGCGCTGCATTAAGTCGACGGCCAACTCCCTGTGGATGTTCTCCCGACCACGAAGAAGCAGATTGAACCGCACCTTCATCCCCTTCCACAGAAACCCCTCCGCATGCTTGAGCTTAATCTGATAATCGTGCGCGTCGATATTCAGGTGGAGCTGCAGCTCCTTTAGCCTTGAGGTTCCCGCAGCACCCTTCTTCGAATCCTTCTCCTTCTTTGCCTGCTCGTACTTGTACTTGCCGTAATCGAGGATCTTGCAGACCGGCGGCTTTGCATTGGGAGCCACCTCCACAAGATCAAGCATCCTGCCGCGAGCGGCCGCCTGGGCCTCGCCCGCCGACATGACCCCGAGAGGTTTCCCATCGGAATCGATCACAAAAACCTCCGGGGCCCGGATGAATTGATTGATCCGAACGCGCGGCTGTCGTTGAAAAGAACGGAATGGAGGGCGCACGCTACAGGGACCGCCTCGATACCTCGTCTACCACCTGATCCGCAAATGCACTCAGGTCCATTATGCCGAGGTTCCCTCGCCTGCGGCTCCGCAGCGAGAGATTTTTTGTAGATTGCTCGTTCTTTCCAACAATGGCCATATACGGAATCTTTTGCCTCTCGGCAACCCGAATCTTCGCATTTAGCGTTTCGCTTTTTTCATCGACGGTCACCCGCAACCGGCGACGGCGCAATGCGGCCGCCACTTCTCGTGCATAGTCGAGTTGCTGATCGCTGATCGGCAAGATCCGCACCTGCTCCGGAGCAAGCCAAACAGGAAAGTCTCCGCCGAAATGCTCGATCAAAATCGCCAGGAAGCGCTCCAGCGAGCCGAAAGGAGCACGGTGGATCATGACCGGAAGATGCTCGCGATTGTCGGCCCCCACAAAGCTCAGCCCGAAACGGGCGGGCAAGTTGTAATCGAGCTGTATCGTACCGAGCTGCCACTCACGTCCAAGGCAATCCCGCACCAGAAAATCGATCTTCGGCCCGTAAAAAGCGGCCTCTCCCCGCTCCTGGGTAAAAGTCAAGCCGGATTGCCGGATCGCGGAGGCCAGCGCCGCTTCCGCCTTATCCCACAAATCCGAATCGCCAATATATTTCTCCGAATCCGCTCCCCGCAGGCCCAACCGGATTCGGCAGTCCCGCAAATCGAGCGTCGCGAGAACGGTCCGGACCAGATCCAAGCAGCCGCCCACCTCTGCTTCGACCTGACTTTCGGAGCAGAAGATGTGCGCATCGTCCTGGGTGAATCCGCGCAGCCGAGTCATGCCTCCTAGCTCTCCCGATTTTTCCCAGCGATAGACCGTACCGAACTCGGCAAGCCGGACCGGAAGCTCGCGATACGAACGCGGACGGCTAGCGAAGATCCGCGCGTGCATAGGGCAGTTCATCGGCTTGAGGAGGTAGCCCCCCACGAGGCCGTTTTCGAGTCGATCGGCATACTCTCCGCAGCGGCACCCCTCTTGCACGAGCTTCTCCCATGCCGCCGGCTCGGGAATCGGAAGATATTGAGACTCCCGGTAGAACGGGAAATGGCCCGAGGTTCGATAGAGACCAAGCTCACCGATATGGGGCGTAACGACCGTCTCGTAGCCCTGCGTGACCAGAAGTTCGCCCAGGAATGCCTGAAGCTCCTGCCGGATCACCGCTCCCCGCGGAAGCCAGAGAGGAAGCCCGGCACCCACCGCTTCGTCGAAACAGAAGAGCTCGAGTTCCCGACCCAGCCTTCGATGATCCCGATTCTTGGCCTCCTCCAGTCGCGCCATGTGCTCCTCAAGCTCCCGCTCCGTGGGGAAAGCCGTCCCGTAAACCCTCTGAAGCTGAGGATTCTTCTCGTCCCCGCGATAATAGACGCTGGCGACGTGAGTCAGCCGCACCGCTCCGACCAAGGCCGTGCTCTTCACGTGAGGGCCTGCGCAAAGGTCGAGGAACTCTCCGTTCTGGTAGAGAGTGATCTCTTCGCCTTCGGGAATACCGCGCAAAATGTCGAGTTTGAACTCGCTGGGCACAGGGCGTTCGGTTAGAGCACCTAGCCGCCCTCGCAGGGCAAGCTTCTCCGCTTCCTGACGACTCGTCGCGATGCACACAAATGGCTGCCCGGATCGAACGATCTCGCGCATCTTCTCTTCGATTCTCGGAAAATCCTCCGGCGAAATCCGGTGGGGAAGAAAGAGATCGTAATAGAATCCATTCTCGACCGGGGGTCCCGCGGCCAGTTGTGCTTCCGGCCAAATCTCCAAGAGCGCGGTCGCCAAAATATGCGCGGCGGAATGGCGTAAAGTTTCCAGCTCGGTCACAGGGCTTCTTTCCTCCCCCTTCTTCGTTTCCGCTCCCGACAAGAGCACTCCCCGTTCCCCGGATCAACCAGCGAGGAAAAAACTTAGCTTCCCACCCGGCTTAAAGAGTCCTTGCGAGGAACGAAAACCCAATTCAACAAAGCAAACGGCCTTGGATTTGCAAGCCGTAAGAGAAAGTCTCCGACGTGTCTGGTCCGTCATCCCGCTCCGCGGTAGACTCCATCGAAAGTGCGAGAAATGGCCGCTCGGCCTATGCCCAAAGGCTGCCTTGCCGAAGGATCCGTCCTCGGCGTAGCCTCGGCGACCCCCGCCGATGTTCGCCTACTACGTCGATAACCTCAGCCCGTACCTCATCCGCTTCCCGGGCGGCTGGGGAATCCGCTACTATGGATTGGCCTACCTCCTCGGCTTTCTATTCCTCTGGTGGGGCCTCCACTACCAGCAGAAGAAGGGCTGGCTTCGCCTGTCCCGCCGGCAGATCGACGACCTCGTCTTCTGGCTCGCTCTCGGAGGCGTCATTGCAGGAGGCAGATTGGGGTACTGCCTACTCTACGATCTTCCCCATATTCTCGGCCACCCTCTAGAGCTTTTTGCCCTCTGGCAGGGAGGGATGTCGAGCCACGGGGGCATCGCCGGAGTCCTGGCCGTTCTCCTCCTGAGCGCTCGCCGCTGGGGGCTTCCCTTCTTTCATCTGGCCGACGCCGTCGTCTGGTGCACCCCCATCGGGCTTGGGCTCGGCAGAATCGCCAATTTCATCAACGGGGAACTTTGGGGCCGACCGGCCACGGTCCCTTGGGCCGTGGTCTTCCCCGAGGCCCCTCCGGTTCAGGGCCTCGCCGTGCCGCGTCACCCCTCGCAGCTCTATGAGGCTCTGCTCGAGGGCCTGCTGCTTTTCGTAATGGTCGACTGGCTCCGGCGGCGCGGCTCCCGCGAAGGGACGGTCGCGATCTGTTTTCTTGCCGGTTATAGTGTCGTACGAAGCATCGCGGAATGCTTCCGCGAACCCGATGCGCAGATCGGCTACTACTTTGGCTTTCTGACGCAAGGGCAGATCCTCTCGGGCGTTACGCTGGCCCTCGCAGGGATCCTCTGGTGGCTGCGAAACCGCCGCTGGCTCTAGCCAGCGTTTTTCCCAAGCTTTTTCCCTAGCCCGCAGGGGAAGGCGCGGTGGAGGAGCGCTCCAAGCGCAGAAGCCAATACTCGATGCTGTCGACGAGCGCCTCCCAGGAAGCCTCCACGATGTTGGTCGACACGCCTACGGTTGTCCAGCCGGTCGCGCCATCGGACGACTCCACCAGCACCCGTGTCATGGCCCCGGTGCCGCCGATAGGGCCCAAAATGCGAACCTTGTAGTCACGCAAGCCGACTCGGGCGAGATCCGGATAAAATCGCTCGAGACCGCCGCGCAAAGCCTGGTCCAAGGCATGAATCGGACCATCGCCTTCCGCGACCGTGTAGACGGTCTGCCCCTTGACAGACAGCTTTACCGTCGCTTCGGAGACCTCGTACTCCTTGGCAGGAAAGCGCCGGATGGAGACATGATACTCTACGAGTTGAAAAAAAGGAGGGTAGGGAAGCAATCGTCGCCGAAGAAGCAGTTCGAACGACGCATCTGCGGTCTCGAATTCATATCCCCTTCCCTCCATCTCCTTGATCTGCTGCAGCGCCTCCCGCGTACGCGGATCTCCTTCGTGGAGTGCCAGCCCCAATTCTTGGGCCTTGAGCACGATATTGGTTCGGCCGGAAAGTTCTCCGACAAGAACCCTCCGGCGATTCCCGACAGTTTCCGGCTCGATGTGCTCGTAACTGCTGAAGAGCTTTCCGATCGCGTTGACGTGAGTGCCGCCCTTGTGCGCAAAAGCGCACCGGCCGACAAAGGGCGCTCGGGGATTTGGTGCTAGGTTTGCAGTCTCATCCACAAAATAGGAGAGCTCTTGGAGACGGGAGAGTGCTCCGGCAGGAAGCGTGCGCCTGTTCAGCTTGATTTCTAAATTGGCGATCGTCGAGATCAGGTTGCAGTTTCCGGTCCGTTCTCCGTAGCCGTTGATCGTCCCTTGAACCTGGGTCGCCCCCGCTTGGACCGCAGCCAGCGCATTCGCCACCGCAAGCTCCCCATCGTTATGAGTATGAATGCCGATCCGGGATCGAACCCTCTGGCAAGCCAGCTGCGTCAACCGAGCGATCCTCTCGGGCAGCGATCCTCCATTCGTATCGCAAAGAACCACCCAGTCCGCCCCTGCCTCCGAAGCTGCGGCAAGGCACTCCAAAGCATAGTCTGGATCCTCTTGATATCCGTCGAAGGCATGCTCGGCATCGTAGATCACCTCTTTCCCGCAGGCCTTAAGAAAGGCGACCGTCTCGCGTATCATTGCGAGGTTTTCCTCCGGAGTGACCCGGAGGATCTTCTGGACATGCAGAAGCCAAGTCTTACCGACAACGGCCACCGCCTCCGTGCCGGCATCTAAAAGCATCCGGATTTGAGGATCCCGCTCCACGGACTGGTCCGCCCTCCGGGTGGCGCCGAAGGCTACGATCCGGCTCGAGCGGCGCGGAAGGAGCGCGACCTCCCGGAAAAACGCCAGATCCTTCGGATTGCTTCCCGGCCATCCGCCCTCGATGTAGGCGATCCCAAGTTCGTCCAGCTTTCGGACGATCCGCAGCTTATCGGGAAGAGAAAAATGTACACCCTCCCCTTGAGCCCCGTCGCGCAGCGTCGTGTCATAGATCGTCACGGCCTCCGCAATACCGTGATCCCCCTCTTTCCGGCTCGACATCGTTCCCGCCCTTCTCGAAGAAAACCCCTGGACAAAGCGAAGGCCAGGGATGAAAATCGATAATGATGCAGATCCAATGGAATCCGCAAGGAATTAAGCTGACCGCGCCCCTCTACTCCTACTTCGAAAAAAAATTACAAAAACTCGAGCGCCACGAGGATCGAATCATCGGAGCCCATGTCAGCGTCCAGCATGATCCGCCAAAGGCTTCCATCAGCAAGCAGGCCTTCGTAGTCAAAGTCCATCTCTCTCTCCCCGGCCGGGATCTCCATGCAGAAGATCACGGGCATGACCTCTACCAAGCGATCGACTTGGTCACGGACCGCCTGGAGGGCCAACTCCGGCGCCGAAAAACCGAATTGACCGAAAAGCGCCGGCACGAATCGCGGGAAGTGAAGGGCGAGGTCCATTCCGGTCCCCCGCCGGAGTAGGAGCATCTCTGTCGGAGTTGGTTCTACGGCGTTCTCGCCGCTCCTTCCCCTCTTAGGCGGTTCCCTGCCCCAGACGTCGAAGTTCTTCGCGAACCTCTCCCACCAAGGCTTCTAGGTTGTCCCGGCCAAACGAAAAAGGAAGACCGGCTGCGGCAAAGAGATCCGGAAGGGGCTTCGACCCGCCCAAGGCGAGCGCCCGCCGATAGGCTTCGAGGGCTCCGGCGGGGTCGGTCAAGGAGCGCTTCCAGATTCCCAAGGCACCCAACTGAGCAATCCCGTACTCGATGTAGTAGAAGGGATATTCGAAAATATGGAGCTGCCGATGCCAAAGACAGCGCATGACCTCCTCATAGCCGGTCCAATCCTCGCGTCCGCCGAAGCGCCGCAGGAGATCCTGCCAGACACCGGCCCTCTGCTCGCGAGAATGGCTAGGATGCGTGTAAAGCCAATGCTGGAACCCATCCACCACCGCCATCCAAGGAAGAAAGCGGAGGATTCCCTCTAAATGGTTGCGGCGCGCCCGCCGCAGCTCTTCTTCATCATAGAATTCTCCCAAATAGGGGGCTGCCAGGAGCTCCATGGCCATCGATGCCACCTCGCAAAATTCCAACGGAGCAGAACGATACGCGTAGAGGAGCTGGGTGCGGGCGAGAAGAGTATGAAAGGCGTGCCCGCTCTCATGCAGAAGGGTTTCCAGGTCTCGGTGGGTGCCGACCGCGTTCATGAAGATAAAGGGCAGTCGCGCTTCGGAAAGAGTGCTCTGGTAGCCTCCGGGCGCCTTGCCCTTTCGGTTCTCGAGATCGACCAGTTCGCCTTGGCGCAGCTGTCGAAAGAGATCTCCCAACTGATCGTCCAAGGCGCGGATCGCCTTCTCGGTCTTCTCGAGCAATTCCGCACAGGTTCGAAAAGGACGCAGGGGAGGCTTGCCTTCGATATCGACGGCTAGATCCCAGGGGCGAAGTCGATCGATCCCTAATCGCTTTTCCCGTCCAGCATCCATCTCCCGGCAGATCGGGACCACGACCTCCTCGATCGCCCGGCCAAACTCGAGACAATCTTCTGGGGTGTAGTCGAATCGCTCCGCACGGGCAAAGGCATAATCGCGGTAGTCCGGAAAGCCGGCGGCTGCGGCAATCTCACGCCGAAGAGAAAGGAGGCGATCGAAAATATCTTCCAACGTCTCCGACTCCTGCCCCCTGCGCCGGGCGATCTGTTCCCATGCACTCCTCCTTCTTTCCCGATCCGGCTCTTCGAGCACCCTTCCCACCTGGGCGAGCGTCTGCTCCTTCCCGTCGAACTGCACGGTCATCGCCCCGACGACCTTCTGGTACTGCTGAGAGAGCCGGGCCTCCTCCGTCTCCCGGGGGACATTCTCTTCGCGGAAGAGGCGGACTTGCATTTCCACGCTTCGCCGCAGAACCGCGTAGGAGTCGGCAAGAGAGTCGATGCACGGATGCCGGCAAAACGCGCGCAGGATCTCGATCTGCCGTGCCTTCCTCCACGGGTCGACCACGGTCAGGATTTCTAAGTAGGCTCGTTCGCGCTCCGCATCGTCCGTCTGACAGGTCATCGCGATGTAGCGCTTGGCTCGCACCTCGTCCATCGCCGCCTGGACCTCGTCGTAATGACCAAGCCAAGCCGTCAACGCCATTGCCGACCGCGCGTCGCGAAGCTCACGCTCCAGCCGCCCGAAATGGTCCTCGAGTTCCGGAAGGGAGCAGAGATCCGACGCGGCGGGAAGAAAGGTTCGCGCGGCGAATGGGGCTACGGGGACAGACAGGTCCATTCCGAGGGATAACCCTTGCCACCGGAAGCGAAGAAGAGCAAGCCTCAATGCGGGCGGTCGGATGCGGATCCCACCGACTCCCAAAACCGAGCAAAAGCTTGCTCCCAGTTCCAAGCCCGTCGCACCGCCTCCGCCACCCTTTCCCGTTCCGCGAGAGACGGCGGGGAAGTTAGCAGTAGGGAGATCGCGCTGGCCCATTCCTCTCGAGACCCGGCACGGCATGCGTATCCCATCCCGTGTTGACTCAAAAGCTCGGGCGGGCCGCCTGCGTCGGAGACGACGACCGGCAGTCCGGAGGCCATCGCTTCGAGCACGGCATTGCCGAAAGTATCGGTCGTGCTCGGAAAGACGAAAATATCCGCCGAAGCATAGGCCTCGCTCAACTCCCTTCCGATAAGAACGCCGGTAAAGAGAGCCGCGGGAAGAAGTCGCATCAATTCCCGGCGATAGGGTCCCTCCCCCACGAAAGCAAGGGTGAATGGATGACCCCGAGCGCGCAAGGCTTCCGAAATCGCCGGCAAAATTCCCAGCTCCTTCTCCTTGGAAATCCGACCGACATAGAGGAGGACCGGCCCCGTCGCCCCTCGCCGCGTCCAGAAATCGGCTCGCCGAAAGGAGGGGTGAAAGGCCTTGACCTCGATGCCGCGCGGCAGAATCGCCAACTTTTCCTCGGGAAGTCCCCGCTTTCTCCAGGAGCGAAGGTACGACAACGAGTTCACGTAGGTTTTCGCCATCTGGCCGTAAAACCAATCCATGTAGCTCCACGTCACGCTTTCCATCCACGGATCTTGACTGAGGAAACGCGTGTACTGGGGAAAATCGGTGTGGTAGATGCCCACCGTCCGTAGACCGAGGATCTTCCCGATCGCCAGCGCGCAGAGTCCAATCGGACCCGGCGTACTGACGATCAGCTCCGTAAATTGCTCCTTGTGCACAAATTCCAGAAGGTCAAAGAAGGGAGGAAACGCGAGCTTCTGAAGCTCGTATTCGGGAATGGCGAATTCGCCGATCGGAGGAAAGTTCCGAAACGGGATTCCGTCGACTTTCGGATGGGCGCGCGAGGTGACGACGATCAAATTGGCCCCTGCTTGCAAGGCGGCGCGGGCCATCGCCTGGATCGTACGCGTCACTCCGTTGACCTCGTCCAGGGTGTCCGTGAACCACGCCCGCTTGCACGAAAGAATCTCGGCCGGGGGCGTAGAGAGATAGCGGCGGCAGAGTTCCCGCATAAAAGCGCGATCGATCCCCTGGCGTTGAAAGGCCAGAAGATGGGGAACCGCGGCGGCCGTCACCGGCAAAAGCCCGGCGAGAGATTGGAATGCATCAAGAACGCTCCCTCGTCCAAGCTGAGCGACGGCATTACCAAGGAGACGATAAGCCAACTGGTTCACCAGATACGAGGCGACGCGAAACGATGCATCCGCCGGCGTCGAGGCCCGCACGATGATCCGATCGATCTCTCCCCGAACGTCGGGATTGGTAAAGAAGTCGGCGAAGGCCCGCACGAGCGTCCCTTCGCCCGGCTTGAGCAGTTCGAAGACCTGCCCGCTGCGGACCGCTTCCGCTAAGTGGCCGATGCGCTCCCCGAGGGAAAATGCCGTCGGATTCTTCCCGGAGACGAAGCGCTCGGCGATCTTTTGGACTAGGGCCGCAGCCAGCGGTGCCGACTGTCGAAGCCGCTCCTCGGCATATTGGAAGCCCAGGTTGTAAAACGCGATCGAGACGCGGGCCGGTTCCCCCGGCTCCCCGCCGCCCGTCCTTCCCTTCCCGGAAAAAAGACCGCGGAAAAACCCCTCGATGGACCCATCGTCATCGACTTCCGTCCATAAAGTTCCAATGGAAAGCCCGCCATGATCGTTCGATCCTCCCACGAAACTTTTCCTATGGCATTCAGCGCCCAGAGGAGCAATCCCTTGGCGCTCCGACATCTCGACGATTCGCTCGGGCGTCAGGGCGAGCAAGCAGAGGCGGGCGATCTCCTGCGGCAATCCGGGGCGGCTGCCATCCGCCGTCTCAAAGGCATGAAAGAGCAGGATCAACTTCTCAAAGTGATCGAGAGAAAACTTCCCGTTGAGATTTTCCAAAGGATGAGCCACGGCATGGGGAATCCCTTCTCCACGAAGGAAGGCGGCCAACTCCACGATATTAGGAGCGAGTTCCTGAATCCGCCCATGATCCGCTTCCCGGATGTTCCAAACCAGCAAGTGAATCTCGCATCCGTCCGGGAAGAAGGTCGTAACTTCCTCGCTAAGGAAGACGTCGGGATGCCGCTCCCGCATCTCTAGGCAGCCGTCGATTCGATCGTGGTCGGTGATCGTTTTCCACGTCATGCCTGCGGCGGCGAGCCGCTGATAGAGTGTCTCGGGATCGGTGTAGCTCTGCCGGCAACCGATTCTCCGTAAAATCCACTCCGAAGGACGGTCGGAATAACAAGAATGAAGATGGAGATCAACTCGAGACATAACGAAGATAGGTGAACGGCCGGATTTGCCGTTCTAGGGCCTGCTTAATGATGCGTTCAATCTGGACTCGAATCCGAGAATAGACGAAATCGGCCGGATGCAGGCTTACCCGAACAATGCTTCCGGAGGAGATCTGGGAGAGCAGGCGATTCCAGGCGAGAGAGGAGATCCTGCGCCAACCGGCCCGACTGCTCCAACAGAAGGTGCGCACGGGAGTCCAGCGCTCCTCCGGACGCAGGACGAGGATCCCGTCGATCCGCGTCGTGTACCGAAAGCCTTGCTTCCCCAGGAGCTGCGGCAGGCGACGATCCATAAGCCAGCCCGGAGCCACAAATCCTTCGGCGGACCATCCCTGCGCCGCAAAAAGCTCGCGGGCCAAACGAAGACGCTCTTCGGCAACATTCTGCGACAGATCGAAAAATTCGGCTTCTCGCCGGGTATAGACCTCCGTCCAGAACCAGCCCGCCAGCCCCTTTGCCCTCTGCTCGCGGGAGTGAAAATAACCGTGAACGACTGTTTCGTCTCCCTGTTTCCTTTGATGATCGATCCAGCGGCAGAACTCCGAATCTTCGCAAAAGGAAGACCGGCGGTGATACGCAGGGATGACAAGCAGGCTCGCCTCCGTCACCCCCCAGTCGCGCAGCTGATCCCGCTGGCGAATCACAAGCGGAAGAGACGCCGGATGGAGGTCGTGGAGAGAGACGATCAGAGCCGGCCTGGCCGCTCTTTCATCTTTCATTCGTGGGGAGGGGAGAAGGAGCCATAGAGGCGGGGATTTTGCCGAAGGTCTTTGACCACCGTACAGAGGTAAACCGGCTCGGAGAAGCGGTCGGCGTACTTGGTCACCTCTACCCGATCGATGACCCGAAATCCATAGCGCTCGAACATCTTCTCCCCTCGACGACGATCGAAGACCACGATCTGGCCGCAAACCGCCTCTTCCCCCTTTTGAACGAGATAGGCCAGGAAAGAGTCGATCAGATGGCGAGTGCGCGAAACATTACGCCATGGTGCGAGAATGTTGAAGTGAAAATGGGGAACCCGCGGAAGGCTCCGTGGCGTTTCCCGCCGCCCCTTCCATAAGATCCAGTGAATAAACCGGCGGCTGGCAGGACGATAGAAGGGATAGCGAATCAGCACGCGCAGGGACAATCGGACGTTGTGAAACAGATGGTACCAAAACTTGGCTCGCGAGTTGCGGCAACCGGTGAGATAACCGACGACCGTCCCTTCCGCCTCGCAGACAAGCGTCGATTCCGGCTCTTTGTCGGTGTAGTAGGAGGTCAGATAGTCGGCGAAGAGATCCCGATCCTCGAAGACCTGGTCGATGGGGGAACCCAAAAAGCCGGTGTCCGCACAGACGCGCCGAACTCCCTCCCGATCGCCCGGCCGATAAAAACGAATCGTAACCGCGCCCGTACCTGCCTCATTTCCCTCTGCGGTGGCACCCATCTCGACTCCTTCGCTCCCTGGTCGGTTACCCTGCCGGCGCAACTCCGAGAGGGAGAACGACAGGCTCTTCGGCCGGATCCGCCCCGGCAATCGCCGAGCGGTAGTAGCGCCAAAGCTCAGCAAAGACGTTCGGCCAGTGGTAAATCGCCCTCGTTCGCTGAGAAGCCACAACGCCGATCTGTCGGAGGTCCTTGCCGCTGCAGTCCTCAATCGCCCTCGCCAACTCCGCGGGACAGTTTCGTCGCGCCCACAAGTCAAGACCTGCATGGATGTGGTCATCCATGTTGGTCCCCCGTATCCCAATGACCGGGCAGCCGCATGCCTGGCTTTCCACGGCAACCAAGCCGAACGTTTCGACCACTCCGGGGTGAACGAAGAGATCCGCGGCGCGGTAGCATCTTCGAAGCTCTGTTTTGTTTTCGATGTACGGCCGCCAGGTTACCGCAGCGGTCTCCGCCTGTAGCCTCTGCACCTGTTTTCTCAGCGGCCCGTCGCCGACCACCAGCAGCCGGTAGTCTCGGCGGCGCGAGGCGCGAAGCATTCGAAAAGCATGGAGCAACACCGAGATGTTTTTTTCTCGAGCGAGGCGGCCTACGTAAAGAAGCAAGAATGCCCCATCGGGGATGGCGAGCTCATCCCGCCATGCTCCATCCTCGGGACCGGGGCAAAACGTTTCCGCATCCACGCCGAGCCGAATCGCAATCGTATTGGCCAGCCCCCAGGCCTTCAGAAGCTTCTGCAGAGTGATCGAAGGTACGAAGGTATAGTGGAAACGAGAATACAAGCGAACGATGTATCGTCTCGCCGCTGCAAGGACGAGATCCTCGAAGAAGCGGCCGCCGAAGCGGCAGGCCGTCCGCAAATAGGCATCAGGGAAATGGGAATGGTAGAAACTGACTGCGGGAATTCCCAACTCGCCGGCGCTCCGCAAGGTCGTCCATGCCAGATGATAGGGATCTCCGGATTCGACAATGTCGGGCCGAATGTCTCGGAGAATGGACCGAACCAGGGAAACGTTGCAAAGGATACGATACCGGGAGGTCCGATCGACTTTCGGGGAAGCGATCGTTATCACGTGCGTCCTCCCCTCGCCCTGATGCGATGTCCGCTCTCCGGGAACGATCAGGTAATGCTCGTCCTCCGTCCGTCTGCGGACATGTTCCTGCTTTTCGCCGAGATAGCGTCGCACCCCGCCACTCCGCGGCGAATAAAATTGGGTCACGTCACAGATCTTCATCGACGTGCCGTCGCTCCTCTTCGCAGAACCAGACAAGTCCCTCCTCTTGGGTCGCGACTCATTGAATACTTTTTTTTCTGGCCGAAACAAGGAAAGGATAGGAAAGGTTTTTCTGATGGGTGGCGCGCCGTGGGAGGACGCCGATCGCATTTGCCTCGAGGGCGAAGGGGAATGAATGGAGTTTTTCTCCTACGGGAAAAGAGGTGGAGAGACAACCCCATTCTGCGCCGGTAATCCTTCGGGTTCTCCCACTTGAGGTCTCGCCCAAACGATATCGCCTTTCTTCTTTCGTCCTCGCGACCTCGGCTCTGATGGGTCTATTTCCTCTCCCCCTGAAAGGACAATCTTCACCTCAGACCCTTGCGACCGCCCCCGCGCAGTCCGACGCCGTAGAGCTCCAGAAAGCTCTCGAAGAAGGAGGGATCGCCGTCCAGACCTCGCCTCCCGGTATTCGGCTGAGCGGCTACCTCGACGCCTCCTATACCGAGAATTTCATTTCCCCTAACGCTCGAATCCCCACGCGAATGGCCGACGACGGCATCGCCGGCGGAGGATTCAATCTCAACGCAGTCCGGCTCCTTCTCGAAAAGCCTCTGGATGACCAGAATCGCTGGGAAGCGGGGTTCCGTACCGATATTTTCATCGGTCAGGACGCTGCTTCGATGGGTGGACCGGACAATCTGGCCGGGTTGGGAACCCCGATCGAAGCGGGCAACGCCCGAAATGGCGCGAGCTTCCTCTTGGCCCAAGCGTACGCCACGTTTCGGATTCCAGCAGGAAATGCGATCGACGTAAAGGTCGGCAAGTTCGTTCCACCCTTGGGATTCGAGGTCATGGAACGGCCCAGCAACCTCAACTTCACCTACGGGAATCTCTACACGAACCTAATCCCGGAAATCGTAGTTGGCATGGAAGCGGCCTATCATCCGTTGGATTGGGTAGAAACCACTCTGGGGATCTTGGACGGATCTTTCAACGCTGCGCGAGCGGGCTTCCCGTTCTTCGGACAGAACGACAATAGCCTCAGCAACTCGCCCGCTTATCTCTTCCTGGCCTCCGCGGGCATCGACGCCCCGGCGCGAAACGCCCGCCTAGTAGCTAGCGCTCTCTACGGGCCCAATGGGGCCAATCCTCCCGGTTTCGGCCTTGCCCCGTCATTTTCCGGGTCCGGGGTTTTCGTCGAGAGCCCGCTCAACCGGGCTGCGCCGTTTTTCCTTGGCGACGTCTGGGGAGAATGGATTCCCAAAGCTGCACACGACCGGCTGCTGCTTGCCTGCGAGACCACCGGCGGCTTCTACGAAGGAGTCGGCCCTCTCGAAAGCGGAGCGTCGCAGCCGGCGAAATGGCTCGGCGCAAGTCTCTGGGCCAAGTATCAGGCCACCAGCCTCACGAGCCTTGCTCTCCGAACCGACTGGATTCATGGGAGTGCAAATGAGATCCTTTCCGACCATGCGGGACCAGCGGATCTCTGGAGTGTCACCGCTACCATCGGCTTCGATCTTTGGGAGAATCTGATGCTCCGAACCGAGTTTCGCATGGACTGGGGTGCCGCCGTTTACGGGACCCCCTTTTCCCCCGTGGGAGCCCTTCTCTTTCCCGTCTCGAATGGCCCCGCGTTCCTGTGGGCCGTGGAAAGCGTCTACTCGTTTTGACCGGCTGGTCCGAGCTCCTCCGGTGGATTGCCGATCCGGCGGAAACACAAACCTCGCTGCGGGCAAATCACCTCATGATGCAAAGCCATTGCTCAGCTTGACAACCGCCTAGCGGCTTCTCAAGCTGACGCGCGTGCGAATTGCGCAAATTGCTCCTCCAGTGGAGCGGGTTCCTCCGGAAGGCTACGGGGGAACGGAGCGCGTTGTCTCCTTTTTGACGGAGGCGTTAGTTGATCTCGGCCATGAAGTCACCCTTTTTGCCAGTGGGGATTCGATCACACGCGCACGACTTCGATCCATCTGTCCCCAGAGCCTCCGCAAGCTGCCCGGTTGCCGGGATTATCTCCCGCATTTCCTACTCGAAATCGACGCTGCGCTCCGGTCTGAAGCCGAGTTTGATCTGCTCCATTTTCACACCGAGTTCCTCCACTTCCCTTTTTTCCGTAGCCAACCCAACCGCTCTCTGACCACCCTGCACCTCCGACTCGATACTCCAGACCTGACGGCCCTTTTCCACGGCTTCCCGGAAATGCCGGTGGTCGCCATTTCCGAAGCGCAGCGTAAGGATGTTCCTCATGCCAATTGGGTGGGAACCGTTCCTCACGGCCTGCCCGAAAAGCTCTACTCTCTGGGCAGCGGTAGCGGTGGATATCTCGTATTCCTGGGCCGGATTGCCGCTGAGAAGCGCCCCGATTTGGCGATCGAGATCGCCAGGCGGGCAGGGAGGAAGCTCCTCATCGCGGCGAAGATGGATCCACGCCACGACGCCGAATATATTGATACCGTTCGCCCGCTCCTCTCCCTACCTCACGTCCATTACCTAGGAGAAGTGGACGACCGGCAGAAGCAGTCCTTGCTCGGAGATGCCGAAGCCCTGCTCTTTCCGATCAATTGGCCGGAACCCTTCGGACTATCGGCGATCGAAGCGCTCGCCTGCGGGACGCCCGTGATCGCTTTCCCCTACGGGGCAATTCCGGAAATTCTCGAACCGGGAGTTACCGGCTTTCTCGTCCAAAACGTGGAGGAAGCCGCCCAAGCCGTGCCGCTTGCGGCAGAGCTCCCGCGCAAACAGATTCGCCTCGCCTTCGAAAAGCGGTTTACGGCAGAACGGATGGCCCGCGACTATTTAGCCATCTACAAGAAGCTTACAACAGGCGTTTCGGCTGAGGCCTAACTAGTCGCTTTCGCTCCATTTCTTGCCGAAGGCGTAGTCGAGAAGAACCACGGCATCCGCCCATTTATCGGGGCTATCGAGAAGGATCAGGGCGACCTTCCGCCCTCCTCGCTGGCAGAGTGCGGCGTAAGTATGCCGGGCATCCGCTGTCCATCCAGTCTTGGCGGGGCCCATGCCCGGATACGGCCCAAGAAGTCGGTTGGTGTTCATCAGGTACTGGACGGCTCTCCCATCGGCGGTGAGGAGGGAGAAGCTCTCGGTCGAGCAGATCTTGCGCAGCGGCTCGACCGAGAGAACGGCGTCGAAAATGCGCAAGAGGTCGCTGGCGCAGGTAAAATGCCCGGCTGCGGTGACTCCGTTAGGATTGACGAAATGGGTTTTCTCACAACCCAGCCCTTTTGCTCGGGCGTTCATCTCGGCAACGAACGCATCGACCGACCCGGAAGCGTGCCGGGCGAGGGCGAGAGCGGCCTCGTTGCTCGAGCTGATGAGCAGAGCCCGGACGAGATCGGCTACGGTGAAGCGATCCCCCGGCAGCAATCGGACGGTGGGCACCTCCCCGGCGCTCGGGAGATCCTCGCGCGATATGACGACCTCTCCCGCAAGTCCGGTCTTCTCATAGACGACTAAGGCCGTCATCAGCTTGGTCGTGCTCGCAGGGGAGTGGGGTGTATGAATCTGACGCCGGAATAGCGCGCTCTTCGAGCCTTCGTCCCAAAGAAGCGCCGAACCAGCTTGCACGCGCGAATCGAGTGAGTCTTCTGCTCGCAGCGCCGTCGCACAGCCGAGGAAGAGGCCACCGAAAAGGACAAGGAACCCACAGCGCGAAAAGTTTCGCATGGTCACGAAGAACGTTGTCCGACAGTCCCCCTTGGGAATTTTCCCGAAGCGTAGGATTCCACTACGTGTCACTCTCCGTGGGGGCCCACGATCACCCACCAATATCGAAATTCGTTGAAACGAAGAGTGTCAGCCTTACGCCCTACCCAAGCCGCCACATGGCGTTCTTCTTCCCGCCCCACCGGGAGGAGTCCGTCACCGCCGTTCTTAGCCGCAACCCCCGCCGCGTGCCTCCACCACCATCCCGGTTCCCAGGGAAAGACTCGCAAACCCCCGTTCTTGCCCGGAAATCGCGGTTGCTTCCCAATGAGGTTCCAGTAATTCGTCCCTAGCAAGCCGATGCGTCGAAACGGCCGGTTGGGAGATGAACTCCAAACGGCGATCTTTCCCCCGCTGACGGTAAGATAGCCATCGGGAGAGAGTTGACCCGCCTTCTTTCCGGACGATGAGACGGCTTCTTTCAGCGGATAATAGTCTGTTTCAGCCCATCCGGATGTGCTCGTCGCCGCTGCGATCAAGACTACAAAAAAAAGAACGAACCCATGCTTCCTTAGTGACCTTAGCACGGGAGCTACTGCATAGCGATCTCTCGGCCCCGCCGTCAATCCTGTTCACGCCGCACAGCCGAGAAACAGCCCGCTGGAAAGGACAAGGCGCCCACAGCGCGCAAGGTTTCGCATGGTCACGAAGAACGTTGTCCGACAGTCCACTATCCAATCGGGAATTCTCCCGAAGCGCAGGGAATCTGCCCACGGTGGGATTCGAACCCACACGGGAGTTTCCCCCCACGGGATTTTAAGTCCCGTGTGTCTGCCATTCCACCACGTGGGCCTTCCCCTGGACTCCGCCCTCCTCTTCTACCAGCCACCAGGAGCTCCGGACCAGCCAATTGCGACATGCCGGCTAGCGGCCGTGCATGCGAGGGTTTCCTCGCCACCCGAATCGCCCGAACGGCCGCCTCCTCATTGTCCGTGGGGGCCCACGATCACCCACCAATATCGAAATTCACTGAAACGGAGGGTGCCTGCCTGACGCCCCACCCAAGCCGGCACATAGGGCTCCTCTTCCCGCTCTACCAGCAGGATGCCGTCACCGCCGTTCTTGGCCGCAATCCGCGCCGCGTGCTTCCGCCAACGGTTGGTCTCCAGCAAGCCGATGCGTCGAAACGGCCGGTTGGGAGATGAACTCCAAACGGCGATCTTCCGTTTTGTTCCATCCACGGTGACGGTAAGATAGTCATCGGGAGAGAGTTGGCCCGCTTTCTTGCCGGGCGACGAGATAGCCTTTTTAAGCGGATAATAGGCCGTTTTGGCCCATGTGGGTGCACTCGTCGCCGCTGCGATCCAGACTGCAAAAAAAAGAAGGAACCCACGCTGCCCGAGTGAGATTTGCATGGGAATTTCCGAATAAGACTCTCTCCGGCTGTCGTCAATTCTATTTTTCTCAAGCATCGGCCACCGAAACAGAGATCGATTCGTTGACGCGACGGGCACCTGCTTCGTAGCCTCGGGAGGAGACCGGCTCCATGGAGCGGATCATCGATTTGCTCTTGTTGACAATGTCCGCCCTGGTCGCACTCTCCGGGCGGGAACCGAAGGCACTGTTCTTCATTTTGGCGTTCGCTCTCGCTTCCGGGGCACTCTCCTGGATGGTGCTCAGCCATTCGGCCCTCCTCTGGAATAGAAGCTTCGCCACAAAAGCCGCGCGCCACCCACTCTGCGGGCTGGCGGCCCTATCGACGCTACTCGTCGTGCCGCTTTGCGTGGGCGCCTCTTACACCCGTCCCGTCGTCAATCGTGCCATCGCGCAGTGGACTCGGGATGTCTTGGCGAGTCCCCGGTGGCAGAAGATCGCGCTCGCTCAGGCCGGCAAAAACATTCGCCGCAAAGGCCTCGAACCGTTTCTTCCTCCACCGGAAGAGGCCTTCCTGCCGTTGACGACGGCTGCGGCTCGCGAGGCCGCTGCAGCCGCCTACGCCACTACGGCGGTCGCCAGTTTCGCCAGCGTCTACCCACTGTTGGCCGGCATCCTCGGGCTTTCGGCGGCGGCACCGGCGAAAGAGCTCTCGGCGGACATGAAGCGCTTCTTCGACTCCTCGCCGGGATTGTATCCGGAGGGGCGGATCGAATGGGTCATTGGTGACTTCTTGATCGAGCGGACCAACCAGTGTTGGGGAGATCTCGTGAGGCAAACGCAAATCTCTCTCGCGCTTCTTCTCCTACTCTTCCACCTTGCTGTGTTCGGGATCGTCGGATGGGCCGGCTACCGGGAAATTCGCACGGGCTTGGAGCAAGCGAAGCCATAGCAAGAATGGGGGCCTCGATGCCTACGCCAAGCTCGCTTGGGAAAGGGATGGTGGTCTTCTTTTGCCTCGGAGGTTTCCTCGTCTCATCTCTGGCGCGTCCTCTGCCCGTCCGGCTTCTTTCCGACAGCGCCTATGCGCAGCTCGTTCCCGGTAGACCGACCCGAGCTTCTCCGCTCAGCCCGCAGGTGCTGTATCGGGAAGAGGTCATGCTGCAAAACGGCGAACAGAGAGCAAAGCTTCGCTTTTATTCCGACGAGGATCCTGCAAATCCCCCGCTCTGGTTTCACGTTTCGGACGACAAAGGATCGATCGCACCCGTTCGGGAAAGGGCACCAGAAGAACTCGTTAGCCTGGGGGAAAAGACTGGGCACCCCATGCTCTATGCATGGACGATACCCATAGTTTTCGAAGCTCAGGAAACCAAGCGGCTCCGGATTCAGGCGGCCTATCCCGTCTTCCCTGTCTCCAACCGCCCGAAAAACGATCGTTTCGAAATCTACTTTTGCCATTGGGGCTGGCAACCGTCGAGCAGCGATCTGCTCTTTCGCTTCGATTTCGGGCCGATGATCTCCGCGATTCCTTGCCTTGGCCGCTCACCGACTCCCGCGCTCGTTCCCTGGCTTCTTTCCTCATGGTTCTTGGTTCAGCCCTCCGGATACGAGTCGAACGGGTTTACGGTCCGGTGGCGTTTTGGGGAAGCCGGGGAGCCGGACCGCTGCGAGAAGATCTGCGTGGAATGGTACGCCTGGTATCGATAGGCGATGAAAAGAATTTTTCAGTCCACCCCGAGAATCGCCTGGGCTCGTCCGTCGATCTCCCGCGCCTGCGCGATCGAGGAAGCGATCACCGAGTAGTGGCCCATCTTCCGCCTCTCGAGCGGCCGGTTCTTCCCGTAGAGATGGAGCCGCAAGCCAGGCAAGGAGAGAAGAGCCGCCCAATCCGGCTCGCCATGGACCCACGCGTCGCCCAGGATGTTACGAAGCAGGGTCGGCCCACGCAGAGAGACATCGCCCAAGGGCAGTCCGGCAATGGCCCGTAACTGCTGTTCGAACTGGCTTGTAACACAGCCTTCCAGGGTAAAATGCCCGGAATTGTGCGGTCGCGGAGCAAGCTCGTTCACCAGTAATTGCCCCCCTTCGGTAAGGAAAAACTCTACGGCGAGCACGCCAACCAGTTGGAAAGCCGAGGCGAGGGCGACCGCAATCTCCTCCGCTCTGCTTTCGATCTCCCTTCCCAGTCCGGAGGGAACGAGCGAGTAATCAAAAATGCCCTCGCGATGGAAATTCCTGGCGATCGGGAAAACCGCGAGGGCGCCTGCGGCGGACCGTCCTACGATTACGGAGAGCTCCGCCTCCAATGACACCTTCCTCTCCAGGATGGCCGGCACCTCTCCCAATCGCCGCCAAGCGGGTTCCAAGTCCGATGGAGCGAGCACCTCCACCTGCCCTTTCCCGTCGTATCCAAGTCGCGCGGTCTTCAACAAGGCTGGAGTCCCGACGTTCTGGAGGGCTTTTGCCAGATCGCCTGCGCGTTCGATGGGACTGAAGGGGGCTACCGGGCAGTTCTGCCGAACGCAAAAAGCCTTCTCCTGAAGACGGTCTTGGCAGATCCCAAGAATACCGGGCGATGGGAGCACGGGGGCCCTAGAATCGAGAAAATGCAAGCTTCCCGCCGGAATGTTTTCGAACTCATACGTGATGACGTCAGAGACATCGGCAAATTCCGCCAGCGCATCTTGATCGGAGAAGTCGCAGCACCAGTGGCGGTCGGCCAGTGCGGCCGCCGGGCTTTCTCGATCGGGATCGAAAACCACGACGCGATAGCCCATCCTTTTCGCTTCTCCAGCCAGCATCCGTCCAAGCTGGCCGCCGCCGACAACCCCAATGGACGTACCGGGAAACTTTGGGCTCATATCGTCTGATCGAGAACCCGCTGTGTTTGCGCGCTGCGGAAATCGCGTAAGAGCTTTGCGAGCTCCGGGTTCTCCAGGCTAAGGATCGAAACCGCGAGCAAGGCGGCATTTCGCGCGCCGGCCTCTCCGATGGCAAGGCAGCCCACCGGAATTCCATAGGGCATCTGCACAATGGACAAGAGCGAATCCACTCCTCGCAAGACCCGCGTTTCGACAGGAACACCCAAGACGGGCAGGGTCGTATAGGCAGCGAGCATCCCCGGGAGATGCGCCGCTCCTCCCGCGCCCGCGATCAAGACCTTGATTCCCCGATCGGATGCAGAGAGAGCAAAGTGACGCAGCTTTTCGGGGGTGCGATGGGCAGAGACGACCGCTCTCTCATGGGGCACCGAAAAGTGGTGCAATACCTCGGAGGCACCCTGCAGAATCGGCCAATCGGATTGACTCCCCATCAGAATCGCCACGACCGGCCTCTCTTCCATCCGAAAACCATCGCTCACGCTCGATCCCTCGCCATCTGCCAATCGGTTCCCACTCGAAAGAGGCAAATGCGGCGCCGGGGATCCACTCTTGGTAGACAAAAACCCGCCGCAGGCTCATTGCGTTTGAGCCTCAAACGGCTCGTCCATCCACACCGCCAACGCCTGCAGACCCCTTCCTATTTCTTCTTTGCAGCCAATCCCTTTTTGTTATTTCTTGCGGATTTCCTGACCGTCGGCTTTTTCACGGGTTTCCTCTTTTCCGTCATCTCGCTCGCCTCCTTGCCCCCGCCCTCCTCACGAGGCGAAGAAAGCGGCCTCCGCCCGGACGCTGTAACCTCTTCTACCTCGTCTTCCGATGAGTTGAGGGAAAGGCTCGCCGCAGGCAAAAGCTCTTCGATCTTGGCATAGAGCAGATCCACCGGCCAAAGTCGTCCGAGGCCCTCCGTTCCGCAAGAGAGCAGGCCGCTCTCCGGACCGATCATCCGTGCGCCCCGTTTTTCGAGCAGAGCGACATTTTCGCGAACCGCTGGATGGTTCCACATCCGGGTGTTCATCGCGGGCGCGAACAAAATCGGCGCCGCAGTCGCAAGGAGCAGAGAGGCCAGCAGATCCGGAGCTAGACCGCACGCATACCGACCGATTAGGTCGGCCGTAGCGGGAGCAACGACCACGACTCCGGCCCGCTCCGCCAATTCAACGTGAAGGGCCCGGCCCGCCAGCACCCCGGGGCTCTCGTCCGTGTAGACAGACCGATGCGTCACGGCTTCGAAGGAAAGCGAGCGAACGAACTGGAGCGCTCCGCTCGTCAGCACGACGTCTACCCGATATCCTCCTTTGGTCAGTCGGCTAGCCAGGTCGACCGCGCGAAAGGCGGCGACCGATCCGGTCACGCCGAGAAGAACGGTCCGCTCTCTACTGCGCATACAAAGTTAGTCTCCTGCTAAGATAACGCTCGGCCCGCATGATGGCGCGGAATTTCGTAAGATCTTCCTCCACTGAGCCCGATAGAATCGTATATTTAAATTCCTTCCACGCCTTCATCTCTTCCCGTCCTCGTTCCAACCTCCGTGCGATTTCCGTTTCGCTTTCCGTTCCGCGCTTTCGCAGCCGCCGCTGCAATTCGGCAAAGGTCGGAGGCATAATAAAGACGTCTACGAGCGCCGATTTCAACCGGGGGTCCTCCTGGCCGCGAATATTTCTTGCCCCTTGAACGTCGATGTCCAGCAAGACATCCGTCCCTTCGGACAGAGCATTAAGCGCCGTCTGCCGCAAAGTCCCATACCAGCAGCTATGGACTTTTGCATACTCCAGGAATTCCCCTGCGGCGACCTTTTCGAAGAACTGCCGCTCATTGAGAAAAAAGTAATCCTCCCCATCCACTTCTCCTGGTCGCGGCTGTCTTGTCGTGCAGGAGATGGAAAAGACGAAATCGGGTGTCCGCCGCAAATTCTCGCAAAGAGTGCTCTTCCCCGTCCCGGAAGGGGCGGAGATGACGAAGAGAATCCCTTCCCTACGGAATGCGGTCACCTCTTCTCCTTTACCGGATTGCATCGTTGCCTCCACAAAATCTACTCGTTTGGACATCCCGGCGGGAAAGAGGGACCTTGCCTAGCACAGAATGGAAATCAACGGAGGATCGCCTCCCGACGCGCGAAGACGCCGCTTCCACCCACACTCTTTTCGCTCTCCATCCGGACCACCTGCTCGACATCCTTGTCTCCACGGCCGGATAGATTCACCAGCAGCACGGCCTCGGGAGATAACTGCTTCGCCAACCGGATCCCCTGAGCAATGGCGTGGGCGCTCTCGAGTGCGGGAATGATACCTTCCATGCGCGCCAGAAGGAAAAACGCATCCAGAGCTTCCTGATCGCTCGCGACCGTATATTCAGCCCTTCCGATTTCCCGAAGGTAGGCATGCTCGGGACCGACAGCCGCGTAGTCCAATCCTGCCGATACCGAGTGAGTCAACGCAATCTGCCCATCGGCATCCTGTAAGATAAACGTTCGAGTCCCCTGCAGGACTCCGACGCTCCCGGCAGAAAAGCGAGCCGCATGATCTCCCAACCGGTTGCTCCGCCCGCCGGCCTCTACCCCGACGAGGCGCACCTCCGAATCCTCCAGAAAGCCGTGAAAGATGCCGATCGCATTGCTTCCTCCTCCCACGCAGGCCACCACGGCGTGGGGAAGTGCTCCCGTGCTTTCAAGGATCTGTTCTCGGGACTCCCGGCCAATCACGCTTTGGAAGTCCCGGACCAACACCGGATAAGGATGAGGGCCCAACGCCGACCCAAGAATATAGTGGGTCGAGCGCACCGTTGCGGCCCAATCGCGCATCGCGGCATTGACCGCTTCCTTGAGCGTGCGCTGCCCCGTGCGCACAGGCACGACTTGCGCACCGAGAATCTCCATCCGGGCGACGTTCAGCGCCTGGCGCTCCATGTCCACCTCGCCCATGTAGATGGTGCAAGCGAGCCCAAACCGGGCGCAAACCGTCGCGGTGGCAACGCCATGCTGGCCCGCGCCGGTTTCGGCGATGATCCGCTTCTTGTTCATCCGCACGGCGAGCAGAGCCTGGCCTAGCGTATTGTTGATCTTGTGCGCCCCGGTATGGAGAAGATCTTCCCGCTTGAGATAGATTCGCGCACCCCCTAAGCTTTCGCTCAAGCGAGCGGCATAAGTGACGGGGGTCGGCCTGCCCGCATAGGTCCGGAGCAACTGGTCCAACTCTTTTTGGAACACGGGATCGGCCTTGGCGAGGCGATGGACCTCCTCAAGCTCCGCCAAGGCCGCCACGAGCGATTCAGGGGCAAACTTTCCTCCGTAAAGCCCAAAATGGCCGCCAGCATCCGGCATGCTGCCTAAAGATCCTTGCATCTTCGTACGAATTCCCATACACGCTTTGGATCCTTTTTGCCAGGAGCAAGTTCCACCCCACTTGCCACGTCCACCCCAAAAGGATGGGTCTGCTCGATTGCCTCCAGGACGTTCTCGGGAGTCAAGCCTCCTGACAGGATAAAGGGCTGGCGCAGCGGGTCCGCGAAAATGCGCACAAGCGACCAATCGAGCTTTTTCCCACTGCCTCCCCAAGAAGGCGATGGACTATCTAAAAGCAGCGCCGCCGAAGGAAACGAGAATTCCGCGCCAGCCGGCCAAGGAGGACGAATTGCCTTGATCACCTTTCTAGGTCGAAGAGAGGCGCAGAACGCAGCACTTTCGATCCCATGCAGTTGCCAAGCACTGAAACCGGCCATCGATTCGATCCGCTCGATCTCGCCACCGGGCGGATTGACAAGAACGGCTACCCTTTCCACGAAAGGCGGAATGGCCTCGAGAATCTCTGCGGCGGCATGAGGCGCCACGTAGCGGGGACTTTCGGGATAGAGGACAAACCCCAGAGCGTCGGCTCCCGCGTCGATCGCCAGCTGCGCATCGCCGAGCGAGGTGATCCCGCAAATTTTGACTCGAACCGCCATGCGAAGAAGGCTAAGGCTACGCGCCTGGCGGCCTGCGTCCCCCTTTTTTCCCCGCCGCGCTGCGAAGCTCAGCGACTTTTGCCATCGGATTAGTCGATCGCATCAGAGCTTCCCCGACAAGAATCGCGTCCACGCCAATGGAGCGGAGATGCGCTGCCTGCTCCCCGGATACGATCCCGCTCTCGCTCACGGCCACGCGCTCATCCGGTATCAAGTCGATCAACTGCTCCGTGTTCGCCAGATCAATCGAAAAGGTCCGAAGATCGCGGTTGTTGATTCCAATCAGCTTCGCATCGATCGCAAGGGCGCGTTCGAGTTCGGCTCGGTCATGGACTTCGACGAGCGGCTCTAGATCCAGATCGACCGCCAGGGAATACAACCCATAAAGCTGGGGCTGCGACAAGGCAGTCACGATCAACAACACGGCATCCGCTCCCCAAATTACGCTCTGATAAAGCTGTACTTCCGATAGGACGAAGTCCTTGCGCAAAAGCGGAAGATCAACCGCATCCCGGACTTGGCGCAGGTCTTGCAATGATCCGGAAAAGAAAGGCCCGTCGGTGAGCACGCTGATTGCGTCCGTTCCGGCAGCGGCGTATCGGAGCGCCTGCGTTCCGGGATCGCATTCGCGTGCAATGGACCCGGCCGACGGAGAAGCTCGCTTCACCTCGCCGACAAGGGCGATGCCTTCTTGCTTCTTCAGCGCGCGAGCAAGCGAACGAGACCGACGCTTGAATGCGAGCGCCTCCCGCCGCAACCGAACAACCTCGGCCTCGAGCTCCTGCACCTCGGCTCGTTTCCGAAGGAGAATCTGCTGCAATCTATCCTGCATGCTTTTGGGACCTCGCCTTCGAACTTCCACTGGAAGCTCTCGACCCTTCCGGTTTCTTCAGCGCAATATGACCGCCGGACGTATCTCGAGCAAGGCGTTCCTGAGAAGGAAAGATCCCGCCCGTGTACACATAAGTCAAACGCAAACAATCTGTTAAGAATGCCTATTGACTTTTTACGTGCTTGAAACACAAAATCCACCCCCAAATGCGCCTCTCTCTTCGAGGTGGTCTCGCATGCCTGCTTTTGGCGATCGCCCACCCCGCTCATGCGGCCTATCCGCCGCAGGACCAGTTCCTACAAGCCTACCTGAGTCTGCAGGAGGCGGAGCAGCTGGATAAGAAAGGGGATGCTGCCGCCGCGCGTCAAAAGTACCTGGAGGTAGAAAGAAAGCTCGAACTCCTCAAGAGGAATAATCCGGATTGGGAGCCGTCGATCGTTGCCTTCCGGCTCCGCTACGTCCGCGGGAAGATCGCCCTGTTCGAGGACGCTCGGAAGAAAGAGGGGGCCCCATTCGAAGCTCCGCAGCCGGAACGCAACGAGATGGCTTCCTCACCGTCGGCTGGGGATGGGTCAGGAACCCGTCCGCGAGGGAGCCGTTCGAATGACGCCGAATCCAACGAAGGAAGCGGCAGCCGGCAGCTCTTCCTCTTGCGTAGCCGCATCTCCCAGCTCGAAAGCGAGCTCAGCTCGACTAAGTCCAAGCTGCAATCCGCCGTCTCGGAAGCGGGCTCGCTCCGCGAGAGGCTCCAGAGCGCGCGCAAGGAGCTAGCCATTGCGCAGTCGTCAAACGTGGAGGAGAGGATCGCGGCTGTCCTCCAGGAAAACAATGCGTTGAAAGCGCAGCTCGCGCAGACGGAGGGGAAGATTCGCGCCCTTCAGACCGGGAATAACGAAGGGGCGGTCGTCGGCATCCGAGATCAGCTTAAAGGGGTTCAGGAGCAGTTGGCCATCCTTGAGCGGGAAAATCAAATTTTCCGATCCACGGCAAGCTCCTTGAAATCCCAACTCGAAACGGCTCAGCAGCGGCTGGCCGAGTCCGCCCGTCAATTCTTTGCCTCCTCGGGGAGCGAGCAGTTGAAGAAGGAAAACGAGGTCCTGCGGGGGATCATCAACCGGCAGCTTCAGGAGCAGGCCCGGCGCGAAATGGCGAAGAAGCTGGTCACTGAAGAGCTCCAATCTCTTAAGGTCGATTCTCAGTTCGTGCAAAGACAGTTGGAGATTCTCTCCTCCCCTCTCGTCTCCCTCTCTCCGGAAGAACTCGCTCTCTTGAAAGGTCCGACCGTCTCTCCGCAAGACGGCGTGGACAAACAGGCCTTCGTAGCCACCCTAAAACAAAAAGCCCAGCAGATGGGCTTGTTCTCGCGGGGATCCGACTCAGGACAGTCGAGCGCCTCCGAGGCGGACCAGGCGAACCTCTCGAAAGTCGACCCACCTCCCTCGAATGCGACGATCACAATGCCGGCGTCCGCCAGAGCCTCCGCGGAAAATCCAGGGTCCGCGCAGTTTTCTTCGTCAATCCCGGGTTCGACGACAGCCACCTCAAGCGAGACTAGCTCGGGACCCTCTCCCTCCTCCCAGCAGAACGCCGCTCCGGTCGCATCCGATAATACCTCCGAAGGCAACAACGCATCCTCCCTTTCGCCCGAACTCCGTCAGTTGGCAGAACAGGCGGCGGGCTATTTCAACCAACAGCGGCATGAAGAGGCGGCCAAGGTCTATGATCAAATTCTTCAAAAGGATCCGGGGAATGTCTTTGCATGGGCGAACTTGGGGGTCGTTCGCTTCCAGCAGAGCCGCTACGATGATGCGGAGAAGTCCTTGCAACAAGCTATCAAGCTAAATCCAAACGATGCGTTTTCCCACTCCGTGCTGGGAATCGTCTACTACCAGCAAGGTCGCTACGATAATGCCATCTCGATGCTCACCCGATCCATCGTCCTCGATCCGAACGACCCTCGCACCCGCAACTATCTCGGCATTGCCTGCTCGAAAAAGGGCTGGCAGGAGGCTGCGGAGAAGGAGCTTCGCCGGGCGCTCGAACTCAACCCGAACTACGCCGACGCTCACTTCAACCTCGCTGTCATTTACGCCACGCAAAAACCTCCGGCCAAAGAGCTGGCCAAGCGCCACTACCAGGACGCGGTCAGCCTCGGCCTTCCTAAGGACGCCAGTCTGGAGAAGTTCCTCGAGTAGAGCTTGACATAACAACGCCGCAGCGGTTTATGAATTCGTTAGAGCAACGCATCGGAGCGGCGCGTTATGGTCCGAGCGAACGAACGAACGCCAATTCAGCTGATTCCGGCCCTAGCCCTGTTTTTAAACGTGCTCTTCTTTTCGGCGCGGGCCGACATCGCGAGTTATGACCCCAATCCGCCCTTTCGTCTCGAGCGCTTAACGCCCGTTGAGATCCAGGACGAGGTCACCCATCTCCGCCTCAAGGCATATCAGCCGAAGAATCGCTACAACATCCTCATCAACTACGAGTTGGGGATGCACTGCGTCGGATTCGACATCTCCTATTGCTGTGTGATCCCGCCTTATAATTCCTTCCAAGCCCAGGCCGTCGCATCCGGCAGGGACGGTAACCGGCCCAAGCTCTTGTCTCCGGCGGATCAGGTGAAACTCTACTATTTCTTGCGAGACAACAGTTACTCCGAGGGCAACAAGATGAAGTACTGGTCTGTCCTCAAGGATGTCAACGGCAACGGAACCATGTCCGATCCCGGAGACAACATGGCCAACTACGTCTGGAAGCATCTGTTCATCTATAAGGATCTCGAGGGCACTCTCCCCAAGGACTGGTCAATCGGGAACAGGATCCATATCGGCAAAGATCTAGAGATCCCCGTGGACGCCGGCCCCTCGGGCAAGCCTCTCGCGGGCGGCTATCTCGATTATGCAGGGGCCGAAGGGGGAGACATCGTCTTTTCCGACACGATGATCCCCGAGGTGAAAAATGTCCGCCTCAAGCTGACGGCGGCGCACGTTTGGGATGCTCTTGGCCTGCCCTTGACGGCGTTCTACGACTCCAGAAGGAAAGGGACGATTCGCACTGTCACGGATAAAGACTTCCAGCCTTACCAGTATTCGACCGTCCAGCTGCACGACAAAGAGGGCAAGCCGCTCCTTCTCGACGGGAAACCGGTCCAATTTTTCGGCACGAACCCGGTCGACATTCCGAACTGCGTCATCTGTCATTCGGCGGACGGCAAGGGAGCGAAGCTCTCCAAGCAAGCGGGCATGGTCTTGTTCGAGAAGGAATACGATTACTGGAAAAAGAATTATCCCGATGAATCCGATTATATGGCGAGGCTCTCGTCCTCTTCCATCAACCTCCTCGAGATCCATGACAGGATGTTCCATACTCAATTCCTCAAGGAGTACGACCCGAACGCCTCCTCAAACCGCCTCGGGAGCGTCGGGTCGGTCAACTGCGCCGACTGCCACGGCGACAATGTTTCCGGCAACCTGCAAGAACCGCGTCCGGGAGCGACGGGATATCCGACTACGAAAGCGAATCCGCTCGCTCCTTCGATCCATGCCGCTCACGCGAGCCTTCTGGCCGACATGAATGACAAGGCGGGCAGAACGGTCTCCTGCCAAGCCTGTCATCCCACACATTGGCAGAATCCGAGCAAAAACAATTTCAACACGAACCCGTTTCAAATCACCGACTCCTACGGAAACAACCGATTTGCCGATTCGGATCAAAGGATGGCCGGCGGCGGCTGTTATTTGAGAAGAGACGCGCATACCAATCCCAATGTTCAGCCTCCGTTCTTCCTGAATTCCCTGGGCAAGTGGTACCTGGAGAACGTGAGCATGCGGGACGAAAACGACAAGCCTCTGCGCCAAATAAGGGGGCTAACCTGCACCAACTGCCACAACCAGTTGTCGAACGAGCTCTATACTTGGGATGATCTCGATGACGTAGTCACCCAAAAAGGGAAGACGTTAAGAAATAAGGGCGTCGAAGAGATCCGGAACGCCGTTGCCCGAGGCGAGATCGAACGCTTTCTGGAAATGGCCGACCCAAAGATCAAGAACGGGAACAACCCCGTCTATGCCTATTACGCCGAGCACAAGGCTGCGACGCTCGTCAAAGCATCAAAGGACAAGGAAGGAAAACTCAAGCTCTTGCCGTGGAACGCGAACGAAGGAGAGCCCGTTCCCTACGACGCGGTTTCGGGGGGAAGCGACTGGTGGCTCTCTCCCGGCGAGCCCAAATGCGCCACCTGCCATGCGGCTCCGTTCGTCGAAAGCGAAGGAGGCAAATATTTCCCGATCGATCAGCCTCGAAAATATGCGCTCTACCGGTACTCGAAGGCGCACGGCGCACTCTCCTGCCAATCTTGCCATGAATCGATTCATGGCCTCTACCCTGTCCGGTACGAAGGAGAGGACGACACGGTCGATTTGACCAGCCATCAGGCCGCCTTGCAGTATTCTCCGGATGGACGCTATGCCGGACCCGTCAGCTGCGCCGCCTGTCATACGGTTAACCATAAGGGGGTCCCCACCTTGCTTGCCGGTACGGACTACGCCAACGACTACTGGGCCTCGGTCGTTCTCCTGCATTACATGCGGGAAGGCGACGAGAAATTGCCGGTGAAAGAACTTCTCGAAAAATATCCTTACGCAACGTCCCGGAAAGTCGTTCTCCAAAGCTGGAAGTAGCGGAGAGCGCCCCTATCCGAGGGCGGCGGCTCTTTTCTCGGCGCATCCACGGTCGCAAGCATGCTATGCTCTCTTCCGCTTCCTGGTGGGTTGGCTTAAACCGGCATATCTCACGAATTTTGCACGCGCAGCAAACAGGCATGGATGCGAGACATGGCGCCGGTTTTCCATGGGCGCGGTATGTGGAGCAGCAAGGATGGAAAGACAGGCTCGAGCGGAGCAGCCACGCCCTCTCCGCCAGCCGTAGCGAAAAGCTTGGGAGAAATGGCTGCCAAACCGGACAAGACCCCGCATTGCGCAGAAAAGAGAGCACCGGCTTCCGCGAACGGTTCGACGCCTTCCCCGTCGGCAGGAAGATGGGAACGGCTCGCCTGGAGTTGCTTTGACATCGGCAGTTCCGCCTTCACCACGGTCATCGTCGACCTGGTTTTCGCCGTCTACTTCGTTCGAGTCATCTGCGCCCATCGAGTCGATGCCACCTGGCTATGGACCCTGGTGCTCTTCTTCTCCCAGGGATTTGTCGCCCTCTCTTCCCCGTGGATCGGCGCGATGGCGGATGTTCTGGGCAGAAAGAAGCAAATGCTCTTCTGCGCCTACGCCGTCTGCATCCTCTCGGCCTTGACCCTAGCACGCATGGGCGAGGGAGACGTCTGGCCAAGTCTGATCGCCTTTGCGATCACGAATATCATGTTCTCATTCGCCGACAACCTCATGGCCGGTTTTTTGCCGGAGATCACCAGTGCCGATTCTCTCGGCAGCCTCTCCGGATGGGCGCGGTCTTTGGGGAACTTGGGCAGCTTGGTCAACTTGCTACTGGTTGCTCCGCTGCTCGCCTCGGGCTTCACTGTCTCCAACGCGAGCCACGTCCAGCTCGCCTTGACCCTGACAATCGCCATCTACGGACTCGCGGGTCTCCCCGCTCTTTTGCTCCTGCGCGAACGCACGGAAGCGGTCACCGGCAACCTTTGGCAGGCCCTTCGGCAATCCGCCCGCCGCTTGGTAGACTCGGTGCCAAGCGTGGTGCGTCCCGGAGCATTGCGAACGTTTTTTTCCTCTTCGCTTCTCTGCGGCGCCGGCGCAACCATCGTGATGGTCGTCGTTGCCATCTACGCACAGATGGCCATCGGGATGGCGGATACCGAACAGGTCCTCGTCTTGCTCGCCGTCCAAGGGGGAGCGTGCTTTGGGGCCGTCTCTCTCGGTAAAATCAAGGACTGGCTCGGATCCGCCCGCGCCCTGCAGCTCGTCGTCCTCGTATGGGCAATCTCCTCGATCGCTCTGGTCTCCGTTCAATCCAAACCATTGTTCTTGGCAACCGCCTTTCTTGTCGGCTTCGGCAACGGCTCCCTTTTCGCCGTCAGTCGTGCGGTCATGGGGCTCCTCTCGCCTTCTGAGGCACGAGCTCAGTACTACGGACTCTGGTTCGTCACCGGACGAATCGCCGCCGCAGTAGGACCTCTGCTCTTCGGAGCGTTCTTCGAAGCGACGCACTCGTTTCGGATTCCCATGACCCTCCCTTTGATCTGCTTTGCGTTGGGCTTTTTGTTGTTGCTCGCCCTGCCTTCGGATGGCGCGCAAGAGGCCGTTCCCCCGGCAACCCGCGATGCCTTGACAGGGTCTTCGGATCAAGGTTAGCTCGATGAAGTGGCGCTTCTCGCTTCGGGAAAGCACGGGGATAACTCTTTCCATGGATGGCTCATCTCGTCAGATTCGCACTTCCGTTAAACGATCTTTCCAAGGAACGTGTCGCTCGCATCCAAAAAGGACGGCCGCCGGCCAGGACTCTTGGATGAATCGGGTCTTTGCCTGAATTGCCCTTCCATGCATCTTTCCGACAAAATCTTTTCTCCGCAGCCACTCTCGGCGGCTCCCAGCAAGACCGAAAAGATAGCCTGGTCGTTCTTCGATTTTGGCAACACCGCCTTCAACACGTTGATCGTCGATCTAGTATTCGGCACCTATTTCCTTCGCGTGATTTGTGCGCATCGAACCGATGCGACCTGGCTCTTCGGTTGCGCCCTCTTTCTCTGCCAAACCCTGGTCGGGGTTTTCTCTCCGCTTCTCGGCGCCCTGGTAGATATTACCGGAAGAAAGAAATGGATCCTCTCGATCTCCTACACGACCTGTATCGTTGCCACTGCCAGCCTTGCCGCGATGGGCGAAGGCGATGTCTGGACGAGCTTGGCTGCATTCATGGTGGCCTCGATTGGTTACGCGTTCGCGGAAAATCTCACCGCAAGCTTCCTTCCCGAGTTGGCCTCCCCCCAAGAGATTGGTAGGCTCTCGGGACTTGCACGGGCGCTAGGCAACGTCGGAGGCTTCTTCAGCGTGGTCGCCGGCTATCCGCTCATGAGCTCCGGATTCACGATCGCCAACTCCGGCGCCATCCGTCTAATTTTTCTTTTGACGGCTGCCATCTATTGCGCGACCGGCCTTCCTACGCTCCTTTTCGTGCGGGAGCGCGCCCGCCTGGTGGAACAGGATTGGAAAAAGGCGTTGACAGCCTCGTTGGTTCGTCTCTCCCTCACCTTCCCAAAGCTCTGGCATGAGACCCAGCTTCGCCTCTTCTTCGGAGCATTTCTTCTGTATGCCACCGGGGCAGCCATGGTCCTAGCCATGGCTGCGCTTTATGGACAAATGCAGATCGGCCTAGCCGGCCAGGAGCCGGTGTTTCTCTTGCTCAGCATCCAGACGGGAGGCTGCATAGGAGCGGTTCTCTTCGGCTTCATCGAGGATCGCTTAGGCTCTAAGAGAACCTTGCAGTTGATCGTCTCGATCTGGTTTTTGGGGATGGGCGGATTTTATTTCGTGCAGGACAAGACGGTTTTCTACCTAGTTTGCGGAATCTTGGGAATGGGAGCCGGCTCCCTCCACGCGGTCAGTCGTGCCGTAGTAGGCATTCTGGCTCCAAAGAACGAACAGGCGGAATACTTCGGTTTGTGGGGACTCTTCGGCCGAGTTGCTGCCGGAGCCGGACCTTTCGCGTTCTCGCTTCTTTTTAGAGACCTCAATTCTTTCCATACACCGATGCTCGCTCCCTTTGTCTGCTTTGCGCTGAGCCTCAGCCTGCTCTTCGCCTTGCCTAAATTGCACCCGGCGGAGGCAAAGTGAACTTCTCCATCCAGAAGCATCGTGACTTGCGCTTGCGTTCAATAGGCTCTGGCTTGTCGGTCCGGTAAAAAAACGTCGATCGATCCCGTTTCCCGAGCCGCTAAAGGGGCGGAAGCACGGTCCGCCAGGAGTGCGGACAGGGTGGGATTTGAACCCACGGTGGAGTTTCCCCCACGCTCGATTTCGAGTCGAGTGCCTTAAACCGCTCAGCCACCTGTCCGAAGCGCCTGCCTTTCTTTACACTTTCTGCTCCTCGGCGGCAATCAGGGAGACAAATTCCGCTGTCCCCTTTGCGCGGAGAAGCCTTGCTCGAGAAGAAGCGCTATGAACGACGCGAGCGAGTGCACCCACGGCGATCAGATACTCGGTATGAAACTGCTGCGGCACGCCGATGACGAAAACCAGTTTTACCGGCAGTTCGCCCTCCTGCATGAGCACGCCGTTCACACTTCGCCCCGCCGCCAGGACCAGATTTCTCACATGGCCGCTCCGCACATGAGGGAACCCGACTTCACTATCGAACCAGAGTTGGCCAGTGCCCTGGGCCTGAAGAAGCTCTTCGAGAAAGGCGGAAAAGTCGTCGATCTCCGGCGCTTCCCGCAAAAGCTCGGCGACTTCCCGGATGGCATCGGTCCAACTTTGAGCACGGAGATTCAAAGAGATTCTTTCCGACTTGATTAGTTCGCTTAACTTCACGCCCGTCCTCCGTCCTTTTCGATTCGTCTTTCCGGCGCCGGAACGCTTGCTCCGCTCCAACGCAGCTTCTGCCGGAGAATTTGAAAGAAGTCTCGGCGGGCCAGGAAGGCCAGTGTCACCGGATGTGGGGCGGCACGGATCTCGACCCAGTCTCCGTGGCGCAAAACTCCCCTCGATTCGCCATCGAACTCCAATCGAACCGGAGCCGCTCCTTCCGGCACCATCATTCGAACTCGGGAATCCGCAGAAAATACCAGGCTGCGGTTCGTCAGGCTGTGAGGACAGAGAGGCGTCAGCGTAAAGACTTGAGCCTCGGGAACGACAATCGGGCCTCCCGCCGAAAGCGCGTACGCCGTCGAACCCGTGGGGGTGGCCACGACAAGACCATCGGCCTGAAATTCCGTTACCGAAAGCCCCCCCGCAAGGACATCGATCCGAGCCATCCGAGAAGAACTTCCCCGAAAAAGTACGACGTCGTTGAGAACGCAAGGAATCCGTATGTCGTTGCCCCGAATCGATCCGCGAACTTCCAGCACGAGCCGCTGACTGTGACGCAACAAGCCCGATGCCAGATCCGGAAATGCTTCGAGAATCTCTTCCCGAGTCACTGCGGTAAGAAAACCAAGACCGCCAATGTTTACTCCGAGGATAGGAACTGGATCCGGATAGACCTCATGCACGACGCGCAGCAAGGATCCGTCTCCGCCCGCGACGATGAGGAGATCGACCCCGGCAATCAAGGCCGCCATCTCCTCACCCTCTTCGCCGACCAGCCTCGCCGTCTGCTTTTCCCATAACAATGGAAAGCCGTGCCTCTCGGAGAACACCTGCATGTCCCGGACCAAGCTCCGAGCGCCCGGCTTCCTCTGATTGGCGATCACGCCGATGCGCAGCATCTGATACCTACCCGTCTTGAGGTCGGGAATTCAATGGACGAATTCCATTTTGCAAACAGTTCAGAGAAGCGCTGTTTTTCGCCTGCATCCGCTTCCTCCCGCCTCGGCGCGACCCATCAAGCGGTGCTCTCGATCGGCGATACCTACAGGCCCTCCGCTCATGGTGCAACGCAACTCGTCCGATCTCACGGGCTCTTTGCCTCAGCACAGGCTTTCGCGGCAGCTGAATCGCCGATTTCAACCGTAATGGAAAAACCGGACTAATTGCAACCTTGACGGGAATTGCTGGCCGAGTTGACTCATAAATTTTGACCCCGAAGGGCGGCGCGAAAAGGGGCCGAGGAGGGTCTTGATTCATAAGCTAGAGCCTATAGACCATTAGCCGGAAACCTTCGAAGCGCTCAACAACGCCATCGTCGAGCCGCGACACAGCCCTAAGGCGGCCCGTTCGCGGTTTCCCCTTGCTGTCGGACTTGCGGGCCGTTGTCCGGCTCAACAGTGAGCGGCTAGGAAGTCGCTCACCAGCGCGTCGAGGATCGCCCCGTTCTACAGGAACACGGGCCCGACGGGCGCGCATGGGGCGCCCCGACATTCTCACCGCATTGCAGTCGGCGTGCCAATATTACCGCACCAGAGACAGGCGAGAATCCTCTGGTTTCGACGATTTCGCTTGTCCACGTAGTCGCACATGAATACGTGCTCTTCGCCCGGGGCACACACTCTCTCTGCCACAACGGTCCGTTCAATCGAATGCTGGCAGCACAATCCCTTCTCGAAAAGCTCACGCTCTTGAGCGCCGATCCGATCTTCGCTCGGTACGATGCGCCCGTGCTTTGGACGAATCGCGCGAACGCATAGGAAGCCGTTCCAGGATTGCATCGACCACGAGCAAAGCTCGACATCGCGGCTCGATCCGGGAACAATAACTCGCCATTCGAGGCGGAAACCGAATCGACGCGATTCGGCGCCTCTAAAACCGCACATTCTACCACTAGAGATTCGCAATGGATATTTCCCGCATTCCCGTCGGTGCCAATCCCCCTCACGAAATCAATGCCATCATCGAGATTCCTCAAGGCGGGGTGCCCGTAAAATATGAGATGGACAAGAAGTCCGGGGCCATGTTCGTCGATCGATTCCTCCACACTGCCATGTTCTATCCGGCTAACTACGGCTTTATCCCCCACACGCTCTCGGAGGATGGAGACCCGCTCGACTGCATGGTGGTTTCCCATACGCCGGTCTCGCCGGGGGTCGTCATTCCAGCCCGTCCCATCGGCGCCTTGCTGATGGAGGATGAGCATGGCATCGACGAGAAGATCATTACGGTCCCGATCGATAAGCTCCATCCCTTTTACAAGCGTGTCGCCAGCTACCGAGACCTCCCGGAGATCTTCGTCGAGACGGTCGCCCACTTTTTCGAGCACTACAAAGATCTCGAAAAGGGGAAATGGGTAAAGCTCCTTCGCTGGGCGGAACCCACGGAGGCGGCCGACTTGATCCGCTCCGGTATCGAGCGGGCCGAAAGGGCCGGATAAGCGGTCGGGAGCGGAGCCGTTTGTGACCGGAAAAAGGAGCATGGGAACACTGATTCCGATGGAGGCTTCCTCCGTTTCTTCCTCCGGTCAATCTTCGCCAGAGTCTTCGAGTCCTCGGCGGCCAACTAACCGAACTTCCCGGAGAAGAGTCGTAAGTAATTGCGAAAGAACGATCGACATTCTTTTTATGGCTACGAGGTAGCCAATTAGGCAAACTCCGGATGGGAGAACGATTCAGAGTCGTTCGATCAGTTGCTCTAGCGGCTTGGGGATCTACGTCAGGCGCTTTCCCAAAGCCTTGCCGGCCGCATAAGGGGGAAGATCCTCTTCGCCAAAGGCGTCCCCCTGCTCAAGACCGCAAGCTTCCGCCAAGAGGCTCCCCATCGCCTTCTCCTTCAAAGCCGGCTTGGAAGAAGGGAAAAGAATCCGACCGAAGGTCAGCGCCATCAAAAGTTTCCTCTGCCGTGCCTCAGGTACGGAGCAAAAGAGCTTCTACAACCCGAGCCACTCCCACTCCTTCTTCCGCAACACCGCCAACCCTCCACAGCCCAAAACCTGGGAGACATCCAAATCCGGCGATGCCACCGTCTCCATGCCTTCCACCGCCGCAAGGATGGCTCTTCGCACTGCGGGAGGCACCCAGTTCAGATGCGGAATCGTCCGGGCATGCGGCACCATTCCGGGTGCGCATCCAAACAGCTAGGAGAGGGCTAATGCCAGGGGCTTTTGCTTCCTGCGATCTGGGGAGCCGCTTAAGGGATTCGAACCCTTGACCCACGCTTTACGAAAGCGTTGCTCTACCTCTGAGCTAAAGCGGCGTCGCCCCGCCGTTTCCGGAGGGGATTCGGACAAGACAAGACCTAAAATTATGTGACAGAGGAATGCGGTTTCGCAACTCGAATGTCTCCGTCGGGATTTGACGTGTTTGAGAAAGAGGAGGATCAAGACCGCGTTCCTGCTTCCACAAGGACCTTTCTCCTCTCACTTCGCGCTTGTCAGGCGAATTCGCCCGGGGCTTCATAGGCATCGGCATGCCGAAGGAACGCCTCTCCTTTCCCCCGATTGAGCAGTGGAGTCGGGGAAGCCTCTTGCCCCTAGCCGCCCTTCTTCTGCTCCTGGGTGTCTTCGCTGCAGGGATCGGGATCTACGCTTGGCAGAGCCATGCGCGGCGGCTCCTCTGGGAGAAAGTCGCCTCCGCGTACGCGAAAACCTCGACCTCTTCCGAGCGTTTGGCGCTGATTGAACGCCATCGCGACGTCCCCCAGAGCGCCCTTTGGCTTCTGCAAACGGCGGCGACGCAGTTTCAGGAGCACTCCTACGCCGAAGCGACGAAGAGTTTTCAGCTCTTCCTCGACTATTTCCCAAAGCATCCGCTTCGGCCTGCGGCTCTCCTGGGAACGGGGGCGGGCTGGGAAGCGCAGGGAAAGCGCGAAGAAGCCGTCCGCTCTTACCGGGAGATCCTCGGCGGACAAGCGACGGATCCGTACCGGCTATTGGCGGAAATCAATCTCGCTAGGTTGGAGATCGAGCAAAAGGAGTATGCTCCGGCTAGGGCTCTCCTGGAGACTATACATCGGCGGAAGCCGGTCAACCGCTTCGAAGGAGAAGTGCAAGACCTTCACGACCGATTGCCGCCGTAACGGGCCGAAGACCTCCGGTCCTGTCAATCCCAATTGCGGATTCAGGCGATCGCTTCCGCGCCGGCCGAGGGGCCCGCCAGGCCGAAAGCCTCATGAACGGCGCAAACGGCCTTTTGCGCCGACTCCTCGTGGATCACGACAGAAATCTTGATCTCGCTGGTCGAGATCATCTGCGCGTTCACGCCCGCGTCTGCCAACGCCTGGAAAAGTCGCGCCGCTACTCCGCTGTGGGATCGCATGCCGATCCCAACGACGGAAAGCTTCGCAACTCCCTGCTGAGCTCGGGGGCGAGCCGCCCCCAGCTCCGCGGCTACAGGCTCCACGACGCTCAGCGCCCGAGCAAGGCTGTCCCGATCCACCGTAAAAGTAATGTCGGTCTGCCCCCGGTCCGACACGTTTTGCACGATCATGTCGACCGAGACCCCATGCGCAGCTACGGATGAGAAAATCTTGGCCGCCACTCCGGGACGATCCGGAAGCGCGGGAACGGTCAGCTTTGCTTGATTCCGTTCGAGGCTGACTCCACGAACGACGACACCTTCCATCGATTTTGTTTCTGCTTTCACAATCGTCCCCGGCATATCGGAAAAGGTCGATCGAACCTCGAAAACGACACTGAACTTCTTGGCGAACTCGACCGAACGGCTTTGCATCACCTTCGAGCCGGAAGCCGCCATCTCCAGCATCTCATCATAGCTGATCTCATCCAGCTTCGTAGCGTTCGGCACCAGGCGCGGATCCGCGGTATAGACGCCGTCCACGTCGGTACAAATCTCGCAAAGGTCGGCCCTAAGCACCGCGGCTAACGCGATCGCGGTCAAGTCGGATCCACCCCGCCCTAGTGTCGTGATGCTGCCTTGAAGATCCTGTCCTTGAAAACCCGCTACAACGACCACGGCTCCCTCGCTTAGGAAGCGGTGGATCCTTTTGGGGCCGATATTGAGAATGCGGGCTCGCGTATGGGAGCCATCCGTAACGATCCCCGCTTGCGCTCCGGTCATGGGCACGGCGCGGATTTTCTTGGCATGAAGAGCCATGGCAAGAAGAGCGGTCGTTGTCTGCTCCCCTGTAGCAAGCAGAAAATCCAACTCCCGCCCCATCGGATCCGGGTGGACCTGTCTGGCCAGTCGCAAAAGGGAGTCCGTGACGCCCGACATGGCCGAAACCACCACCACGAGTTGGTCTCCCCGCTCATGGCGGCGGGCAATCAGTCCCGCTACGCGATCAATGCATTGGATGTCGCCAACCGATGTCCCACCGTATTTCTGGACCACGAGTGCCATAGGGACACATCAACCCGGTTGCCCGGCTCCCGCCAGCGAGGACGGGCAAGCGGGAGCGGCTCCAAGGCAGCAACCTAATCCGGCCCACCCCGGACCGCGGATCTGCTCCAAGGTCCACATCGGAAGGCAACAAAGGCGAACGCGCCTAGTTTGGCTAGGTGAAAGAGGACGTTCGCGGAGCACAAGCAGTAGCTCTTCCCTTATTTCAAAAGAAAATACGCGGAATCCACCGGACAAGCAATTCAAACGAATGCTCCCCTGCTAGCACACACAAAAAGAGCGGCACGGTTTTCCCGTGCCGCTCTCTCGGGAATCGTTAGAGGAGGAAAACGATTCGTTCGAGGTTTCTGAAAGATTAAACGCACGAGATCGGGCTGCCGTTCAAACCTTCCGCTTTTTCTCCTATTTTAGTTCGCACCATCTTCAGTAGGAATAGACCACGTCGAGCGCGAAAAACCAGAAGGGACCGTTGCTCAGCGCAGCCAACCCGTTTCCGCTCGTCGGCGCAAAGCCGGCGGCGGGACTGTAGTAGCTCATGAACCCTTTGCCATAATCCATCCGATTCTCGACGCGGATCATGAAATTGTCGGCGAGGTCGAACCGCCAGTCGACGGTCACATCCCAAATATCTGCAGGGAAGAGAAAGTTGGTGAAGATCTGGTTGTAATTGGTATGGTCGTACTGCTCCCGCCACGCCATGCTAAAGAGCTTGTTAAACTTGTAGATCTGGTAGATCGAGACGCCAAAGAAGCTCGTGGAACCATTGTACCCGCCCGGGGGGAGCCCCGTGGTGGGGAAGACGCCCAGGCTGCCCAGCGTCGAGCCGCCCATCTGCGGCAACCCGGCTGGAAGGACGGCGGCATTCGAAAAGCCGCCGACGAGTTCGTAGGCAAATTGGAGCTTCTGATCTTTTACCCACTTCGGGATCCAGGTACCGAAGTCGTTGAACTCCATGAATAAGCCGTTGTCGTTGTACGGAGAGGGAACGATGTCCCCGCCCGGGTCGTAAGCGCCCGCATAGGTACCGAATGGACGAGTGCCGAACCCGGGGGGATTGACGCCGTTGGGAGCGACCGCGTAACCAAAAGTGTTCAGGAATAGCTTATCCTTCGAAACATAGTCGTACATGTTCCAGATGACGACGCTGTCGCTGTTGTTGATCATGTTGTTCACCATCCCGTAATAGGGATAGCCGGACCGCGATACGTTCCATCCTCCGTTGGTAACGCCCAGTCGCGTGGTCCAGCAGTCGTTAAACTTGTAGATCGCCTCTCCTCCTACCATGGTGAATGGCTCGAAGTTGTTGAAGAGGATGCCGTAGCTAAAGTTGAAGTTGGCCGGGCGCTCCATGACTTCCAGCCCGATAGGGGAGGCGTACTGGCCGATATGAAACTCGATGCTCTTGTCCCCAATCGGCATTTTGAACTGCACGTAAGCCTGCTCGAGGAAGATTCCGCTGGAGTTAAAGCCGATGCCGGTGTTGGTGAAGCTCCCGTTCCCGGTCACTGCGTCGGGCTCGCCGAGGGCGGCGTCCTGCCCGAAGATCGCATCCACCCGAAAGCCCGCCTGCCATTTGTTCTCATCGGTGAGCGCCTTCTCCAATGCCACCTTGAGCTGATTAAAGTTGAAGGACCCTCCTGGAATTCCATCGGTGGTGAACCGCAGGGGCATCCCCGGATACGAAGGAAGCGGCGTCCCCCTCGGGACCCCGGAGATCGCCGGGTTTGCCGCGATGACGGGCACGTGATTGAACGACGGGGCATTGACCAAGTTATACGTGTAGCTCGCCTCCACGTAGCCGCTAAGCTTGATTCCCGGATTCTGGGCTTGCATGGCCGCAATCCCCTGCTCTTCGAGAACCTTCTGCAGCCGCTCCATCTCTTCGGGACTCCCCTGTATAGAGCCCATACCCGCAGAGCCGGCGGACAGCTCCTGCGCGCTTCCCTCCGTGGGTGCCTCGTCCGCGGCCCGAAGAGGGCTCAGCGGGAAGAGAAGCAGCCCCAAGCTCCACACGATCCCCTTGCCGCACAGGTTTCGATTCATTCTCCTCCTCCGTCTTTCTGTGCGTGGGTTTAGTAGCTATAGACGAATTCGATGGCGCCGAGGAATATGGGGCCATTGGCGGAGTAGAGGAGGGCGCTCGGGGAGGTCGTGCCCTGGAAGGGATAGCCGTAATAGCCCATGACGCCGAGGCCCCAGT
>JBFXFN010000014.1:0-45450 GCA_050179015.1 Methylacidiphilaceae bacterium | reverse complement strand
CCAAGAGAGACCGACAACCCCGCAGTCCTATCCCGTGAATGGCGCAGGGCAGCCCGGCTCCTATACGGCCCCACCCCCACCGGCGCAGGCACGTGCGGTTCCCCAACAGCCGCCCCCCCCGCAGCGTAACCAACAGGCAGCTCCTCCCCCCCAACAGCACCCTTCCGCTCCAAACCAAGAAGCATCCGCGGGCCGCTCTACCGGAGCACGCCCGGCGCAGCGACCCATTGCCGGTTCTTCTGTCAAAGCGCCGGGACAGCAGCAGCCTCCGTCCTACACCGTGCGGCCATCCGCCCGAACGGGGGAGCAGCCGAACAAGACCCGCGACACGCAGAAACCCGCTGCCAAGCCTAAGAGCCGGGAGGAGTCCGGAGGCGATGCGACCGGGCGAATCGGCATGATCGGCCTTGCGGTGACGGCCGCGCTTGTCAGCACGCTGACGGCGATATATCTTGCCTTGGTTTACGCTGACGTATTTTAAGCGCGGCTTTGCCGGACCAAGGACGGCGAACCCTACCAGGAGGTTATCGAATGACTAACTCGGTCCACGAGATTACCAACAAAAATTTTGCTCAGGAGGTGGCACAGTCGCCCATTCCGGTCGTTCTTGATTTCTGGGCCGAATGGTGCGGTCCTTGCCGGATGGTGGCTCCGGTGATCGAAGAGCTTGCGGGCGAGCTCGCCGGAAAAGTGAAGTTTGGCAAGGTGAACGTCGACCAGGAGCAGGAGCTGGCAGCCCGCTTTTCCATTCAGTCGATCCCGACGCTGCTGATCTTTCGCGACGGCGAGATCAAAGGCCGCCAGGTGGGCGCCGCTTCCAAAAGCCATATCCTTGCAAAGATTCAGGAATCGCAGTAGCGAAAGCTCACTCTTTTTCTTGCGGAGACCTTCCTTCTCGCGCAATATATCCCACACACAAGATCGCGGGGTGGAGCAGCCCGGTAGCTCGTCAGGCTCATAACCTGAAGGTCGCAGGTTCAAATCCTGCCCCCGCCACCAATTCTGACAATGGGTGGTAGGAGCTTATCTGCGCACCTCTCACCCGCGACCAGCCTACCGGCAGAATGGATTTTCCAACGTGAGGCCGACGCCGCCGACGTCGATGGTTCTTGGCATAGCCATCAATCAATAAAAAGCGTTATTTTCGGACTGCTAGGGAGCTGTGGACGGCGGATCGTTCGACAACTGGTCCCCACCTGTAATCCCGAGCTTTTTTGCGTCCCCTACGAACTCGTTGGTGAATTGCAGCTGTTGGTTCTCAAACTTGATATCTTCATACACTAGCAGCCCCAGGGTCGCGAGCTGGGTTACGACCGCCGCCGCGTCGCCTACGGCTCCGGCCACGGCTCCAGCGATGGCCACCACATCCTCGCTTGCACCCGCGAGAGCCAAGCCGCCTTCCGCGGCGGTGGCAACGCCGCTGAGCAGATCGGTGGTGCCCGTCGCAATGGCCACTGCTCCGTTTACCTTATGGCCCGATTTGAGCGAATTCAAACCGCTAAAAATACCCAGAGCTCCGGCGAGCGCTCCGCCGCCTCCGCTAAGAACCTTGCCCGAGCTCTCGACGTCATCGAATTGCGGTTTAGTGAGAGTCTTGAAGCTGTACTTGCCGTTTTTGGCGTATTTTGCTCCGCCTTGCAGCAGATAACCCGAGATCCCCATGCCAGCCGCCAATGCGTCGGCGGCCACGATGCCCTTGCCTGTACCGGACGAACCGTTTATTTGGGCGGCCAAAACGCCGCCAATCAGAACAGCCGTAGTGACATGAAGGATGCCTAGTTTGTAGGCTTTCGCCATGGCGCCCGTAGGCTCGCCGGGCCCATCGATCTTCTTTGCCTTAGCATACTTGTTAAGCGAATCCTCCAGCTTGACCCCGTTCCGCGATGAGTTAACGATGGAGCTAAGCAGATTCACAACGTCCTCGACTTTTAGCGACTGCCCCTTGCTGTCCTTGCCAAGGCTCGGGTTCTTCTTGAACGCTTCTTCGACCGCCTGCGTCAGCTTGGCTGTATCCACCTTGCCATTGCTGCCGAGGAAAGCGGTCTTTAAATCGTACCAGGTCGCATTACCGAGAACCTCACTCGTGATCGTGTCGGTGAAATTCTTCTGGAGTTCGCTCGCGTAAGAGGAGACATATTTGCCGGGAAGCGCCGCTCCAAAATTCGCGACGTCCGTCATGAAACCGGTGACCGCGGATGTCACGTTTCTGCCGTGGTCGAGAACATGCTTTAGCCTCTTGGCGCTGACGATGTCGCTCTGGTAGGCCTTTTCTAACGTCTTTTGCTCACCGGATTTCTGGACAATGCCCTGGAAGTGGATCTTTTTATCCTTCTTGTTCCCGTCCGCTCCCAAGGCTAGGTTCAAGACATGGGCGGTCTGCAGGAACCCAGCGAGGCCGCTTTCGACCGACGGGGTTTTCCCGCTCGAATCCTTGCTGGTAAGCGCGTTTTTCAGGGCGCTGCCGTCCTTGACCGCCCCTTCGTAGTAGCCACTGAGGGCCTGCTTCAGCTTGGGATCGGCCTGCGCGATCGACTGCAGCGCCCGAGGGTAATGATCCTTGTAAAACTTCTTGACATCCGATGCATTGCCGAGCTGCGCGACATCCTGGGCGATGTTCGCTGCCACCTGATGGGGGTCTCCGTTGATGCTATCAAAAAGATCGTAGACCCAGCGCTGCTCCGCGACGCCCGCATGGAGCCGGGTGTTCAGATCCTCAAGCTTCAGCATCATCGCCATCTTCTGTGCCGGGCTGTATTTCTGAGGATTCTTCAGCACGTCGGGGCCCAACTTCGTCGTGTCGACCCCGCTGACCATGCTGCGCATCGCAGCCGAACTCAGCGTGGACCCCAGACTCCGCGAATCGAACAGGGGCCCCGCTTCTTTGCCGACGAAGCTGTCCAAGTTGGCGCCGTTCGCCAGCCCGTCCGCATGCACGGTCGCGGGGTTGTCCCCGGCGACGTCGAGGTAGTAAAACATTCCCGAATTTCCAAACAGGCTGGCCGCATTCTTCAGCGTCTGGGGCAACCCCGCAGCGTCTTTACCATGATTAGCGATGGCCTGAAGGGCGCTCCCGTTGAAACAGTTTTTGGACTGTGCCGCCTTGCTGCCGGCCGCATAGTAGACGGGGAGGTCCGCCCGCAAGACGTCCGCGGCGAGGGCGATCTGCCGGGCTACCGGGTTGCTCGAGCCTGAACCCTTTTTGAAGGAGTTCCAATCCTTCTCGGCAGCCTTGGCCGCACTGTCAGGCTTGCTTACGAAGGGATTGACCGCGTCCCGCGTCACAAGCTTGCCGACATGCAGTTCCTTGTTGATGAGGGGATTGGAGAGTAGCTGCTTTTCCGCATCGGCTACGTTCTTCGGCATGACGTTGAGGGAAGACGCGCCCCGCTTATGAGCGGAAAACCAGTTTTGGAGCGTGACCGCATCATCGCCGATCTGAGTAAGAGAGTGCTTCGTTTTGGCCGAAACCGCATTCCCGAGACTGTCCACCCATTGATGGACCGCCTTGTCTTCCAGACTAAACCCGATCTCGTTCGGGATCAGCTTCTGGAAGCTGCCGTTATTTGCAAGCCCCTTTCCCGCGCTCCCCGCGTCGGCGAGCGTCGTGAAGCTTGCCCGATTGTCGAAAGCAGCCGCCGCCTCCTTTAAGGGAGCGGGCACACCGGATGCGTCTGAGTGCGCAATCGCCTGCACATCCTGGATGTCGAACTTGCCATCTACCTTGGCGCCCTTGCTGGCGGCATCGAGGAGCGGCAAATCCCCCTGCAGGATCGATGCCTGCGCCGCCTGCTTGAGCAGGCCGGCATCCGCGGTCGGGTGTTTCCGTTGAAATTCCTGAAAAGTCTTCTCGGCGTTCCCGGCCGCACTGTCCAGGGTCTTTAGAAACTTCCCTAGCGTGTCCCGACTCACCGTGTTGCCGTGCCACCTGATCTGTTTCCGAATAGACGGATTCGACCAGAGGCGGTTTTCCGCGTCCACCACGTTCTTCGGTACATTTTTGTTTAAAGCGGGCGAGCCGCGTTTGTGGGCATGGAACCAAGCGAGCCACGTCTTGACGTCCTTCGAGGTCTGCTCAAGTTCATCTTTTTGCGACTTCGACAACGTTCCTCCCAAGGAATTGAGCCAGGCATCCACGGCCTTTGACCCTCCATGAACCGGAGCTGGTTTTCCTCCATGAGGCGGGGGCGGTGGCGGGGGCGTGCGCGGGGTCGTTCCTACCCCGGGCATGTTCATGCCGAAACGGCGATGGGCGATGGCGGCGAGCGTTCCGCCCGCCTCTGTCGCATAGCGCGCCCGCTCGGCCGGAGGCACGCTCAAGAGGCCCTGGATCACCTCCGGCGTTACGGCTCCGACGACGACGAAGCTGCAGGCGCGGGCGTACTCCTCGGCTTCCATGCTCGACTCCACAAAAGCCGCGTTGGGCTCCCGGACGAAACCGCTGGCCCTGTCGCGCAGCAGCACATGCCCCACCCCATCTTCGTTCGACGCCGGCGAGAGAAAGACCAACTCGTCGAGCCCGGCCCTAGCCCCGAGAAGCGCCCGGGCAAGACAATGGTCGGAGGAGCGCTCGATACTCAGAGTCAGCAGGCATCCCGCGGGTTGGGATCGAAGATAGCCCGAAAGCATCCCCTTCCTAATAAGCTTCTCCGACTCTGGGCACCCTTCGAGCCCTGTCTTCTCGGTGCACGTTAAACCGGGTTCCACCACATTCATTGGCCTGCTGCTCCTTTCTGCTTCCTTCGTTGCTGCTCCCAGCCCCTGCGGCGAGATCGCAATGTGACTTACTACTAAGTTTCGCATTCCGTCTCGTCAACGACGAAAAACACCCGACTGCAGGTTTTTTTGAAGAGCGGTTTGTAAAGACCAACGCCGTTTCCTTCCCCCGCCCTCCGGGCAAAAGAAGACGCGGATCTGGCTCCCCTCAGCTCTATGTTGTCCTATCCAGCAAGGCGTGGGACAATCCTGCAATCAAGGGAGCGCGAGAAAGGAGCCGCGTACATGGCCAGGGAATCCACCGTCGATGTAATGGTTCTGGGCGCCGGAGGGGGCGGTTATCCCGCCGCCTTTCGCCTCGCGTGCGCCGGGCGATCGGTCGCACTGGTCGACCCAATCGGCAATCTTGGCGGAGATTGCCTGGCAGAGGGCTGCGTTCCGTCCAAAACCGTGAGGGAAGCGAGCCTAGCGCGAAGCTGGTGGCCCGGGAAATATCCCCTCTTCGGCCTGCGCGGCTCCAAGCCGGATGTCGATTGGCAAGCGGTGCTGGCACATAAGGACCGCGTTCAGGCCCGCCGATACGAGATCCACCGCGCTCAAATCAAGGCCTCCCCCCTCGTCTTTCATAAGGGAATGGGCCGGATCATCGACGATCATACGGTGGAGGTGGAAACTGCGACTGGAGATATTTTGCGCTATCGCGCCAAGTACATCCTCGTAGCAACGGGCTCGCGCCCTCATCTACTTCCCATCCCGGGTGCGGAGTTGGCGGTCACCTCGCACCACTTCTTTCGGTACGGCGCCGATCTCCCCTTCCCTCGCCGTTTGGTCGCCATCGGCGGAGGTTATATCGGCCTGGAAACCGCCTCGATGCTTCAAAATCTCGGAGCCCAGACGACGATACTCGAAGCCACCGGACAGATCCTGCCCGGCGTCGACGGCCACCTCGCCCGGTTCCTTCATCGCGCCCTGGAGAGCCGCGTAAATATCGTGGTCCATGCCAAGGTGACGGCGATCCAGAGCGCGGCCGCCGGCGGCCTCCTCGTCCACTACGAGACCGGTGGCCAACAGGAATCGATCCCAGCGGACTGTGTCCTCATGGCGACCGGCCGAGAACCGGTGATGCCGGATGGCCTGACGAGGCTTGATCTCTGCTCGTCCGGCAAGCTCATGGTGGATGAGCGGCTGCGAACAAAGCTATCCCATATCTACGCTCCGGGGGATGTCAACGGCCGGAGCATGCTCTTCCATTCGGCGGTCTACCAGAGCTTGGTGGCGGCCGAAGATATCCTGAGCGAAGGGCGCGGCGAAAAGACCATGGATTTCCAGTCGGTTCCCTACACCGTATTCACGGAACCCGAAGTGGCCTGGGTGGGGAGAACCGAGGCCGAAGCCGCGCATGAAGGGATCGCATGCATTGCTTCCACCTATGACTTTGAGGTCGACACGCGCGCGGAGATCTTCGATGAACGAGGCTTCCTGAAGCTCGTCTTCGAGACTACGACCCGCCGGCTCATCGGCGCTCAAATCGCGGGAATCGACGCCGCGCAGATCATCGCTCCGCTCGCCCTCGCCGTTCGAAGCGGCACCACGGTCGATACGCTCCGATTCATGGCCTTCCCCCACCCGATGCTCAGCGAAGGAATCAACCACGCCGCACGCGAGGCGAGACTCTGAGCCCGCCGGAAGCCGGATCGGTCTCTGCCCCGCTTGGATCGCCTTACTCCATCAACGCGACGGACTTCACCTGCACCCACAGCCCAAGACCCGCTTGCACGCCCAGGGAAGCGGCCGCCCGCTTCGTAAGTCGGGCGAGAAGTGCTGCCTCGCCGACGCGCACGCGCACCAGCGCAAGCCCCGGGTGCTCGTCTTCCCCCAACGCTTCGACGCAGCCGCGCAGTACGTTCTGGACGCTGCTCGCCCCCGGCCGCTTGGCCAGGACGACATCCCGGGCCAGAACCCTCACCCGCACCCGGCGGCTGACCGGCAAGCCGTGGTCGGGCGCCCACAAGCAGCCGCCGGCGAAATCCAGGCGCGCCAGATGCCAATCCTTGTCTACCGCGCCGACGACGGCCTCGAGAATCGCCCCGGCGTCTTCTCCCAAGTGGATCGACAGGTCGAGCCGCGTCAGCATGTCTGCCAGGGGGCCGCTGGCGACCGCTCGGCCTTCCTCCAATACCACCAGGTAGTCGGCTAACCGCGCAACCTCATCCGGCGAATGACTGACGTAGAGCACGGGAATATCCAACTCGTCGTGTAACCGTTCCAGGTAGGGCAGGATTTCCCGTTTCCGCTTGAGATCGAGCGCGGCCAGTGGCTCGTCCATCAGCAGCAGGCGCGGGCTGACGGCCAGGGCGCGGGCGATGGCCACCCGCTGGCGTTCACCGCCCGAAAGTCGTTCCGGCTTGCGATCCAGCAGACGACCTATCCCCAGAAGCTCTATGGCTTGATCGATGCTAACCCGCCCGGCTCCCGCGACCCGCTTTCTGCCATAGCGCACGTTGCCCATCACCGAGAGATGGGCAAAGAGGTTCGCTTCTTGAAAAACGTAACCGATCGGCCGCTTGTGCGTGGGCAGCCATTGCCGGGCGTCCTGCCAAACCTCTCCGTCGACGACCAGGCGTCCTTGCGGGGCGCGCTCTAGGCCGGCAATGCAACGCAACAGCGTGGTTTTCCCTGAACCGGAAGGCCCAAATAGGACGGTCACGCCCCGGCCGGGCAGTTTGAGATCTACCTTAAGGGAAAAGTCCCGCCATTCCAGTTTGAAACGTGCTTCGATGCCCCCCATCTCAGCCGCCCTTCTTCGAGCCAGGGCGCCAAGCATAGAGCGCCAGCAGCACCAGAAAGGAGAAGACCAGCATCACCACCGAGAGCCGGTTCGCATGACGGTAGTCAAGAGCTTCCACATGGTCATAAATGAGCACGGACGCGACTCGCGTGAGGCCGGGCAGGTTGCCGCCGATCATCAGAACCACCCCGAACTCACCCACCGTGTGCGCAAAGGTCAGGATCGAACCGGTCAGGAAGCCAGGCAGGGCGAGTGGTGCCACGACGGTAAAAAAGGCGTCCAGTGGTGACGCGCGCAGCGTGGCGGCCGCCTCCACGGGACGGTCGCCTACCGCCTCGAATGCGCTTTGTAGCGGCTGCACCATGAAGGGCAAGGAGTAGAACACAGAGCCGAGGACCAGGCCCCAAAAGGTGAAAGGCAGAGGCCCCAGCCCCAGCAGCCGGACGAGTTTCCCCACCGGTCCGTTCGGCCCCATCGCCAGCAGCAGGTAAAAGCCCAATACCGAGGGTGGAAGCACCAGGGGAAGAGCTACCACCGCTCCCACCGCCCCTTTCCACCAGCCCCGCGCACGGGCCAGCCACCAGGCGATGGGCGTGCCGGCCGGCAGAAGGATCAAGGTCACGATGGCCGCTAAGCGCATCGTCAACAGGAGAGCCTGCCAGTCGCTACCGCTCAGCATGCGTTTCTCTCCTTGTTCGATTAGCCTACGGCTCAGAAATCTCGATAGCCGAGTTGCCGCATGTGCCCTATCTTTCGACAACTTCGCCGGGCAGGACGAATCCATACTTGGTCATCACGGCCCGCGCCGGTTTGCTAGCGACATAGTCGGCAAAACGCCTGGCGATCGGGTTTCCCTCGGCCCGCTTGGTGATGATGTACCCCTGTTCCAAGGGTTCGTGAAGCTTCTCGGGAACCAGCCAGTAGCCGCCCTTGCGGGAAAGCTCGGGGCTAAGCGCCAGGGAGAGCGCAAGGATGCCGATCTGAGCATTCCCGGTCTCGACGAACTGTGCGGCTTGGACGATGTTTTCGCCATAGACCAGCTTGGGCTTGACCTCCTCCCAAACACCCGAGGCGCGCAGCGCTTCCTCTGCCCGTTTTCCGTACGGCGCGTGCTCGGGATTGGCGATGGCGACGCGGGTGATCGTGGGATCGACAAGGCTGGAGAGCGTCATCCTGCGGACATCGGTCTTCGGGCTCCACAACACGATACGCCCGAACGCATAGGTCTTCGGTTCCCCAGCCGCCAATCCGGCCGCGGCCAGTTTGCGCGGATAGGCGATATCGGCCGAGAAATAGAGGTCGTAGGGCGCGCCCTGCTGAATCTGAGTAAAAAATTTTCCCGAAGAGCCGTAAACCAAGTCCACCTCATCCGCGGGATGGTCTTGTAGATAGCCGGTTACGATCTCATCCATCACGAACTTCAAATCGGCCGCTGCCGCTACGGTGATCTTCTCGGAATAGGCCGTAGCCGTGAGCAGCAACGAACAGGCAAACAGCAAGAAAGACACGAGCTTCATGGAGAGCCTTCCTTTTTTCGGAGTGGCGACATCGATGCGTCCACCGCGGGCATTCTTTCCGCTTCTGTTCCGTCATTAACGCAAAAGAGACAAATTGTTAAGGATATCGCACTATCCATGCCAATCCTTAACAAAAATCTTGCCCGCGGGATTCCCCTGGTTATCGACTCACCGCAAATGAAGGCGACCATTCTCCTCGCGACCTTAATGATGACCGTAACGACCTCGTCGTATGCAATCTTGACGGAATGGCATCCGGCAAAGGAGCCCTACCAGTATGGCCCTCGGGGGACGGGAAAATATTCCCTCGTATGGAACATGCGGCGATATGCGACCCCGCCGAACCGGCCCTATCTCATCATCGGATCGATCGGGGCGTCTGGAGGAATTTTCGGAAGCCCGCGCACCCGGGCGGTCGAGGTGGCGCGGGACCACGGAGCGGACGCTATCCTCTGGACCAAAGCCGATGTCCATCCCGAGGTCAACTCGATCGGATTGATCGGCCTCTTATCCCACTGCGACTATCTGGCGATCCGGTGGGCGAATCCGTCCCGTTTGCCCGCGGATCAGCGCGAAAAAAGGCGAATGACCGGAGAGAAAAAATCTCCGGCTCCATGAGAGCCGCCTAGACCTTCGATCGCCGGCTCCTCTTCGAGATCGAGCCGCACCAGAAGCCCACCGGCCGAAGCGATTTCGAGCACCCGGGCGGGGTGGCTCTTATCGATTTCGATCACCGACTTTCTGTGGATATCCAGGTGGCGGAGCCGCGTCGTAAAGATGGCGGTGTCGTAACGTTCCCCAAAAGGGAAGATCACCGCGGAGGCAAGGAGCCCTTCGACCGCCCTTCGGGTCGCCAAACCCGATTCATGGGCGATAAAGAGGCCATTCTGCACGTCGGAATCGACAAAGAACCTTCCATAGGTCCACGTGCGAGCGGGCCGGCTTCCTTTCTTTTTCCAAGCGCGGGCGATGTCGGCAAAATGGAGGAGCATGGGCCGCTTGGCCCATTCCCCCGCATTTCTTCGAGGGGGGCGAGCCTCCGCATCCGTGCGCCTCCCTTCCGAGGCGGATGCGGGTTCCTCCCCTTCGTCGCCCTCTTCGAGGGTTCCTTGTTCCGATTGTCGGGCGGTTTGCGCTTCCCGCTGGTCGCCCTTCTCCGTTTTCTTAATCTCCCATAAAGGCTTCGGAGCGGCCGAAAGCCGAAGGCGAACATAAAAACAATTGGCTTGCAACATCTCCAGAACCTCGGCCGGCTTGTCCTCGGCGATTTCGAAGTCTCTCCCTTCCTTCAAGCCGGGAATGGGAAAACCCGTTTCGCAAATCGCGATCTGGACGAGGGGTTCGGTCGGGAAAACCACGTAAGGGGCAATTTTTTGTAACGCGGTATGGCTTAACAACTTAGGAAACCCTGCAGCGAATACACCCTCCCGAACGGGACTCCAAGCGGTGAATCGGCCATAGGTCCAAAGACTGCGGGGCTTGTTCCCGAACTCCGACACCTTCCGATGCAGGGTGGGAAACGGAAGAACGATCCTCTTCGTACTTTTAGCGCTTTTCGTGCTTTCGGCCTGAGAGCTGAAACAGACAAAGAAGCTCATGACCGCGAAGAGAGGCCACTCCCAGAGGCGCGTTCGCCCCCTCCTGCGCGATGCCAAGGTCAGCTCCACGATCAGCACCGTTCCCAATTGCGCAAAAACAACTTCTCTCGCCATACATCGAAGCCCGTGGATGACGCTCTTTACCAAGAACGCGCTAAGAAATCATTCGCTTTTTAAGCCAGCGGACTCCTCCGGGGCGTTGCGGAGACGGGCCGGCAGCGCTCCATCCCGTTGCGCCTGGATGAGCCCATTCGGCCCGGTCTTGGATCTTCCCTACGGGAAGTTCCGCAACGATGGGGCGGGAAAGGCGACACCTTGCAGAAAATGCTTGAGACGCTATGTTGGGATAAGTAGCGTTCCCTGAATCCGCAGTGCGGTTTTTCGAGGAAAGCAGATCCTGCCAAACGAGGAGTCAAAAGAATCATGAAATGGATGAAGCCTGAGTTCGAGGACATCAGCCTCTGCATGGAGGTAACCGCTTACGTCAATGTAGCGGGCAAATAAGGGCCTCAAACCTTTGTCGAGCAGGGTGAGTTTTCAGGCTCGCCCTGCTCCTTTTTTCCGGGCTGTTTTCTTGCAAGCCCGCGGATCGGAATCGGCATCCCATGCGACTGCTCGTTCTTGGCTCGGGAGCCGGCGGCGGGGTTCCGCAGTGGAATTGCCGTTGTCCAAACTGTAACCGGGCTCGCGAGGAAAGCGGCCTTCCGTCCTCAAGAAAGATCTTCCGTCACACGCAAGCTTCGATTGCGATTGCGGAAGAGGGACAGCCGTGGCTGCTCGTCAACGCTTCTCCGGACCTCTGTTCCCAGTTTGCCGAGCGGGCGGAGCTCGCCCCGCCGGAAGGGCCGCTGCGCGGCTCACCCCTCGCGGCCGTAGCGCTGACCGACGGTCAAATTGACCATGCGACGGGCCTCCTCTTCCTGCGGGAAGGGGCGGAGATGACTCTCCTTTGCACCGACCCAGTCTGGAAAAGCCTGCGCTCCAGCTTCCCGATCGTCTCCGTTCTACGCCACTTCCTTCCGGTCCGAAGGTTCGCCTATCCGGCGGTGATCGGCTCCTTGATTGTGGATGCCCTTCCGCTTCCGGCGACTCCCGCTCCGTACGAGCCCCCTTCGAACGAGAGCGGTCATGTCGTCGCGCTCCGCATCACCGGAAAAAGAAGCGGACGTCGAATTGTCTATGCTCCGGGTCTTCCCGAGATTTCCCCGGCATTCGCCGATTTCGTCGCGGGGAACGACTGCCTCTTCGTCGACGGTACGGTCTGGTCGGAGGAGGAGCTTGCGCCGATGAGCGAGGAACGCCGAAAGTCGATTCTCCGGAACCATCTGCCGATCTCCGGACCCGGAGGTACGCTCGATTGGCTTCGAAGGCTGCCGGTTCCGCAAAAGTTTTATATTCACATTAACAACACCAACCCCATCCTCGATCCGGGTTCCTCTCCGGCAAAACAGGTGGGAGAAGCGGGGGTGAAAATTGCCTATGACGGGCTGCTTCTCTCGCTTTATCCTCCTCATTCATGAGCTTGCCCTTTTATTTCCAGCTCGATACCGAACCCCCGCTTGCGCCAGTCGAATTCGAAAAGAGGCTCCGCTCGATCGGAGAGAGCAGCTATCACGACAAGCATCCGTTCCATGTCTTGATGAACGAGGGGAAGTGCGACGAGGAACAGATTCGGGGGTGGGTAGCCAACCGCTTCTACTACCAAGTCCAGATTCCGATCAAAGATGCCGCCATTCTCTCGATCTGCCCGGATCGGGAGCTGCGGCGGGAGTGGATCGGTCGCATCCACGACCACGACGGCTTTCAAGACGATCCCGGAGGAATCGAGCGGTGGCTCCTGCTCGGGGAAGCGGTCGGCCTGTCCCGGCAAGAGCTATTGGAGCAGAAGCGGCTTCTGCCAGGGGTCCGTTTCGCCGTCGACGCCTACGTCAACTTCTGCCGCAACCACACTTGGCTGGAAGCGATGGCCTCCTCACTTACCGAGCTCTTCGCCCCGTCGATTCATCAGAAGCGGATTGACGCTTTCCCTCAGTTTTACCCTTGGATCAAGGAGGAGGGACTCCGCTACTTCCGCAAGCGCCTGACGCAAGCTCCTAAGGACGTCAACTTCACCCTCCGGCTGGTGATCGACCGCTGCAAGACCCGAGCGGCCCAGGAAGCAGCTCTGGCCGCCCTTCGGTTCAAGTGCGAACTGCTCTGGTCGATGCTCGACGCCCTCTACATGGCCTATGTCTTGCGCATCCAGATGCCCTTCCCGGATGGAAAATAGAAAAGCAGCTCCCCGCCTGGCCGCCAAGGCCCGCCTGCGTCGAGATGCCGTTCGCGGAAAGCCTCTCCTTCTTTATCCCGAAGGAGTTCTCGTTCTAAACCCGATAGCGGAAGCGATCCTCTCCCTCTGCGACGGTCATCGCTCGGTGCCCGAGATCGTCTCCGAATTGGCAAGCCGCTACGATGCGGAGAGGGTTGCGATCGAAGCCGACGTGTGGGAGTTTTTAAAGGGATTAGCAGAGCGAGGCTTGCTTCTCTTTCCCGAAGCAGTGGAGGAATAAGTGCCAGAGATCACGACGCCGCGGATGCCGATGGAACCAGCCATCAGCGGGAAGACGGAGACTTTGGATTTGGGATATCCATTCTCGCTTCTTTGCGAGGTTACCTTCCGCTGTCCGCTTCAGTGCCCCTATTGCAGCAATCCTCTTGGTTTCGCCCACGCTCTTCGAAACGAGCTTGAGACCAAGGAGTGGGTTCGTGTTTTGGAAGAAGCCGCCGGCCTCGGCGTGGTGCAAGCCAACTTTTCCGGTGGAGAGCCCCTCCTTCGAAAAGACCTGGTCGAGCTGGTTGGGGCCGCCCAGCACCTCGGCCTCTACACCAACCTCAGCACGGGAGGCACCCTCCTGAATCCCGGACTCGCAAAACGGCTCAAGGAAGCCGGACTCGGCGGCTTCCAATTAAGCATCCAGGATAGCCGTCCGGAGAGTGCCGAACGGATCGCCGGGCTGCAGGGGAGCTTCGCCAAGAAGGCGGAGGCGGCCCGTATGGCGCGCGAAGCGGGCTTCGCTCTGGGAATCAACGCGGTTCTCCATCGCCGGAACCTCGATCGGATCGAGGAGATCGTTGCGCTGGCCGAAGAGTGGGGGGCGGAACGGCTCGAGCTCGCAAACACCCAATACAACGGCTGGGCGCTAAAAAACCGGCGCTGGCTTCTCCCCACGCGGGAGCAAGTAGAGCGGGCTTCCGAAGCCGCCTCGCGCGCGCAAAAGCGTCTGCGTGGAAAAATGGATATCCTCTTCGTCATTCCCGACTACTACGCCACCTATCCCAAGGCCTGTCTCCACGGTTGGGGGCGGGCTTTCCTCACGGTGTCGGCGGACGGCCTGGCCCTTCCCTGTCAGGCGGCCCGGGAGATTGCGAGCCTCTCCTTCCCGAACGTTCGCGAAAGAAGCCTCCGAGACATCTGGTTCGATTCCGAGGCCTTCCAACGATTTCGCGGAACCGGCTGGTTGCCCGAGCCCTGTCGAAGCTGCCCACGACGAGAGATCGACTTCGGCGGTTGCCGCTGCCAAGCCTTCCTCCTAACGCAAGATGCGGCTGCGACAGACCCCGCTTGCATGCTCTCGCCTCACCACCATCTCATTGAAGAGGCCCTGGCGGAAGCGGAAGATCAAACGAGCGTGCGCTGGACTTATCGGAATCCAGTCGAGTCGAAGCGGCTATCGCAAGCCGTCCCTCCGTGCACCGCCCCTGTCCCGACGGAATCCGAACCGGCCGTCTAACGGGTATCGCTGCGAAGGACAAAGCCGTACCCGCGCATTGTGTGGAGGAGCTTTACGGCGCGTCCGCGGTCGACTTTCTTGCGCAAGCTAGCCATGTGGACGCGCACTACGTTGCTAATCGTATTGGCACGCTCCGGTTGGCCCCACACTTCTTGGGCCAGAACCTCAAAGCTCACGGCCCTCCCTTGATTCCGAAGCAGATACTCCAGGATCGCAAATTCGCGGGGGGTCAGGATAATCTCCTGTCCCGCGCGAAAGACCCTCCGGCCGGAAAGGTCGATTTCCAGGTCTTCAATGGAACGCACCCAGGGCGTGGAACTCGACCCTCGACGCACCAAGGCCTTGATATGCGCCGAGAGCTCAGCGGGCGGACAGGGCTTTTGCACCACGTCGTCGGCCCCCTTTTCATAGGCTCGAATCCGCGACTCGCGATCGGCATTCCCATTCAGGAGTAGAATTGGAGTCGTGATGTTACGTCTACGCAGCATCTCGATCACGTCGAGAATCGGCCGCCCGGGCATCTCCGAGTCGAGCAGGGCGACGGCAAACTCGGCAAAATTTAGCTCGAGGAAAGCCTCGTCACTTCTGCGAACTCGCGTCCATGCGAACCCCTTCTCCTCCAGCTCTCTTGTTATCGCCGAGAGAAGCTTCTCTTCGTTTCCGCCGAGGAGGACTCGAACCCGCCCGCCTTCGGAACTCCGTGGCCGCTCCGCCCCCAGTTTGCTCTCTCCCACCTGGCGGGGAGAGGCTCCCCGCGGTGCATTCGACTCTGCCGGTTGGGGCAAGCCGGTACCCTACTCTTTCCCTACGGCTTCCTGCGAATCGTTCTTCGAAGCCCCCGCCGTTTTCTGCTTTTTTGCGCCCGCCTTGCCGCGACTCTCTTTTGCCAACTCGTCCTTCGTGTAAGCGTGGCCAGCCGCGCCTACGGTGATTCTGGGTCCATTGGTCGATTCGAGAACACGGGCCTGACTGGACGCAGCCGTAAGCCACGTCACGCATAGCAGGCCCAAGGCGAGGGCAAATTCGAACGGGAACCGCTCTTGTCTTAGTTTCCTAGCATCCATGGCTATGCCTCCCTTCCTTGGTCTTAATGTAAAAGTAGAAGTGCCCCCATCGGAAGGTCCGGTCAAGTTTTTCTTGGGGTCCTCCGCCGTGTACGAAACTAACTCTTGCGGCGGCTGAGGGGAGCAGGCCCCCTCGTCTACGTGAAGCAGGCATTGCCAAATCGAAGGAAAAGGGAAAGCAGAAGGGCTTTTTCGCCTGATCGTCTTAACCAAACTTGAATAAGACGCCAAACCCGCCCCGGGGATACTCCCAGTCGACGTTGCCGAACTCACTGCAAATGATCCGGCAGGTCCCACATTCCAAGCAGCCGTCGGTGAGAAGCGTGACAGCCCCTTCGGACCCAAGCGTGTAGCAGCCGGCCGGGCAGCAGGCCGTACAGGCTTTCTGGCTGCAGCGACTCTGACAGACCTCCGGATTGCGAATCCGAATGTGCGCTCGTCCCGCATCGAGACGATACCGGTTTTGATAAAGCTTTCCTTCCACCTCGTTCATCGAATTGCCCTCCACAGGTTCACCGCGTCCGAAAGGAGCCCGCGATAGGAACGCCGCTTTCGGAAATTTCGAGCCACCTCCCTCTCCTTCGTACGTTTGTCGACGCCGTCGACCCTAAGAAGCGTTTCCGCAGCCTGATTCACGAGCTCGGGATAGGTCGTAAGAAAATGGCGATTGTTCTCGAGCACGCCATGGAGATGCCGGTACTTTCGCAAGTCCTTCATCACGAAGCTCCGATCCAGGCTTTGCCGATACCGCCGCAAGTTTCGCTCGTTGAACGACTCTCCGGCCCGTTTGATCTCGATGAGGGTTTCCGCGGCGATTCTGCCCGTCTCCATCGCCAAGTTGGATCCTTCCCGATGCACCGAGTTCACGAACATGCCCGCGTCGCCCGCAATGAGCCAACCATCCCCCGACAGCTTCGGGATCGACTTGTAACCTCCTTCCGGAATGAGATGCGCCGTATACTCCTTCATCTCCCCGTCTCGCAAAAGCAACTTCAGGGCGGGATGCTCCTTGAGATGCTCGAGAAGCGTGTAGGGCGGGATCTTCTCGCGCCGAAAATCGGAGAGAAGGCAGCCGATCCCGACGGCGAGCGACTCCTTATTCGTGTAGAGGAAGGCCGTTCCCACCATCCCACGCGTGATCTTCCCGATCATCTCGATCGCCACACCCTCGTCGCCTTGAATGCCGAACCGCTCCTCCAAGATCTCCTGCGGATAGAAGAGAACTTCTTTTACGGCGAGCGCGACCTCCGCTGCCTTTAACTCCGGACGAATGCCCGCCTTTCGCGCCAAAAGCGAGTTGACCCCGTCGGCCAGAATCACGATGTCGGCATAGACCTCCCCATCCTCCCGATCGGTACGGACCCCAACCACTCTCTTCCCTTCCCGGAGCAGATCAAGAACGGTCGTTTCGCAAATCAAGAGCACACCCGCTTCCTGCGCCTTCTTCGCAAACCACTTGTCGAATTGCGCCCGGAGAATCGTGTAGCGGTCGGGCGGCGACCCGTTCGAAACCGGAGAGCGATAGGTGCTTCCGATGTACGACCGATCGTCGAGAACCCAGAGGCGCTGTTCGACTAGATGGCGCTCGAGCGGGGCTTCTTCCCGAAATTGGGGCACCAGCTTCTGGAGCGAATCGGAGTAGAGGATCGCTCCCTGCACGTTCTTCGATCCTGGGGATTCCCCCCGTTCGATCTGGAGAACCTTCCACCCTCCCCTCGCCAGCGTAAGCGCCGCGGCGGTCCCGGCAGGGCCAGCTCCAACGATGATCGCATCAAACCGTTCCTTCATGAGGACGCACACGCTCCGAGGGACGTCGTTCTTCCCGAGAGGGCCTGCCCGCGCACCGAGCGGGTCAAAAGAGGGAGAAGAACCAACGCGTCCCCGACGATTCCAAAATGAGCAACTTCGAAGATGGGTGCGTTGGGGTCCGCATTGATCGCCACAATGAGATCCGAACTTTCCATGCCGACCCGATGTTGAACGGCTCCGGAGATTCCCGCGGCGATGTAGAGCTTGGGCCGCACCGTCTTGCCGGTCTGTCCGATCTGCCTCTGGGCATCGACCCATCCCGCCTGGACGGCCGCCCGCGTCGCCCCTACCTCTCCCCCCAAGGCCCGAGCCAGATCCTCGAGCAGTGCGAAGTTGGCTCTCTTCTGCATCCCTCTGCCGCCGGCCACGATCACCTCGGCGAGCCCTAGATCCACTTGGTCTCCGCCCGCGTGGGGAAGAAATTCGAGGAGCTTTGTGACGATCTCCTCTTCGGAAAGATCGACCTCCTCCCTCCGGATCTGTCCGCTTCTCCGATCGTCCTTCGTCGGCATCGGAAGAACCCGCGGCCGCACCGTGGCCATCTGCGGTCGATAGTTTAGCGTCAGAATAGTGCAGAGGAGGCTGCCCCCGAAGGTGGGTCGCGTCGCCGCCAGCGCCCGGCTCTCGGGATCGATCGCGAGTTCCGTGCAGTCGGCGGTCAAGCCGGTTTCGAGAGTCGTTGCCACGCTGCTCGCCAAATCCCGTCCAAGGGAGGTTGCCCCGAGAAGAAGAATCTCCGGCTTATGTCTTTTGACCAGCTCGCAGAGAAGTTTGGCAAAGGGTTCATTCCGATAGATGGACAAGACGGGATTTGCGATCCAAAAAACCTGGTCGGCTCCGTAGGCGATCGCATCGCAGGCATCGGCGCGGAGGGATTCCGCCTCCGCCCCCGCCACCACCGCCCCCACCTCCGATCCAAGCTGATCCGCAAGTCGGCGCGCCGCTCCCAGAAGTTCCCAGGAGACGGGATGGACTCCTCGCTCCTCCCGCTCGACAAAAACCCATACCCCTCTATATTCTGCCAGCCGGGGATCGAAAGCCGCCTTCCTCCTCGCAGCCCCCTTCTTCTCAGCCGGCTTGCCATCGACCTCTTTCATCGGGAATCTCCCTCCTCTCTTCTCTGCTCTCGGTGGAGACCTTCGCCGCCAGCTCGGGCTGTCGGGAGAGAACCTTGTCCCAGAGGGCCTCCAACGCGTCCCCCGGTCGCTCCCGGTCCCACTCGATGCACTCCGCCCGTTGCGCACGTCGGGAAGGCGCAAAGACCTTTCCGACGACGGTCGGGGAGCCTTTGAGGCCGATCTTGCCCAGATCCTCAATCCCCGCCGCTCTCCTATCCCAGACCCGAATCGGCTGCCGGGCGGCTCGGATCATCGCCGGCAGCGAAGCGAAGCGGCCTTCGTTCGTCCCTTCCAAGACGGTGATCAGACAGGGCAGCCGGCTGCTCAGCACTTGCACCCCCTTCTCTGTCCGGCGATGCACGACAATCTCTCCGGCATCCATGTCCAAGACCGGAATCCGGCAGACATAGCTCAACAACTGCATGCCCAGCCGTTTGGCGATGCCGGGTCCAACCTGCCCCGTGTCTCCGTCAATGGTCTGCTTTCCGGTGAAAACCAAGTCCACCTGCTGCTCCTTGCCGAGTGTTCGAATGACGCTAGCCAGAGCAAAGGAGGTCGCTAGGGTATCCGAGCCCGCAAACGCGCGGTCGGAAAGAAGCACCGCATCGTCCACTCCTAACGAAAGTGCCTTGCGCAGCACCGCTTCCGCCTGCGGCGGCCCCATGCAAAGGGCGACGATGCGCGCACCCATGCGGTCCTTGATCTGGAGAGCCGCTTCCACGGCAAAGAGATCGTACGGGTTGAGCACCGCGGGCACCCCCTGCCGCATGATCGTGCCCGTCACGGGGTGAACCCGAATCTGCGCACTATCCGGCACCTGTTTGACGCAGACGACGATATTCGGCTTCCTCACCCGACCTCTCCTCCCGAACGAAGGTCGCCCCCCTCTCCGGCGTGGGCGTTTCCGCTCGCCGGCCTGCCCCGAAGCGAAGAGCGCAGATCCTCGATGGCAATGGTCGCCGCCGCCGGCTTTCCCGAGACGGGTCGCTGAAAGACGGCAAATTCCCGTTCCTGCAAAGGAGTCGAGGTCGCGAAATCCTGGTAGGCTTGTTCGAGCAGGCCCTGATAGAAGAGGCGCAACTCTCTCTCGGTCCGCTCGGCGGGGGCCCTGGCCGAGAAGAGATATTTCTGAAAACGTTTGAGAATGTGGAGCCGGTTCACGTGGACGATCTGGGGATCGTAGGGAACCTCGAGGAAGTCGAGAAACTCTTCCGCCGCCGAGAGGCGGCTTAACGCGGCCAGAATGGGATCGATCATGCAAGCCTCTAGCGACTTGCGAGCAGGCCGCGTGCCAACCCATTCACCCAGCCGGGTCAAACGCTCGCTCCAAGTGCGGTCGCAACCGGACGGGGACGAGCCATGAGGAAGAGGGCGGCGGAAGGGGCCGCCCGCCCGAAGCGCCGGTCGTGCGCCTTTTCGGCCAAACTCTACCCTTTTCGTCGGCTTTCCGACAAAGGGCCGCGCGCCGCCGAAGATTGGGCGAAGAGACCTTCCTCCAACGCAGCGAACGAGAGAGGGATCCTCTCGATCCGGAGCTCTTCCAGGAAGCGCTCCTCGTTGCGGGAGAGATTTTCCGGCAGGAGCGCCCAGTGACGGTTCGAGGATCGTTTCAGGATCTGCCGGGCATAAACGCGCTCGTTCTGGCTCGCGAAGCGGCAGCCGAGGAAGAGAAAGCGGCTTCCTCTCCGCCGCTCCTGGACCACCGGCGGGATCGGCGTCTGGATGTCAATCTCGGTGAGCACCTCCACATAATCGGAGTCCGAGACAACGAAATTTCCGGCGGGGCTCGCCGAACCCAATGGCTTATAGAGAACGGTCTCCCATCTCTCCGCTTCGTCGAGGGAGGCTTCCGCTCCGTCCGGACGGTAGGCTTGAGTCCAGCGTCCTGGATGCTCCGCCTGACTCACGCCCTGGATTTCTCCCCAATCGGAGCGGGAACGGAACGCAGCTTGGAGGGCGCCGTCGTACCAGACGTCTACGACCAGAGGAAGGCGGGGGAGACTCGCCAAGCGCTCGTGGAGAGAGAGAGTTCGGGTCGGGACCGAGAAAGTCTCAAGCAGGAGCTTCCGCAGGGTCTTCCGATGGCGATGGCTCTCGATATACTGCGCGGTGGCGGAGAGATTGTTCCGCGCCCGGCCCGGGACCGCCACCCGGCGCGCAAGGCTCTCCGAAAGACTCCCGCAGTCGGTCGGAAACTGGGGTTCGGCCTCCTCCTCCCGCCAGATCCCCGGCCCTAAGTAGGGGATGAGTTTTCCCGCCTCCAGACACTCCAGCATCTCGTCCAGTCCCTCGTTCATCCCTCTTCCCTCCTCTCAGCCCTTTCGCCGGAAGCCGGCTCTCCCCCCTGGGCTTGGAGCTCCTGCAGCTCGGCTCGCGACAGGCGAAAGATTCCACGACCCCCGGCAAAGACCCGGAACCTGTCTCCAGCCCTCTGCCACAACCGACTAAACCAGACTTGGGCGGCCACGCCGGATGGCCGTTCCCCGATCTCCTGCACCGCTCCATCGTTCGCAAAGCGGACATGAATGACGATCCCCTCTTCGCTCATAGACCCTCCCCTCTGTCGTTCCGTTACAGATAGATCGCCGCTCCCGCTCCCACGTTGACCGAGGCATCCTTCAGGGTCTTCACGATAAAGCCGATCTGCTCCTCGGTGAGATGGACATGAAATGGGAGAACCATGGAGCGATCGGCGACCTTCTCCGTCACCGGAAGACGGCCCTTCCGCCAACCCCGCTCCACGAAGAAACCGTGGAGATGCATCGGCTGGCAATAGGCCGCCGCCTCGATGCCCGTCTGGGCAAGATCCTCCAAAATAGCGTCCCGGCTCGAGCGCGTGAAGCGGGTGCCCAAATGCACCGGGTAGAGAAACCAGTGAATCTCCCCTGCGTCGGGAGAGACATAGGGATCCTTGATTCCTTCGAAGGATTTCATCTCTCGAAAATACAGGGCCTCGACGATGCGGCGCCGCTCCAAGATCTGTCCGATCCGCCGGAGCTGAACGAGCCCCAGCGCCGCGGTGAGATTGCTCGGAGCAGCTTGCAGAGAGGGGACCAGCGTGGCGATCTGGGAGAAGCGCTCCTCCCGGGATCGGCTTCTGCCATAGCGGATCCGGGCGGCCAACTCTTCGTCATCGGTCACGACCATCCCGCCTTCGCCGCAGACAAGAGGCCCCGGCTGGGAAAAATCGAAGACCGCCACCCGCCCGAAGCCGCCGGTCATCCGATCTCCATACCGGGAGCCGACGGCCTCGGTCGAATCCTCAAGCAGGAGCAGCCCCCGTTCGTCGGCCAGACGCTGGAGCTCCTTCCACGGCGCGGGATGGCCGAGAGTGTTTCCGGCAAGGATGGCCCGCGCGCCCGGGCCGACCGCCTCCTCCGCCCGCTCCGGCGAGAGCGTTCCCGACCAGTAGTCGATATCGGCAAAGACGGGCTCCGCCCCGCAAAGGGCGATCGCTCCTCCAATCTGGTGCCACGAATAGCCCGAGAGGATCACCCGATCCCCCGGCCTGATCCCGAGCGCCCGTAAGGCGAGCCAGAGACCGACCGTTCCGCTGCCGACCGCTACGGCGTGCTTCCGCCCCACCCAAGCGGCAAACTCTTCCTCCCATCGCGCGACAAGACCACTTCCGCTGATCTCCGGAGACCGGAGAACCGACTCGGCCGCAGCCAACTCTTCTTCGCTCAGGTCGGGATCGGAGAGGGGAATGCGCCACCCCCTGTCCGCCGGCGACGGATTTCCGCTCATTCCCCTGCCTCCTCCGCCAGCCTGCGTGCCTCCACGGTAATGGGGAAGGGCGTTTCGCCCGGCATTTCCGGGAGCTGGAAGCGCCACCCATTGGCGAGGGTGACCCTCCCTCCCCAGAGCTCCGGCTTCTCGACGGCGACCACCGGTTCTTCCAGATCCTTTTTTGCCACGTAGACCGAGAGTTCCCCCGATCTTCCCCGCCGAATCATGATCTTCATTCCGCCCTTGATCCCCCGCTTTGGGGCTCGGTCAGCGACAATGCCTCTTCCACGATACCGCGAGCAGCTCTCTCGATCTCCTCGAGCGTCGTCTCTTCTCCCAGGCTGAAGCGAAGGGTGGCCCGCGCCTCCTCCACCGAAAGACCCATCGCCAAAAGGATCCGCGAGGGCTCTGCACCCCCGCTCGAACAGGCGGAACCCAGGGAAGCCTCGATTCCCCGCCGCTCCAAGCGGGCTAGCAGCTCTTCTCCTTCAATCCGGCCGAACCGGATGCTCGAGGTGTTGCCTACCCGAGGACTCGACCTGCCGTGGACCAGAGCGTTGGGAAGCGATCGGAGGATCTCCTCTTCCAAGCGGTCGCGGAGACGTCGCATCTTGTCAGCCCGCTCCGCAAGCCCGCTTGCCGCGAGCCGCGCTGCGACTCCAAACCCGACGATTGCCGCAACGTTTTCGGTCCCTCCTCTTCGGCCGCGCTCCTGATGACCGCAGAGAAGAGAAGGCAGGCGAATCCCTTTTCGGATGAAAAGAGCCCCGATTCCCTTGGGCCCTCCTAGCTTGTGGGCGGAGAAGGAGAGCAGATCAAACGGGAGCGCACGGGCATCGATTGGGATCCTTCCGGCGGCCTGCGCCGCATCCAGATGGCAGAGCAGAGCCCGCTCCTTCGCCAAGGCGACCGCTTCTTCGACAGGGCTGACCACCCCTGTCTCGTTATTGACCCAGACAAGGGATAGAAGCGCCGGCGGCGCTAGCCCGTCCTCCGCGAGCCGTCCTAGGTCGAGCCTCCCCTGCCAATCGACAGGCAAACGGACGACATCCACCCCGCGGCTTTCCAGGCGCTCCAAAAGGAGCGCCGTGCTCGGGTGCTCGATCTCCGTCGACACGATTCGGGGCCGATCGGATGCAAGCTCGATCGCCCCCAAAATCGCCTGATGAATCGACTCGGTGCAGCCGCTTGTGAAGACGATCTCCTCGGGCTTCGCGCCGATCAAGCCGGCCACCTCGCTGCGCGCCCGCGCGATCGCTTCCTTGGCAAGTCGGCCGCTAAGGCCGGGGCTCGAGGGGTTCCCCTGTCGTTCCCGAAAATAGGGGACCATCGCCTCCAGGACATCGGGCCGCAGCGGCGCGGTCGCGTTGTGATCGAGGTAGATCCTGCCGGCTTCACCCATGGCTCACCTCTGCTGCGGCTCCTCCAGAACTCTCCTGCGGCGCAGGGTCGAGCTCCTTGCCTTTCATCCCGACCACGCATCCACGTTCGTAGAAATCGACGCCGTAAATATAGAAACGCTGCAGGAAGGTGCCGATGCTCGTCACTACACCCCTCTCCCCCTTCTTGATCAGAACCTCACCGATTTCCTTGCCTGGAAAGGTTCCGTCGTTTCGGATATTTTTGCGCGAAACTACCTTTTGGCCGTAGGTGAAGGCGGGCGGCCCATCCAGCTCTACCTCGTCGTCCATTCCAATTTCTTCCTCCGTCCGTCGCCGTTTGGGCGATCTCTCACAGCTCCTTCTCTCGCATCCGGTCGCCCGGATCGAACTCGACCTATCCCGCGTGCCCGGATGTCGTCCCGGCTGCGGCAGCGGCCTCCTGTGAACAGGAACAGCTCCCCGAAGGGCCGGAGAGAACGATCAGCCGCGTCTCCACCGGGTTTTCCACAAAATGGAGAATCGCTTCCTGGAGCAGCGGCTGACTCTCCGGCGGAATGAAAAGCCGGCAGCCATTTTCTTCCCAAACCGCATCGCCTTCCCGGGGCTCGGGCTCGACGCTAAATTCCGTCGCCAGCCCGGAACAGCCCCCGGGGCTGACCCTCAGGCGCATCCCAGCTCCCGTCCGTCCGCCGCCGCCCATGCGGATCATCCTCTGGATGAAGGCCTGGCCTCTAGGGGTAAGTGCTATTTTCATCTCGGGTACCGCGGGAGGCTCTTGTCGACGATGCAAGTATTGTCGACCGGACAGACGGCGACGCACTGCGGCTCATCGAAAAAACCGATGCACTCCGTGCACTTTTTGGGATCGATGAGGAAGATCCCATCCTTTTCCGATATCGCTTTGTTTGGACACTCCGGCTCGCAGGCCGAGCAGCCGGTGCACTGCGAAGCCACGATCTTATATGGCATCGATTTCTCCCTTTTTTCCTGCTTTTCCTTTTTTCCGCTCAGGCAGCCTGGGTCGCAGGCGCAGTCTCCCCGATAAATGCCCCCTGCCGGATCACCGCATCGCCACGCGGGGCGTCGGCGACAGCCCCGACCTTCAACCTCTCCAAGTAGGTTCGGTAGTAGGAGATCGCCGCGGTTTCGATGTAGCCGTAGGCATGCTGGTCGACGGGCTCGATCCCCGCTTTCCTGAGCTCCTCCTTGGGACAGGCGCCGATCTTGGCGACGAGCACCGCCACACAGTCGTTGATCGCGCGAATGACCCCCGCGAGGGCATCCTCTTCCCCATAGCCGCCCTGACAGTAGAGGTCGACGCGCCGGTGTCCGACGAACTTGGAGCCTGCGGCGCTCACCTCGTAGATCTGGAACTCCTTGGCGTGACCGAAGTGCTCGTTCACCTTGCCTCCCCCTTTCGTGGCCACCGCCACGAGGATCTTTCGACCGCTGTTCTCTCCAGCAAGCGTCAGGAGTTCTTTCTCCCGCGCGGCCTTCCGGGCCGCCCGCTCCACCTCCACCGAATCCCGGTAGGCCTGTCTCCTCGCCGCATCGTATTCGATCTCCATCGATTCGATTCGCTCGGTCGTGAACTCGGCACCCCGATCCTCGCCCAGCAAGCCAACGGCATCGGCTCGGCACTGCCGGCAGTGGCGCATCATGTTCATCTCCCCTTCGCACCTGTCCTGGAGCGCCTTCAACTCCTGCGCGGTCGGTCCGCGCTGTCCGGAAAGCCCGAAGACGGTTCCATGCTCGGGGGCGGAAATCAGGGGCATGATATTGTGAAGGAAAGCGCCCCTGCTCTTGACCGCTCTGTTCACTTCAACCAGGTGGTCGTCGTTGATTCCGGGGATCATCACCGAGTTGACCTTGCAGAGGATTCCGGCCTGGGTAAGCCTCTCCAAGCCCTCCAGCTGTCTCTCCGAAAGAAGCTTCGCCGCATCCCTCCCTGTGTATCGCTTGTGGCGGAAAAAGACCCAGGGATAGACCCGCGCTCCCACCTCGGGGTCGACCATGTTGATCGTGATCGTTACATGGTCGACGCGAAATTCCTTGATCCGCGCGACGTGGTCCGGCAAGGCAAGCCCATTGGTGGAGAGGCAGAGCTTGATGTCCGGAGCGGCTTTCGCCACCAGCTCGAACGTTCGAAAAGTCTTCTCCGGATTGGCCAAGGGATCTCCCGGCCCTGCAATCCCCAGAACCGTCATCTGCGGGATCTCGGAAGCCACGGCCAGAACTTTCCGCGCCGCCTGTTCCGGAGTCAGCCGCTCGCTGACCACCCCGGGACGGCTCTCGTTGGCACAATCGTACTTCCGGTTGCAGTAGTTGCACTGGATGTTGCATGCGGGTGCCACCGCCACGTGCATCCGGGCATAATGATGATGGGCTTCCTCGCTATAGCAGGGATGATTTTTGACCCTCTCCCAAATTTCAGGGGGGAGATCGCCTGAACCGGCGCCCGAGCCGCAACTCGATTTGCCGCTCCCTCCGCTCGAGCCGCACCCTTTGTGCGGGGCGACGGGGATCGTCAGCCCTTTGAGATTGGAAAACCGCTTCCCTACTCCCTGTCCGGGTTCCATCAGAGCTTCCATCGCTTCTCTCCTTTCCGGTGCATCTCTTGTTGTCGCGACCCGCCCCTCGCCGTCGATCGCAAGCGCCTTACACCATTGGAAGCCGAGCAAAGAGCATGCCAACTCGCAGACTACATCTCTTCCTCCAGGACTGCAGGCCGACCCCCTCCGGCCCGGTCCCTTTTACGAACCGCCTGTCGCAACCGCGACAGCTCGGTGTCCGCTTTTGTCCGCTTCCGCACAGCGGTTTCCCCGCGATCGATGATCCCCGGAGGGCGGGAGCCGGGCAAAGAGAGCGTGCGGGTGTGAAGACGAGATGAGAAGCCCCGGTATCAGACGCTAAAGCTCTGGCCGCAGCCGCACTCGCTCTTCGCCTTCGGATTGTGAAACGCGAATCCCTCGGCAAAGGGCTTGCGGCTGTAGTCCAGAAGGAGGCCGTCAAGCAGCGGAAGGCTTTCGGCAGCAACCACGATGCGAATTCCTCGACTTTCAAACAGCCGATCCCCGGCCGAAACGGTCTCCGCCTTTTCCAGCACGTAGCTCCATCCGGCACACCCGGATCGGGTAAGCCCGATGCGGAACGCGACCTCCTCGGGCTTACCTTGGATAAAGGACCGGAGCCGGTCGGCAGCCGCATCCGTCAGTTCGATCGCCATGGTTCGCGCTCACTGCTCCGATTTTGTGCAGGTGGAAAAGGAGGAGCCGCAGCTGCAGGTCGAAGCCGCATTGGGGTTGACCACTACAAAACGGGCACCCGACAGGTCCTCTTCGAAATGGATCTGCGCTCCGGCCAAAAATGGGAGGCTTCTCGGATCCACGACCAAGGTGACCCCGCCGCATTCGAACGCGAAATCGTCTTCTTCCCGCTTTTCGTCGAAGGCAAAGTTGTATTGAAAACCGGAACAGCCTCCGCCCGTGACATAAACGCGGAGCTTGAGCTCCGTTCGACCGTCTTCCTCAAGAAGATTCCGGATCTTTCCCGCCGCCTCCTGCGTCAACGATACCGCCGGGGCGGCTTCGGTGCTCGATCGTTGTCCTTCCTGTAACTCAGTCCCGCTTCCTTCCATAAACCGGTCCGAGCAGCTTCCGTGCCAGGAAGATCAAATGGGCGCTAAGCGACCGGAGAAAACTTGGTCGAAATGGCCGTTAAATTGGCAAGGAACCTGCTTCTCCAACACGGAGCCCCTCACCGTCATGGGGCTCGAAGTTCGAGAGCGATGCAGCCGATCAACCTGGAACTCACGACGATCTACGAGATCAGCAAGCTCCTCAACTCTTCCCTCGATCTGGAGCACTCCTTCCGTGGCGTGCTCAAGCTCCTGGCCGCCTACGTGGGAATGGAGCGGGGGATGATCGTCCTGGGTCGGGATGCGAGCTTGGGCGCCGTGGCGTGGCTCGGCTTTCCCCAGGAGCAGCTGGGACCCGATCGGATGGCTGGGGCGGGGCCAGTCGTCCAGTACATCCAAAAGACGGGATTTCCGACGGCCGTCCCGGATGAGAGCCAGGAGCCCCTGCTCGCTTCGTATGTCGCGAGGTTTCCCCGCCCGAAGGGACCTCCGATCTCCTTCCTAGGCATCCCCATCCTCCAGAACCGGGAGTGCCTGGGCGTGCTCATCCTCGAGCGGAGATCGGCCGGGCCTTACGCCAGGCTCCGCGAGGATACTCGGCTCCTCCAGCTTGTCGCGAACCTCCTGGGCCAAACCATCCGTTTCCGAGACAAGGTAGAGGAAGAGCAGCGCCGCCTCGTCGCGGAGAGAGACCGCCTCCGAACCGAGCTCGCAACCAAGCACCGGATCGAAAACGTGATCGGTCAGAGCAAGCGGATGCAGGAGGTGCTCACCCTCACCCACCAGGTTGCGCCCAGCCGCTCCACGATTCTTCTTCGGGGAGAGAGCGGTACGGGAAAGGAAGCCATCGCACGCGCCATCCACTTCTTAAGTCCCAGGAAGAACGGCCCCTTCATCAAGCTCAACTGCGCCGCGCTACCCGAGTCCCTGCTCGAATCCGAGCTATTCGGCCACGAGAAGGGGGCGTTCACGGGCGCCCTCCACGAGCGCAAGGGACGCTTCGAGCTCGCCCACACCGGAACCCTCTTCCTGGACGAAATCGGAGACATCTCTCCGGCGGTCCAGGTCAGGCTCCTGCGTGTCCTCCAGGAACGGGAGTTCGAACGCCTGGGAGGCAGCCGGACCATCCGCGTCGACGTTCGATTAATTACCGCGACCAACCGGAATCTCGAAGAAGCCGTTCTCAAGGGCGAATTCCGATCGGACCTCTACTATCGCATCAACGTCGTCAGCCTCTTCCTTCCTCCCCTTCGGGAGAGGGCCGACGACATCCCTCTCCTCGTCGAATATTTCCTCAAAAAAATGGGTGAGGATCTCGGCAGGCCTCTCTCCGTCTCCAGCCGCGCGCTCGACGTTCTCGTCCGCTGTCAATGGCCCGGCAACGTCCGAGAGCTGCAAAATTGCCTCGAGCGCGCAGCGAACGCCGCCCGCGGCGGAATCATCGACGAAGGCAGCATCGCCTGCCAGAGTGGCCAATGCCTCTCCTCCCTGCTCTGGAAGCGCGAGTTAAATCCAATCGCGACTCCGGTCGTCGCCCAGGTAGCGCCGGCTGCGGTAAACGGCTTCGAGAAGCCGAGCTTAGGGCGCTCCCCTCCGGGCGCGCGCGAACAGATCCTCGAGGCCATGGAACGTTGCGGCTGGGTCCAAGCAAAGGCGGCCCGAATGCTCCACATCACCCCCCGGCAGCTCGGCTACGCCCTCCGAAAATACGGCATACCGATCAAGAGGTTCTGAGGAAGGCGACTATATTGTAAGAAGCAGCCCGCCAGTGGCATAGGGCTTGCTATGTGTACCGAACCTTTTCGGTCGAACGGCCGGTGCGTCGACAATCCCAGCGCCTCCAACGACGTAAATTCATCGCCTGGCATCGGATGCAAAAGCAAGGTGGGTCATTGACCGCAGACCCCAACGCCGGGTGTTCCGACTACCACTGAGCGGGCGCAAGAATCCCTAGCCGACTAAACAGGGCAAATCCGAAGGCAAGCACCATGATGAGGAGCGTCAAAAGAATAAAAATCAAGACGTGCCCATGGTTCGTTTCGTTTCCGTCCCCGTCCGAGAATGGCCACTTCGGATTGCCAACCATTTTCAATAACCTAGCAAGATTTGCAGGGTTGCAAACGCGATAAACGGCCACTTCTCACAAATTTCGTAACCAAAGCGCTGCAAGACAGGCGTCGATGGGAAGCGGGTGTCGGTTTTCCACCAGTCCTGTATGCGGACATATCGTGAGGATGGAAAACCAAGCCGAACGAAGCAGCCATGCCTGGATTTGCAGGCCGCAGGAGAATGTTTATGAGAAATGGCCGTACATCCTCGTAGACGAAATTCGTTGCGTTTCCGAAGAGGGTCGGGAAAGGAAGGTTCCAAATTGAGACGATCCCTCGCGGTTCTCTCACCCAGGCCTCTGCGCGGCGACGCTCTTCCCGGAGATGGTTCCAAGCCGCAGAAATGCTCCTCACGCACCCCCCTTGCCGATCTTCCGCAGGTTGATGAGCATTGTGTCCTTGGATTGGCGGATTAAATACAGTTGCATGGGCATAGGCTGCCCATCTGGTTTTTCCGGAGCCGCAGCCCACGGCGTAACGATTTTTTTTGAACCTCCAGAGGTTCGCTGCTTGAAAAGCTGCCTCTGGCAGTTTTCATGGTAGGTGCCGTGACCCTGGTTTTGATACTCCTCTTGGCCGCGGCTGCCGCCATCGGGTTGTTCGCGGCTTACAATCTGGTTCATTACCTCCTCTTCCTTCTTGTTACGCACCCGAAGGACGCAAGGAAACTGGGTCATGAGCTGAACGAATTCGAAGTGCGGCAACTCGTTGAGTGGACGCCGAAGGCGAAGGACTTTCTCAAGCACGATGACCAGAATCGTACCTACGACGAGGTGTTTCCCCTCTATCGGGGCGAGCACGACAATTATAGCTCGTGCGTCTTTCCCCGCACGGTTTTCGGCCATCCTTACGAAGCCGATTACGCTCTTCTCCGCCCGACGGAGGCAATGCGCCTTCTCGATCTCGGCTGCGGTTCGGGCGCCGCAGCCCGCTACCTAGCCAGCCGGTCCAATGCCGAAATCGTCTGCGTCACGAATTCCCCCGTGCAGGGGGATATCTGCCGACGGACCTTTAAGAGTTTTAACGGACGAATCAAGCTGATCGTCGGCGACTTCGACAACCTCGATCTCCCGGACGAGAGCTTTGATGCCATCTACTCTTTTGAATCGATCGGCTACACAAAGAACCTGGATGCCTGGCTGACACGATGTAGGCGATGGCTCAAGCCTGGCGGGCGCCTGCTCATCCGTTCTCCTGGATCGCTGGATCGTTGTCGTCGAGAAGAGGACTACCGCAACGTCACCGCCTTCTTTGAAAATTGGCGCTACAACTTTTTCGGCGCCAACCTGCTCGTCTTCAAGCTACGCCGTCTCGGTTTTGATCCGATCCGCTACAGGCAACTTCCATTTTGGGCCTGGGGCATGACGGGAAACTTCATTCGGCACCTCCTATTATGGAAGTTCCGTCTGCGGATGCGAACGATGATCGAGTTGGAACGGATCATTTGGCGCACGTCCAAGACTTTCGTGTTCGGGAATGCCTATAACATCGTGCTCGCCGAAAAGCCGGGTGGAGCGTCTTCGTCCCCATCATTCGATGAAAGCGCCACTCGATCCGTGGTCAGGTGATGGAAAAAAAATGGATTTCCATGGTCCACCCCAATTGTGCCCATTACGAAGCCTGCTGCAGATAAGATCTCTTGACTCTTATCCATAGGTATAGGTGTTTTCCATATCGCATATCGCTTGATGGAAAACGATGCGAACCTTGATTGACCTTACCGAGAAACAGATTGGAGAGCTGGATGCTTGTTCTAAGCAGGAAAAAACCTCGCGCGCCGCTCTAATCCGGCAAGCCATCGACGTCTATCTGACGGCGCATCAGCGCCGGAGCCGGATGCATTCGGCCTTTGGGATAACCGCAAAGTGGACGGCTCGACTGTCAGGAGAAGGCGAGAAGCGAATGGTGAAGGCGCTCATCGACAAGTTGCCCGACGCGGTAGTTTGGGCATCAGCACAGGATCGCGCCCTGCTTTTCGTGACGCGGGATAGGAAGGATTTCCCTGCCGGCGATCCGGGCGTCCGTTTCCCATATGCTCATTGAACAGGAACGGCCTGCCCCTTCTCTCTGCGGGTTGCCGCAGAGAGAAGAGGCTTTCCACAAATGCCGATTGCCCGCTAAGGGCGCTCAATCGGGGCGCCGACCTTATTGCCCCACTCGGTCCACGATCCATCGTAGTTGCGCACTTTCTTGTGGCCGAGGAGGTAGGTGAGCACAAACCAGGTGTGGCTCGATCGCTCGCCGATCCGGCAGTAGACGACGGTGTCGCTTTCCGGAGCGAGTCCGCAATCCCCCTCGTAGATCTTCCGTAGCTCCTCCGCCGATTTGAAGGTGCCATCCTCCTTGACGGCGGTCTTCCAGGGAACGCTCTTGGCCCCGGGGATGTGGCCTCCGCGCAGGGCACCCTCCTGCGGATACTCAGGCATGTGGAGCAGCTCGCCCGTATACTCGCCCGGACTGCGGACGTCGATCAGGGGAAGCTCCGCACGCTGGTGAGCGAGGGTCTGCTCGTAAAAAGCCCGGATCTCTGCGTCCCTCCGGAAGGTCGGCACCGGATAGGCCGCCGGGGGGTAGAACGGCTTTTCCCGGGTCAGCGCTCTTCCTTCGCGAATCCACTTGTCCCGACCCCCGTTGAGAATCTTGGCGTTGCGATGGCCGTAAAGCTCGAAGGCCCAGAGCGCGTAGCAAGCCCACCAGTTCGACTTGTCGCCGTAGAAGATGCAGGTGGTCTCCGGGGTGATTCCATTGCGGCCGCAGAGCTCCGCAAAGGCCTCCGGGGAGATGTAGTCTCGAACCACCGGGTCCTGGAGGTCGCTTCGCCAGTCGATATGGACCGCCCCTGGGATATGCCCCGTATCGTAAAGCAGAACGTCCTCGTTACTCTCGACAATTCGGATTCCCGGGTCGTTCCGGTGCTCTTCGAGCCAGCCCGTCTCGACCAGCTTTTCCGGGTGAGCGTAGGCAGTCGTCGTCATGGTTCTCTCCTTTTCTTTTTCCGTTATTCCTTTGCAAAGCAGATTACGTAATCGCTGCATTCCCGACAACTCGGCGCCTTGCAAGCCTGAAATCCCGCCCGCTCGCAGAGCTGCTTGTAAAAAAACTTCTTCCATCGCATATCCCCGGCGTTCCGCTCCCGCAGCGGCCGAAAATAGCGCTCCAGAAGGCGCGTGAGCGCCTTCCGATCCGGAAGACCGAGATCCTGCCAGAGATGGTTATCCGCCAGACAGGCTGCGGCGACGGCGTGCGCCACCCATCGGGTCTCTTCCGATCCATCCCCGTAATCCACCAAGAGGGAGGCTAGCTCCCAAAAATCCTCCGAGATGCGGGGCTCGAAGCGAGGAGGTGTAAATTCGAGCCGGTGGGAAGAAAGCAGCCGTCCGAACGACTCCTCTTCCAGGCCGAGACGAGGCACGCAAGGAAAGGCGCCCCTCGAAGCGAATCGCTTCACGACATGCCCGAATGTGTCGCGCAGCAACTCCGCTTCGCCCCTCCTGCCCTCTGCATGAGGGATGCGCGGAGGAGCCAGCGTGCGAGCGGGTATGCTTGGAGAAACGGGCGCGCCGGCGGCCATAGGACCTTATCCCCCGAAGCGGGCGACCTCCGGAAACCTCTCGATCATCTCGAGAGCCGCCGCAACATACCTTTCCCCCGCCTCCCCGAGCTTCTCCCGGCCGGGGAATCCAAAGCGATGGACGTCGCGGAGGACCTTGTTGACGACCGCCAGCCGGCCCGCCAGAAGAACCATTTTTCCGAAGCCTTCGTGGTGCATCGTCATCATCGGCATGACCATGATCCCGGTCTTTCGCTCGATGGTGAGCCCCACCGCATTGAAGAACATCTCCACCCGCTCGAGGGTTTCCGGATCGGGATCGCCCACGATGGGAATCTGCTTTCGCTTCTCCGCATCGAGAAGGAAGGGTTCGAGCAGCTCCTCGTCTTTCTTCCCATCCCAGACCCCGTAGGTGTCCTGGGCCCGCTGCTGCTTCACGAGCTCCCGCAGAAACGCTTCCTGCAGCTCCTTCTTCCCGCTCTCCAACTCGCTAGGCGTCTTCACTCCATCTCCTCCTCGAAATCAAACGTTCTCTCCTTGCCTTTCGAAAGGGCCTTCCTCAACCAGGGCGGTGGGGTGCCTCGGAGAACCTCCTGGAGGCTTTCCAGGATCTCCCGGATCGGCTCCAGATCCTTCGCCTTCACCGGATGAATCTTCTGCGCCACCACCCGGGCGGCTCCGGAGGCCCCGATGGCCGCCACGTAGAGAATGGCGCAATCCTGGATCGCTGCGAGTTTAGGTTCGAGCTTGTCTTCGTTGCCGTCCTCCTCCAAATCCCCGGAAAACTCGACCGTTTTCCAATGGCGTGCTTCGATCTCGTTTACCTCGTAGATCGCGATCGTCTTCGCCCAGCCGAAATGGGCGTTCACCCGGACTCCGTCCTGTGTCGCAAAGGCTACTTTCATTTCATTCCACCGCCTGATTCTCCCGCTGGCTCGCCAGCTCTGCCTCACCATGAGGCAGCCTCCCTGGCAAATACGATCCCTCCTCCTCTTCACGCGCCGCGATGAGCAGATTGGCGACCTCGAAGAGAAAATCTCTGCTGCCCCGATAGCCGACCAGCCGCTTGTGGGCGGCTCCCAGCCGGTCAAAGATGGGAAGGCCGATCCGACAAAAGGGCATACGAAGGCGGGCCGCCATCTGGCGTCCATGGGAATGCGTGAGCAGGAGCTGGCATCCGAGGGCCTCCCGCTCCAGGTCCTCCAAATCTCCGATTCGGACCCGCTCCACCGGCAGATCGGCGAAAACGATCGATTCGGTCGTCGAAACCGCGGCCTTAATTTCGCACCCGAGCTCGGCAAGCCAGTGGCCCACGTTTTGCAGGAGATCAGGCTCCGCGCCGATGGCAACCTTCACCCCGCCGAGAAAGAAGTGGCCGTCGAGCATCGCGTCGACCAACTGCGACCTCTGACGGCGGTAGACTGGGGGAACCGGACGGCCGGAGAGCTCGGCGAGAAGATGGAGAAAGCGATCGACCGCCCGCAACCCCACGAGCCGGTCGACCAGGACGTGCGGAACCCCCGTCTTCATCTCGAGAGCCAAGGCGGCACCGCGCACCTGCTCTCCAATGGCGATGGTCGCCCGGGAAGAGCCCATCTTGCGGATCTCCTCGAGCCGGGTGCCGCCCAAGGTCGTCGGGGTGAACTCCTCCGGGATATGTCCGTCCAGCGATCCCGATAGATCGGGCAAGAGGATCGGGCGGAGACCGAAGGATTCGACCATCTCTCGAATCTCCTCTAGGTCCCCGGGACTCAAATGGCTTCCGGCCAATAGGTTAACCTGGTCTTCGATCCGCGTTTCGGCCGGCTCGACCAGTCCTTCGACGATTTGCGCCACGGCCTTCGCCCATCCGTCCTGAAAGGCTCCGGCAAAGTCCGGCGTCGACACGTAGACGACCGGAAGATCGGCTAATTCAGGCCTCCGTTGGCGAATGAGCTTCAGGTAGCCCACGACGTCGTCGCCCTTCGTCTCGGTCAGCCCCGTGGAACAGATTCCCACGATCTGCGGCTTCGCGCGCTGCGCAAGATTCAAGAGCGCCTGTTCGATATTCTCCATCCCGCCGAGAATGGTCGTCACTTCGTTCATGGCGGTGGTCTGCAGCGGGATCATCTCCCGGAAGTGGCGAACGAAGAGGACCAGCCCGAACGCGGTGCATCCCTGAGAGCCGTGCAGGACCGGCATGCAACCGTGAATGCCCAGGAAGGCGAGAGCCCCGCCGATCGGCTGGCTCATTTTAAGCGGGCTGACGCTACACGCTTTCTTGGAAATAGTGACGTCCGCCATGCTTCTCCTTCGTCCACCCCCCTACTCTTCCGTCCACGGAGCCGGGAGCCGCACCTCCTGCCAGACCGGATTGCGGAGCGCCCGGTCGATCTCGGATACCAGGGCGACCATCCCCTCGTAGCCGGCATAGGCATGGTGGCGCTCCTGGTTGATGTCGAGCCAAGGCATCTTCGCCTTCAAGGCGACGAACTGCGAGCGCCCGCCGGAGAGCATGATGTCGGCCCGCGCCTCCTTGAGCATCCGATACATCTCCCGGGGCGTCATCTCCTCGATCATATGTGCCTCATCGCCCATGAGCTTTTTGATCCGCTCCTTGTCCTCCTCGGTCGACTTCTTCACGCTTGTGCCGACGACCTCCATTCCCACTTCCTGCAGGGCGGAGACGACCGACCAGGACTTGACCCCTCCGGTGATCAAGAGCACGCGCTTCCCGGCGAGCCGCTTCTGGTACTCCTTCAGCCTCCCCCAGGCTTTCTGCTCCTCCCGCCGGATCAGCAGCTCGGTCTTGGACAGAAGATCTTCGGGAGCTCCCCGCCGGACCAGCAGCCCGGCCAGATTCCGGAGCGCATCGCTCATGTCGGAAATCCCGTAGAAGGAGCCCTCAAAAAAGGGGATTCCGTACCGCTCTTCCATCTTGCGGGCGATGTTGATCATCGCCTTCGAGCAGACCAGCATCGTCGCCCTCGCCCGGTGGCAAGAGGCGATTTCGCGATATTTGGCATTCCCGGAAATGCACGCCAGAATCCGAATGCCCAGCTGGTCCAGGAGCGGCTGCACCTGCCAGAGCTCGCCCGCCAAGTTGTACTCTCCAACGATATTGACATCGTAGGGGGTCGTATAGGCCGGCTCCTCGGTCCCGATCACATGATCGAGCAGAGCCTCCCCGGCGAGCTTATTGCCCAAGTTCTTGCTTCCGGCGAAGCCGGGAGAGACGACCGGGACGACCGGCCGCCCAAACTGCCTGCGCGCCGCTTGGCAGACGGCTTCGATGTCGTCGCCGATCAGGGCGGGCACGCAGGTCTGATAGACGAAGACCGCCGGCGGATCATATCGTTCGATGGCCTCCTTGATCGCCCGGAAGAGCCGCTTCTCTCCACCGTAGACCACATCCATCTCCCGAATGTCCGTCGTGAAGCCCATCCGGTAGAGCAGTGAATCGGAAGATTTGGAACCGCGATTGTCCCAGGAGTTCCCTTCGCAGGCGATCGGGCCGTGGACGAGGTGAACCACATCGGTGATCGGCTGGAGAGCGATCTTCGCGCCGTCGAAGGCGCAGCCTCCGGCGGCTGCGCCCGGCTGGAGCTGCTTGGTGCAGCCCTTCTTCCGCTCCTTCTCCGACTTCGCCTGATTCCTGGCGCAGCCCGGCTCCTGGAAAACAGCCTGCACCTTTTCCGATAGGTTGCTCATCCAGAGCTCCTTTCGAGAAGCCTCCGTTCAGCGAATGATGTCGAAGCTATAGTCCGACTTCGCGGGAACGTTGGTATTCCGATCCATCTCGTCAAAGATCTTATCCAAGATCCAGACGAGCACATTGAGTCCGCCCTGATATCCCCAGACCGGGTAACGGTGGTGGTGATGTCGATCGAAGATCGGGAATCCGAGCCGGATGAGCGGCGTCCCGGTGTCTCGCTCAAGATATTTCGCATAGGTGTTTCCGATCACGAAGTCGACCGGCTCCGTGAAAAGAAGCGAGCGCAGATGCCAGAGGTCCTTCCCAGGATACACCTGGCAATGAGCTCCAAACGGAGACGAGGCCAAAAGCTCGCGCACCTTCTCCCCCCATGTCTCATCGGCATTTGTGGCGAGGATGTGGGAGGGCTCCGCCCCGAGCTCAAGCAGGAATCCCGCGATTCCGAGTGCTACGTCGGGATCGGCGTAGACTGCAAACCGTTTGCCGTGGATGTGAGCAGTGGAATCGGCGATCGCATCGACGAGCCGGCCTCTCTCCCTTTCGAGCTCCTCGGGAATCGGCCGCCCCGAGAGCCGGGAGACCTCTTGCAGGAAGCGGTCGGTAGCGGCTACTCCGATCGGGTAATGGAATGCGACCGTCTCCTGCCCCTTCTTCTCTATGAACGGGAGGGTCTTGGGCGTGCAGAAGCTCTGCATCGAGATCGTCGCCTTGGAGTGAAGGGCCTCGGAAATCTCGGAGAGCTTCGTTCCGCCGTCATACATCCGAAAGGTCCCGTCGGTCGGCGTATCCCAGACATCGCTGTTGTCCGAGACGATCAGGTAGTCGACCCCCATCCGATCGAGAAGCCGCCGGAGCTCCCGGACATTGCCAACCACGTTGCCGTCGAAGCCGACGATCAGGTTGATCCTTCCGTTCGGCTGCCGCTCGAGCGGAGGGACGGTCTTCGCCTTCCCGTCCCAGAAGTATTCGAGAATCCCCTTCATCATATTGTCATACCCGGTGATATGGCTGCCCACGAACGAAGGGGTATGGGCGAAGGGAACGTCAAAGTCCCGGGGAATGCTGCCCTTCTCGCGCGCATTCTTGATGAAGGCATTGAGATCGTCTCCGATCACCTCCGCCATGCAGGTCGTGGAGACCGCGATCATCTTCGGCTTATAGAGGGCGTAGCTGTTGGCCAGACCGTCGATCATATTGTTAAGCCCGCCGAAGACCGCCGCATCTTCGGTCATCGAGGAGGAGACGCAGCCGCTCGGCTCCTTGAAGTGTCGGCTGAAATGGCTCCGAAAGTAGGCGACGCACCCTTGCGAGCCGTGGACGAAGGGCAACGTTCCCTCGAAACCGACCGCCGCGAAGATCGCCCCCAGAGGCTGACAGGCCTTCGCGGGATTGATCGTGATCGCCTCGCGGGCGAAGTTCTTCTCCCGGTATTCCTTGGTCTTTGTCCACTCGCGGATCCGCTCGACTTCTTCGGCGCACGCTGGGTCTTCGAACTGCTGCTTCTTCCGCTCGAACATCTCCAAGTATTGCGGCTGCCGAAAGAGATGAAAGTGGTCGAGAACCTGTTCCGAATTCTGACTCTTGGTCTCTCCGTCTGTGTCCATATCGCCTCCCTTTATTTTTTGTGGATTTCTTCCCGGAGCCTCTTTGTGCGCCGCTTACTCCTTCTTCCAGGGTGCCTTGGTCAGCCCCCAGACCGGGCTGTTGATCGCCATATCCATGTCTCGGGCGAAAATGGCGAACCCGTCATAGCCATGGTAGGGACCCGAATAGTCCCAGGAGTGCATCTGGCGAAAAGGCACACCCATTTTCTGGAATACATACTTTTCCTTGATCCCGGAGCCGACGAGATCGGGCTCCAACTTCTCGACGAACTTCTCGAACTCGTATCCGGTGACGTCGTCGTAGATCAGCGTGCCATCCTTCACATAGTGGGTCGTCCTCTGGTAGTCGTCGTTGTGGCCGAATTCATAGCCGGTTCCGATCACTTCCATGCCCAGGTCCTCATAGGCTCCGATCACATGCCGCGGACGCAGGCCGCCCACAAAGAGCATGACCTTCTTTCCTTGGAGGCGGGGCCGGAACTTATGGATGACCGCGTCTGCCATCGCACGATACTTGGTGATGACGCGCTCCGCCCCTTCCTTGATCTTGTCGTCGAAGTGGCCGGCAATCTTGCGCAGCGACTCCTCGATTTTCGTCGGACCGAAGAAGTTATATTCCACCCAGGGAATTCCGAACTTCTCCTCCATATGGCGGGAGATATAGTTCATCGAGCGGTAGCAATGGAGGATGTTGAGCTTTACCTTGGGAGTCCGCTCGAGCTCTTTGAGCGTTCCATCGCCCGACCACTGCGCAACCACTCGGAGGCCCATCTCCTCGAGCAGGATTCGGGACGACCAGGCGTCTCCGCCGATGTTGTAGTCGCCGATGATCGCCACGTCATAGGGAGTCGAAACCCACTCGGGCTCCTTTCCGGACGCCCTGTCCAATACCCAATCCCGGATCGTGTCGTTGGCGATATGGTGGCCGAGCGACTGCGAGACGCCGCGAAATCCCTCGCAGCGGACGGGCACGATCGTCTTGCCGTTGAACTCCTTGGTCTTTGCTTTGGCAACTGCTTCAATATCGTCGCCGATCAGGCCGATGGGGCACTCGGATTGGATCGTGATCCCCTTGTTCAAGGGGAAGAGCTCCTGGAGCTCCTCGAGAGCCTTCGCGAGCTTCTTGTCGCCTCCGAAGACGATGTCACGCTCCTGGAAGTCGGTGGTGAACTGCATGGTCACGAAGCTATCCACACCGGTCGTTCCGATGTAATAGTTCCTTCGCGAAGCCCAGGAGTATTGCCCGCAGCCGACGGGGCCGTGGCTGATGTGGATCATATCCTTGATCGGGCCCCAGACTACCCCTTTTGAGCCCGCGTAAGCGCAACCCCGGATCGTCATCACTCCCGGCAGCGATTTGAGGTTGGACTTGACCCCGCAATCGGGCTTCCCCTCCTCGAAAACCCCTAAGTGCTTCGCGCGCTTCTTCACCGCCTTTTCCGGGTAGGCTTTGATCACCTCTTCGATCAATTGGCGGTTCCGCTCGCTCAATTCTTCGCTCTTCTCCGCCACAGACGTTGTCAGGCTCATGATGTCTCTCTTCTCCTCCGCGGTTTTTAGACTTACGGGCAGGCAGGTGACCGCCGGCCGGGAACCGCCTACCCGGCCGGCCGTACTCCTTCCATTGGATCCCTAGGCACAGAGGACCGCTTCTTCCGCGGCCTTTCCTACCAGCGACTCGTCCTCCCGCTTCATGATGCCGAACTGCATCAGCAGGTCTTCGAGCTCGTCCATCGTGATGGGCGTCGGGATAATTCCTTTGCCCTTGTTCTCATGGATCTTCTTCGCCAGGGCCCGATACTCATCCGCCTGCTTCGATTCAGGCGCATACTCGATCACCGTCATCCGGCGGAGCTCGGCGTGCTGCACCACGTTATCGCGAGGAACGAAGTGGATGAGGGTCGTGCCAAGCTTGCCGGCTAGCGCTTCGGCCAACTCCAATTCCCGATCGGTCTGCCGCTCGTTGCAGATGAGCCCGCCGAGCCGCACCCCGCCCGAGTTGGCATACTTGAGAATTCCCTTGGAGATGTTGTTTGCGGCGTACATCGCCATCATCTCACCCGACATGACGATGTAGATCTCTTGCGCCTTGTTCTCGCGAATCGGCATCGCGAATCCGCCGCAGACTACGTCTCCGAGGACGTCGTAGGAGACATAGTCGATTCCCTCGTAGGCTCCGTTTTCTTCGAGGAAGTTGATCGATGTGATGACCCCTCGACCGGCACAGCCGACTCCCGGCTCGGGCCCGCCCGACTCGACGCAGCGGATATTCCTGTACCCGGTCTTCATCACGTCCTCGATCTCGAGGTCCTCCACGCTCCCGGCCTCCGCGGCCAGATGAAGGATCGTGTCCTGATTCTTCGAATGCAGGATCAATCGAGTGGAGTCCGCTTTCGGATCGCACCCGACGATTAGAATGCGTTGTCCCAGTTCCGCCAAAGCGGCAAGAGTGTTTTGAGAGGTAGTCGACTTCCCGATCCCTCCCTTTCCATAGAAGGCAATTTGTCGCAGTTCGCTCATGCTTGATCTCCCTTGTTTTCTTTGTCCTTTTTCCCGGAGGGCGATCATTCCGCTCTCACCCTTCGGCGCTACGCTAAGGATCGAGCAGATCGCGTGCCAACGTCTCCCGGCCGGGCAGAGGGTACGGTGCTGCACCTAGGAAGATGCTCCGCTGCTCTCCTTTATGGGGCTAAGCAACTCTTGCGGAGGCGGAGAAGGTCCGGCCCTGCGCAGACACGGCGTTCACTCCAGCGGCTCTTCTTGTCGGCAACGTGCTAAAGCCAACAAACGATGAAGCAATGTCGGAAAGCGAACAGGCCTTGCAGTCTGTTCGTCCCGATCCCCGCGAGCCGGCCCATGGCATGTTTCCTGCTAAAACTCGCTCGAACATGGCTACTCCACTCAAAGCACGATCGGCTCCGCGGCTGGTCGACACCACGCTTCGAGACGGGGAGCAGGCTCCCGGCGTCGCTTTTTCGCGAGGAGAGAAGCTCCGTCTGGCCAAGGCTCTCATCTCCGCCGGGATACCCGAGATCGAGGCGGGCATTCCCGCGATGGGGATGGAGGAGCAGCAGACTCTCCGCTCGATTGCGGCCATTGCGCATCCCTCCTGTCGGCTCATCTCGTGGGGAAGGATGCATCCCGCCGACCTCGCGGCGATCCAAACTCTGCCGATCCGTTTCGCCAATCTTTCCGTGCCGGTTTCCGATCTCCAGATCGAGAAAAAGCTGCAAAAGTCGCGCGGCTGGGTGCTCGAGGCGGTGCGCCGGTTCACCCGAGAAGCGCGCGAACTCGGCTTGGAGGTCGCCGTCGGAGGGGAAGACTCCTCGCGCGCCGACATGGATTTTGTCCTTCGGATCGCGGAGGCAGCCCAAGCTGGCGGGGCCTCGCGCTATCGATTCGCCGACACCCTCGGGATCCTCGATCCATTCACGACCTTCCGGTCGATCCGCAAGCTCCGTCGGGCGGTGGACATCGACATCGAGATCCACGCGCACGACGATCTAGGTATGGCGACCGCGAACTCCCTGGCCGCCTACCGGGCAGGCGCTACGCACATCAGCGTGACCGTCAACGGCTTAGGTGAGCGCGCGGGCAATGCTCCTCTGGAAGAGGTCGTGGCAGCCCTGCGTTACGGCAGCCGGATCGACTGCGGCGTGCGGAGTGACTCGCTTCTCGAACTTTCCCTGCTCGTGGCCGAAATTTCAGGGCGTCCGATTCCCGAAGCCAAGAGCATTGTCGGAAGAGCCGTCTTCACCCACGAATCGGGGATCCACATCGACGGGCTCCTCAAGGATCCCTGGAACTATCAGACGTTCGATCCCGCGGAGTTGGGCCGCTCCCACGAACTGGTCTTGGGGAAGCATTCCGGTCCGCGCGCAATCCAGTGGGGGTATCGGCAACTGGGCATCGATCTCTCGCTTACGCAGGCCGAGGCTCTCCGCCAACCCATCACCGCCTTCGTCACCAAGCGGAAGCGCTCGCCGCAGGGCCACGACCTTCTGCGCCTCCTTCCGGCAGTCTGTTAGGACGCCATCAAGCTCATTCCCAGCTTCAGGTGGGCCAGCGCAAGCTGAAGCTCTCGCCGGATCATCAGAAGCGCCTCGTGCGAGAGACGCTTTTTCTCTTCGATCGCCGAACTCACCTCTTCCCGGTAGGCAGAGAGCGAAGCCGCCACCTGGCGCAAGCACTCATGCCAAGCTGCTGCGATGCGGCACATCGATTCGTGAGCCGCAAAGCGGGAGAGATGGGAATTGATCCTCTGCTGCGCCGCCACCAGCTCCGCCAAAAGGATCTTCTCCGACGGAACCCGCCGCAAGTTGCTGACGAGACCGATCCGGTTGAGGAGCCAGATCGTCCATTTCGTCGGATCCCAGTGCCACGGTTTCACCCCGTTGCGGTAATCGTGCTGAAACTCATGATGGAAATTGTGGTAGCCCTCCCCGAAGGTAAAAAGCGCCATGATCCAGCTATCCCGAGCGGTGCAGCGAAGCGAATACGGCTGATCCCCGATCATGTGGCAGAGCGAGTTGATAAAAAAGGTCATCTGTTGCACGGCCACCACGCGGGCGACACCCCCGACCAGGAATCCTCCCAAGGCACCAATCCATCCGCCGTGTAGAGCGCCCAAGCCGGTAGGCAGGCCGAAGCCCACCAGGAATGCCAGGGGCACCACCCATTTGTCCTGCCACCGGCAGAGTGGATCAGAGAGGAGATCCCGCACGTTATCCAAGGAACGCTGGGGTTGCAGCTTGACGAAGAGCCACCCCATGTGCGCGTAGAAAAAACCCTTGCGGATGTCGTAGGGATCCTCATCGTGATCGACATGTTTGTGGTGGTACCGATGATCGGATACCCACGAAATCGCCGATCCCTCAAAGGAGGCCGCCCCAAAGAGCAGCACGAAGAGGCGCACCGGCCATCTTGCCTGGAAGGATCGATGAGAAAAGAGGCGATGATAGCCGAGGGTGATACTCAATCCGGTCGCCAGGAATAAGCCGAAAAAAAGCAGCCACTGGTACCAATCGATCCCGTAGAGGATGGCATAGGCCGGGGTCGCCGTTAAGGTGACCAGCAGGGTGGAAATCAAAAAAATAGTCGTTGGCCAATTCATACGATTACCCGCAAATTCTCACGAGGATGCACCTAGACGAAGGGACGGAATTCAGCAAATGGGGCGAAAGATCGTCTGAGTCTGACATCGATGGGTTACTGATAAAACTTCTAGCCCCAATCCAAAGAGAAACCAATCTTTCGTTTTACAATCTAGGCAAAAATTTTTATCGATTACAGCCATTTTTGGCAAAAGCGACCTCTCTTGCCAGCGAAGTTTCGCGCGGAGTGACGGGCCGATCGCGCGAATCGACCCCCTTCGCATTCGCCTCTGCCGTTCGCTACTACTCCCGGACGAACTCGAGGAAGTATTGGTAGGGCAAAAAGTCGTGCTCCTTCAGAAGCCGGTAGCCGGCCAGCTTAAATTCCTCCTTGGCTTCTTCCTCCGGAATCCGATGCGCTTGGGGCGGGCCGACGGGCGAGTTCGGCTTGAAATCGATCAGGGCGACCCTCCCTCCCGGCTGGAGACACTCCGAGAGCTTCCGCAGATATTCGATCCGATGATCGACATGGTGGAGGACCGCGCAGATAAAGATGAGCTCGACCGAATGATCATCGAGGCCGGGACTGCCGGGCTTCACCAGCTTAACGATAACGTTCCTGAGGTTCTTCTCTTGGACTTCCTTCTTCAAGTAGTCCACCATCGCCGGCTCGGAATCGAGCGCGTAGACCTTTCCCCGCTCCCCGAGCGTCTTCGAAAACCTCCGGGTAAAATACCCGGTTCCGGCACCGAGATCGGCTACGGAAGACCCCGGCTTTAGCGCAAGAGCTTCTACAACCCGCTCCGGCTCTTGCCACTTGTCCCTCTCCTTCGATTCGAAAAGCTTCGCGAACTTTCCGACGTCATGGAAGCTATGATGGTAGCCGTGCATCGCCCTCTCTTCGGTCGCCGCCGCGCCCGGCTCTTGTCCAAAGACCGCGGGACCGGCTCCTAACAGGAAGATGGCGGAGCACCGAGCGATGCCTTTAGGGACGATGCGGGCGAGATGGGCCATGCGGAAATCCTATCGCGAGTTTTGGAATAAGCGTCGCAAATCTCGGCTCGCACGGGCCGTAAGGACGCTCGTCATGTGATGACAAGAATGGCCTCCCCCGCCGATCCTGTCGAGGAGCTTTTTTTCTCTCTTCAGGACTTCCTTCCTCCCTGTCCCTTCCGTGAGCGGAGCCGGTGCAGGACACGGTCCGGAAGCGCGACGGGGATCTTGAGAGAGAATTGTTCACCGCCGGCCCGCGGGCAACCAAAGGCCTCTTGACCGCCGGAGGCCGCTCATCGTAGATGATGATGCAAGTCCAACGCAAAAGGCGCACTTATGTCCGACAAACATCGCATCCAAGGCAAGATCGCGTTGATTGCCGGAGGAGCCAAGAACCTGGGGGGCCTGATCGCACGCGACCTGGCCGAGCAGGGAGCAAAGGCGGTCGTCATTCACTACCGTAGCGCCGCCGACAAGGCCGCCGCCGAGGCGACCGTCGCCGCGATCGAGAAGGCGGGAGCCAAGGGCCTCGCGCTCTCCGGAGATCTGACCTCCGCCGACGCGGTAGCCAAGCTCTTCACCGATGCCGTCGCAGCTTTCGGCCGACCCGACATCGCCATCAATACGGTCGGCAAGGTCCTGAAGAAACCGATCCTCGAAACGAGCGAGGCCGAGTTCGACGAGATGAACGCCGTCAATGCGAAGGCGGCATTCTTCTTTCTCAAGGAGGCGGGTCGGCACCTCAACGACCATGGCAAGATCTGCACCTTGGTCACTTCGCTCCTTGGAGCCTTTACCCCGTTTTACGCCTCCTACGCCGGCACCAAGGCGCCGGTGGAGCACTTCACCCGGGCGGCGGCGAAGGAGTTCGGACCGCGGGGCATCTCAGTGACGGCGGTCGGGCCGGGGCCCATGGATACTCCCTTCTTTTACGGACAAGAGAGCGAGGACGCCGTCGCCTACCACAAAACGGCGGCGGCCTTGTCTGCGTTTACAAAGACGGGCTTGACTCAGATCGAGGATATCGCGCCCTTCATCCGTTTTTTGGTCAGCGATGGCTGGTGGCTTACCGGCCAGACCATTCTGATCAATGGCGGCTACACGACCAAGTGAACGAGTGCTGCAGCTTGCCGGTACACGCGCCACTTCCTGGCGGCGTTCCTCGCAGATCCACGCAGCTCCAGCACCGGTCGGGCTCGAATAGAGACCAGCTTGTTCGAGCCCTCGATGCTCGATGAGGGGCTTTGAGAAATGGAGCGAGGGAAAAAAGCGTTTCTTCTCCA
>JBFXFN010000013.1:0-48272 GCA_050179015.1 Methylacidiphilaceae bacterium | reverse complement strand
CGATCCGAATTTGGGAACAAAGAAGATACTCTGCGTTATCATGCGAGGCAGTTTGCCTCCTCCGGTCGGACATCCGTTGTCCTCTCCAGACGACGCTTTGTCCTCGTTGCCTGCGAACGGTCGGCGACGAGTCTTTCCCATCGACGGACAAGCTCCTCGGCGCGCAACGCCTTGCGCTCAGTTGGAGCTTGCATTGATGCTCGTCTCTTCTCATAAGGAGTTATGCACCTAAGGGCCGTTGGCAGTGCTGCCGCAATCGCGGCCATCTGGCTGATTCTAGGCGCGTCGGCGTGGGCTTCGAAAGCGTACTGGTATGATGTTCCGGGCGTTACCCATGCGCAGAACAAGGGTCCGATCCAAAAACGGATCGGGCCGGAATTCGATGAGAAGCCCGGGATGCCGATCTACCTGCGGGGCACTCCGGCACGCTATCATATCCTCGGATCGATCTACATCGACGAGACCCGGCTCATCGATTCGACTTGGCGGCCCGTCGAAAGGGTGGCTGCGGTCCATGGCGGTACCGGCCTGATCCTGTTCACCCCCGCCGAAAAGAGACGCTATTCGCGCGTCTCCGGCGATTTATCCGAGCAGCTCTGGGTCTGGTGCTACCGGTAGCTGAGCCTCCTACTCGTTAAAACCAGGGCCTTGCGCGGCATTTTATCGGTCCGTCCGCAGCTGCGCCGGGACGATAGCCCGAGCCCGAAAGCTCATCAAGCCGAAGAGGCAAACGAATGGCTTCGGGACAGCCAGCGGACCCCCTCTTCCAGGTGAGCCATCTTCAGCCGGTAGCCGCGGAAGGTGGGATCCGCAGGTTCCCTCTCGCTGACCTCCAGGTACTCCCGAATCGCGATCATGGTCCCTTTGCGGCAGACCGCTTCGATCTGGGCGCCCGAATATCCTTCGGTCTGTGCAGCCAGGACTCCTAAGTCGACTCCGGAATCGACCGGCCTCCCACGCAGATGGACCTGAAGAATTTCTCGACGTTCCCGGGCGTCCGGCAGCAAGAGCGGGATGATCAGGTCGAAGCGCCCCGGCCGCAGAATGGCCGGGTCGATGATGTCGATCCGGTTGGTCGCCCCGAGCACCACGACCCCGTGCAGCTCCTCCATCCCGTCCATCTCGGTGAGAAGAGCTCCCACCACCCGCTCCATCACCCGACTGTCTCCGCCCGCTCCGCGAGCCGGGGCAAGGGCGTCGATCTCGTCGAGGAAGACGACGCAAGGGGCCGCGCCCCGAGCCCGGCGGAAAATCTCCCGCACTCCTCGTTCCGATTCCCCGACCCACTTGGATATGAGTGACGGCCCCTTGATCCCGATGAAGTTGGCGTTGCTCTCCGTCGCGGCCGCCTTGGCCAACAGCGTCTTCCCCGTCCCAGGGGGGCCATGGAGCAGGATCCCCTTGGCTGGCTTCGCCCCGGCATGCTTGAAAAGCTGCGCATGACGCAGCGGCCACTCGAGCGCCTCCCGCAGCTCCCGTTTCGCTTCTTCCAGTCCCCCGATGTCTCCCCAGCGGACGTCGGGCACCTCGGCCATCACCTCCCGCAGCGCCGAGGGTTCGACTTGGCGCAGGGCTTCCAGGAAATGGGCCCGTGCGACCTCCGGATCCTGGGAGCGTGCCTCCGCTGCCGTGTCTTTCGCTTCTCGCGACCCGCGGGCAAGAAACTCCCGGAGCGAGGCCATCGCCGCCTCCCGGCAGAGCAATTCGAGATCGGCGCCCAGGTAGCCGTGAGTACGCTCCGCGAACTCCTCGAGGTCCACGTCGTCGGCCAGCGGCATCCGGCGGCTGTGGATCCTGAGGATTTCAAGCCGTCCCTTCCGGTCAGGAATTCCAATCGTGATTTCGCGATCGAAGCGACCCGGGCGTCGAAGCGCCGGATCGAGCAGGTTAGGCAGGTTGGTCGCCCCGAGCACGACTACCTGGCCTCGCGCCCGAAGACCATCCATTAGAGAGAGGAGCTGGCCGACCACTCGCTTTTCCATTTCGCCGACGACTGTCTCCCTCTTCGGAGCGAGCGCGTCGATCTCATCGAAAAAGATGATGCTCGGCGCCTTCCGCTCCGCCTCCTCGAAGATCCGCCGCAGCCGGGCCTCGGCTTCCCCGTAGTGTTTGTCAAGGATCTCGGGACCGCTGATCGGAAAGAAGCTCGCCTTCGTCATGTTCGCGACGACCCGGGCAATCAAGGTCTTCCCCGAACCTGGCGGACCGTGGAGCAGAACCCCCTTAGGGGCGCCTATCCCGAAGCGCTCGAAAAGCCCCGGGTGGCGCAGCGGCAGTTCGACCATTTCCCGAACCCGCTGCATCTCGCGGTGGAGCCCTCCCACATCCTCATAACCGACCATCCCAGGTCCTGCCTCCCGACCCCTCCATGCCTCCACGCGCAACTCGGTCGATGCGGCGACGACCACCGGTCCGTCGGGCTCGGTCTGCGCCACTAGGAAATCCGTAGGTCCTCTTTTAAAAAGCGGGATTCGCACTCGATCCCCTACCGCCAGAGGACGCCCTACGAGCTGGCGCGGTAGTTCCTCCTTCTCCCGCTGCTCCAGGGGAACCCAAGCCGAGGAGAAGGGGGCGAGAATCACCCGCCGGGCAAACTTGGCCTCAATTTTGCAAAGGGAGACCTTCTCCCCCAGTCCAACCCCGGCGTTTCCTCGGAGGATGGGATCGAGGAGTACGGCCTTTTCTTCCGCTTGTTCCGAGCCTTCCCACGCAGCGACGACTCCAACCGTTCTCCTCTTCCCCTCGATCGCCACGACCTCTCCCGGCTGGAGGACTAAGGAGCGCATCTCCCGCGTCCCCAGGCGGCAGAGCCCCCTCCCCTCGTCCTTGGGGCTGGTTTCCCCTACCCGAAGCGCGCCGTTTCCCCCGCCATCGCGCCAGCGGATCTTCGTCAATTTCCGGAAAGCATTCACGAGAGGTTTTACAATCTACGCTGCGAGGGGTTCTGCGCTATCGGGGAACTTCTCCCTTTCTCATGCGGGGTTATCCTGTAATAACAGGCATCAAGCCGCCCTTGGAGCCAAGATCGCCTTGAGCAGACCGCCGGCAGTTCCATCGGAGATCTCCCCTTCTATGCACTCGCTCCCGTGCGAACGATCGGCTTGCCCGGATCCCTTGCCGTCTGAGAGCCTCTCTCCCGGACAGATGAGCTGGAAAGCGAAGTGCCAGGGCTATGTGATCCGCTGCCAATGCCGCGACGGGGGCTTCTGTTTCTACCGGTCGGACTACAGCGAGGAATCAAACCTCTACGACGCCGGATGGGCCCTGGCCTCCCTCCACGTCCTGGGAGCCGAACCCTCCGAAATGGGAGCGCTGAAGAACTGGCTTGCACAACAGAGTGCGGCTCTTCCCTGGAGCGGTTCACTTACAGCACTCTGGTCCTACGAACGAACCATCCGCTTCCTGGGACAAAAGCGAGAAGCAGACCTTCGCGCAACGGCCGAACGACTCCTGGCTTCCTTCCGGCTCCCATCCGAAGAAGCGATTCAAGATTGGGACGCCAGCGGACTCCTGCGGGACCTATCCCGCTTGGCCGAGCTCTGCGAATGGCTCTGCTTGACTCCGGCCGCCTCCTGGCGAAGCAAGCTGGCCTCCCTGCTCTCCAGCCTGCGAGGAGAATCCGGGGCCTTCCTCAAAGATCGGGAAAACCTGATCGATTCCCGGCACGCCTGGACAGTTTGCAGGATCTTTTCGCTCCCGGTTGATCTTCAACCTCTTCTTCCCCTCGCCAGCCGTAAACTGGGCCTCTCGCCGCTCTCCTCTCCTTTTTCCGCGGAGGCGGAGAGCCTTGAAGGGATTCTGAGCGGGCTTACGATTCTGGCCGCTTGTCGGCGCCGCCCGAAAGGGGATGCCAAGACCGCTCTCACCTCTCAGATCGAAGGCTGCCAAGCCGATTCGGGCGGCTTTGGCCGAAGAATCGGGGCGATCCCGACACTCGAAGACACCTATTACGGAGCCTCAAGTCTGCTCTGCTTGGAGCAATCGGCGTGATCCCCGACTGCCGGGTCCCAAGTGACGGAGGCAACTTAAGGTTCGAGGACACCTGTCCTGCCTTTGGGGTCCACTGCACACCGCACCGGCGGATTCAATCCCCATGAGAGGCCCTGTCCAGGAAATCGTGGAGCTTCTCCGTTTCAAAATAGGAGGCGAAGAGATCACACGATTTCTGGCCGATGTGCAGAGAGATTTCATCCCATTCCTGCTCATCCGGATTGTAGACCATTGCCCGCAGCAGCTTGGGATGGGCGAGATTCAGATCGCTCCAACGAAAGCCCCATTGCTCCATATACGGCAACAGCGATGAGCGTCGACGCACGATCTGACAGGCAACGGGAATCTTTGTTTCCACTAGGTAATCCACGCGGATCTGCCTCTCGATTCTTCCGACAAGCTCGACATTCCTTTTTGGCGTGAGTTGTCGCTCTCGGAAGATCCGTTGCAAGGCGCTATCCGCAACGCTTTCCACCGGTGAATGGGCCTCGTATCGATAGACGAGATGAGAGACGCTCACGAGGGCCTCGCCGAAGAGATGTATGTCCAATCCGCTCAACGGAAGATGAATGGCTCGCCTCAATTCGAAGCCATCTTGTTCGATCTCAAAAGTCGCAAGCTGTCTCTTCAAGAGTTGGGCCGTTCGACTTTGCTCCGCTTGAAAATGGATATTTTGATCCTGCAGCCAGCCAAGAGTTCTCCCCTTGTCGGTGAGGACCGCTTGCGCTCGGGTAACCGCTTCCACGAACAGTTGGACTTGCCAGCCGTCCGGGTACATCAGCGGAAGCGCGATTGCGAGCCCTTGGCTTGTCTCCACCACATCCGTTTGCTCCGTCCAAAATTGACTCAGCGCCTCGCGGCAAGATCCTGCGCTCAGAAACTCCTTGGTCGTTTTCACAATAATTCGCCCTCCGAAGACAATTGAATGTTCCAGCGGCGACAGACGCTTTCAAAGAAATCTTTCAAATCAATCGCCGCAAAATCCGAAAGTGCGAGGTGCCGATTGCACGCCTGATCCTGACTGGGCAAGTTTGGGTCGATCAGGTTTTCATGCCAACCCGCGGGAATAGTTTCCTTGTAACGTCGCTTTCTGCGGGTTGGAGAGTAGCCGATTCCCCGCACTCGCTGATCGTCGAGAATGAGAGCCGCCTCGTATGTCTGCGGATCATTGACTCTCCCTCCTCGAAGATGGAGCCGCAAGTTGATAAGTGGCCCTTCCACAAGATCGAGATAGTCGTTGAGACTCCTTCCCTTTTCGCCGTAGCCTGAAAACGGCTTGGGGTACCCATTTCGGAAGCGTTTCGCTGCTTGAACGATTTCGAAGATCTGGTCGGACCGATATCGAAAGGTCATTGTGTCCTTATCCCTAGCATCGGGCACTATTTCTTTCCGTGGAAAAGGACAGCCTCGAGGCAGCCATATCAAAGCGCATTGATTTCTGCCCGTTCCGAGTGGGAACCGCTAGAACTTCCGACAAATCTTCCCGAAAATCAGCATCGGCTACAAACAATCCTCCCGTGCTCAGAAAATCGCCGCGATCCCCGATGACGTTTGCAAAGGGAGAGGGCGGCTGGCTCTTCCTGCGATGCCTGGGACGGGAAAACGGAAATTCCGATGGTTTTTGGGGTAGTGAGGACGGGTGCCTATGAACTCACGGCCTGGCGCGGCCCTTCTGCTTTTCGGATGGCTGCCGCACAGGCGTGATAGGTGATTGCACTATTGAGACTTTAGATAGATTCCGGAGGGCGCCGCCAAGTGAATCTGGAATCTTTTGCCCGGATAGGCAGGAACTTATAAGCCTCAATAGGTTACCTAAAAAACCGTCGGAACCGCATCAATCCTTACCCCAGCCCGGCAATATTTCGGCAACGCTTTTTGGCTTCTTTCGCGTTCTTCTCCATTCACGCTGCCAGATAGACGGCGGCTGTAGAGGCTCGTGGATAAACGCTGCGCTGACTTTGTATCGCAACGTTCGGAGTAAAAAAGGCATAGCTACCGCATGGCTGCTTGCTTCGCTTGATTGTTTCCTCTGGTGCGCTCGAGAGGATTTGAACCTCCACGGGTTTCCCCACTAGAACCTGAAGCTAGACGGTTTACCCTAGTGCTTATTTTATCGCGTCAGTTAAGTTGCATTTTTGCCTATTTCTGTTAGTCTCGGGGAATGCAAAAGGACCCCCTGACGATAGATGACGTTAGATTCGATAACGGAGCCCAGGAGATCGCCTACTGGAACGGGCGCGGTCATTATGAGTCCTACGTCTTCCGCTGCCCCTACGCGCCGGAGGAGGAGGATCTGAGGTATTGGTGGAAGCGCGGGTTTGAGGATGCTCGCGAGAAGGAGTTCGCGAGAGAAGCGGAGGTCTCATGAGGAAGACCAGGGTACGGGACAAGCGGCCCCGGATCGTGGAGGGGGCGCTCCATGAAGGGAAGCCCTGGCACGTGGTGGGTCTCTACCGCAACGGGCGGCGGGTGCAGAAATGGTTTGCGACAAAGGAGGAGGGAGAGGCTTGGCTGGAGGGGGAGCTTCGGGTTCAGGAGGAGTTAGGCAAGGCCGGTGAACGGGTAGACCCCCGGCTTCTGGTGGAGGCTATGGACGCCAAGGCCATTCTGGCCGAAGCCAACCTGCCCCTGGTGACGCTGCCGGAGGTTGCCCGCTTCTACGCGGTGAGGAACCGGAAGGACTCGGTAACGGTGCAAAAAGCCGTAACCAAGCTCCTCTCGGCTATGAAGGATGCGGGGCGGAGCTATCAGTACCTAGTCTATCTCAAGAGCTACCTTGGGGTATTCATGCGCTCCTTCGGAAGCCGTCCGCTCCCATCCATTGAGACGGGGGAACTCAACCGGTGGCTGGCCGGATTGGGCAAGCGCCCCGTCTCCCGGAACAATTACCGGCGAGCGGTGGCGATTCTCTTCTCGTTCGCCGTGAAGCATGGCTGGATCGACCGGAACCCGGCAACGGCCACCGACAAGGCTACTGTGCGGGGGAATCCTCCCGAGGTATTCTCCCCCGAAGGTCTGGCTTCCTTGCTGGCGGTGGCGGAATCGAACGACCCTTCCTTGGTGCCGGTCCTGGCGCTCGGGGCCTTCGGCGGCCTTCGCATGGCCGAGATCGAGCGGTTGGATTGGCGCATGGTCAATGGGCGGTATGTGCGGCTTGAGGGGGTTACTACGAAGACCGGCGCTCGGCGGCTGGTGGATCTGAACGATACTCTCGCCGCTTGGCTGGCTCCCTACCGGAAGCCGGAGGGGCCGGTATCTCCCTCGGGTCTGCGGGGACGATTGGAGAAGCTACAGGAGGTTGCGGGACTCAAGGATTGGCCCAGGAACGGGCTACGGCACTCCTTCTGCTCCTATCACTTGGCTCTGCATCAGGACGCGGCCAAGACGGCCTTACAAGCGGGGCATGACGCCAGGATGCTCTTCGCTCACTACCGCGAGCTTGTGACCAAGGAAGACGCGGAAACCTACTGGTCGCTTCGGCCAGGGGCGGCGGCGAACGTGGTCCCGATCAATCGGGCGGTAGGTTGGGGAGTCCAAATCAAGCAAAGGATGGCATAAAGATGGAACAAAGAATCGTGAGGGGGTCGGGGACGGGGCAGGATGGGAGCAAGGCGCTGGCGGCGGCTACGATTCACCCCCCGGCGCTGATCTTCCGGGATGAGCTTTGGAAGCTCCTGGCGGATGGCAATCGGGACCGCTTGATTTTCAAGTTATCCGGGCTTGTAGGGCACATTGTTGAGAAGGCAGAGAGCATTTCGCCCGCCGTTGCCCAGGCAGTAAAGGCGCAGCTAGCGAAGGTTTCCAAGGATCGCACTCTTACAGGGGCGACCAAGACTCTCTCCCTTTCGCGGTTCTTCTGCTTTTTCCTGGGGGGCTGCACCATGTGGAAGACTTGGGAAGAAAGCAGGGCGGCTCATGAAGCCGAGTTGCAGAGCATTAGGAAACATCTCCCGCAGGGGCTTCCCAAAAAAACGTGCAGGACGATTCTGGCGACGTGGGAACATTGTGTCCAAGTCTATGGCTCTGTGACGTCTCACTCTCTGGGCATGGCGGAGTCCTACACGCAGAGCCCGGACGATCACGAATCAGCCCTAAGCGCGGGTGTTAAGCGGACCAAAGAATGGCGAGAGGAAGACGCTTTTCAACAGAGCTTAGACGCAACGTTGGCCCGATATGCCCGAGCCGAGGGAGGAAGAGCCCAGAATGAAGACCCCCCGTTTCCCAGGGCGCGAGAGCTTCATTTCGTGCACGGCTACTCCAAGAATCAAGTAATGCACATACTCACGGAGGAGGGCTGGCGCATGGATGACAACGGGAAGGTTGTGCAAATAGGGAAGAGACTTCGCGAAGAGACCGATCCGCTTCCCGAGAAAGCACCGGTGGGAGCCCGATTCAAGCGGATTGCGGGGCAGGAGGATCTTTACATCTATCTGCAAAACGCCCTCCGCACGCCGGGGGGGCAAAAACTTAGTGAATCAAAACTAGTTGTGAACGATACGGGCTGACCCGCGCCCCCTAGGCTGGGGGCATGAAAAACAACATCGAAGCGCCGCTCCATTGGATCGGCCGCACACAAGCGGCGGCCATGCTGGAGCGGTCCCTTGAAGTAGTTATCCGCCTTTGCAGAAAAGGCGTCTTGCGGACTTCCCGCTTCTACACCGGCCAAGCGGTTTGCTTAGAGGATGTCGAAGCCGAGCTTCGCCGGAGAGAATCTGACCCCAGGGAGCAGCGTGCGACCGCTCGGCGGCGGCATGCCTTGGAGCGCCTTAACGCGAATCCGCCCGGCGCGAAGTCTGTGCATGCGACGGTTCAGCCCGGAAAGGAGGGTGCGAAATGACTTCCCCCAAGCCCTCGACCGAGAGATTGGCCTATCGGCCTGCAGAAGTGGCTTATCTTCTGGGGGTTACGCCACGCGCTGTCTACGAATGGATACGGGAAGGCCGACTGCGGGCTCGGCGGCTCGGACCCCGGTTCCGGCTCGTTACTGCGAAGGACTTGGAGAAGTTTCTGCAGGGAGAAGAGGCCAACAAATGAGCCGCTACGGACAATTGGCCGCAATAGCGTCGGACCCGACAGCCTCGGCGGATAATCGAGAAGCCTCTCTCGGGGATCTTTTCCTGGAATTTCAAGCCTTAGGGAGGGAACGATGATCTTCCACCCGCTCAAACCGAACAGCAAGATTCCTGTAACTTCCGAATGGCCCAAGCTCACGGCGAACGTTCCAATCCCTCCGGGGCACAACACCGGGGGCGTCCTTCAACTCGGCGAAGCGGTAATTGACCTCGACCTAGGCCATTTCCCGGTCAATCTCGATCCATCTCAGCGGGAAGTCTGGGTAGAGGCGGCGAAGGGCGCTGTGAGGGCAGGGCTTGGAAAGCTGCTTAAAGGCGCTCGCGTGGTGGAGACGCCCTCCGGCGGGCTTCACCTATTCATCCGAAGTGACGCGACGGAGTCGATGGAACCTCTGAAAGTACCGGTTCCAGACTTTCCCGATTGCCCCCTTGGGGTGGATCTACTCGGCCCCGGACGCAACGTTGCCCTCCCTCCCTCGACGATAGACGGCAAGGCTTATCGCGTGCTCAAGGCGGGAGCGGACCCCCTGCCGCTCGTGAGCATGGCCCTGATCCGCGCTGCGCTCGGAATTCAAAAGGCGCTTCCTGCGAAGACCCTAATCCAAGGGGAGACCGCCCCCGGACCTTTCGGAGTGGTAAACCTCTCTCCCGAAGAAGCGGTGTCCTTCGGCACCCATGCCGAGAAGATTCTCGCGGAGATCGCTTCGGCGGGGATTGAGATCCTCGACAAGCGCCCCGGAAGCCGAGAACTCCTGGTTGATGTTCGGTGCCCCAATGAGGCCCAGCATACCGAGAAGGAGCCGGGAACGGCTTCCAGCTTTCTCCTGGGGATAAGCGATAAAGGCTCCACCTATCGGAGCTTTCGTTGTTTGCATGCCCATTGCCAAAGCATCCGCTACCAAGACGCTCTGGACTTGGCGCGGAAGAAGAGCGGGGCGCTGGTCCTGCGTGAGCCCAACCGGCTCGCGCCTACCGGAGGGAGGATTCGTCTAACCCCCGTTTCCGAATATCCGTCCCGAACGGCGGAATGGCTCATCCCTAACCTTCTGGTGAAAGGGACCCCCAACCTCCTCGACGGCGTGGAGGGTGTCGGCAAGACGTTCCTTTGCATCTATCTGGCGAAGCTGATCCTCGATGGCGGGGGTTCGGTCGTTTTTATCTGTGAACATCCAGACTCCCTTAGAGCGCGATTCGAGGCCGCCGGTGTGGACGTAAATGCGTGCGGGGAGCGGCTGGCGGTTCTGAACCGGGCTGTCCCTGTGCCAAACGGCAGCGACGAATTGAGAGACCCTCTACTCTCCGATCCCGAGGTAGCGCAGACCATCCGCGATAAGAAACCGGATCTTGCGATCATCGATCCCATATGGAGGTTTTACGGCGAGGAAAAGGTAACCTATGCCGAGCAATTCGTAGCGATCACCGAGGCTTTCTCGGCAGCTTGTCGAAGCGTCGGGGCGACCAGCCTCTTTACCAACCATCTCGGAAAGACGCCCAAGCCCCATGCAATCCATGACAGCTACGGAACGGGTGGGCTAACGCGGGACGTGCGGTTCGCCCTCCGCATTGGCGAGGTAGAGAAGGACTCCGGGAAGCTGGCCCTGGTCTGCGTCAAGTCTTCTGACTTTGCGAAGCCTCCGGCCCGAGAGGTTGTCATTAAGAGCAACGGGAAGGCAGCCTTTCTTGAAATTGTAGGCGAACGGCCCGAATGGAGCGCGGCAGATATCGCCGGTAGCGGACGCGGAGAGAAGAACCGGGTGGCACAGATCGAGGAAAAAATCCTCGAGTTATTGGAGGAGTATAACCACCCGCTTGATCGAGCGTGGCTGGCGACCGAGGGGCTACGGGTTGACCGTGATAGTGCAACTTTTAGACGGGCGATTAGTGCGCTTAAGAATCGTGGGGACATCACCACAATGAGGTATTCAACCCCGCCGGGGGCGACGTATGAGAGGAGGGATTTTATCGCTATGCCTGCCTACAAATGGCCCGACAATATTGCCGAGGCACAAAAGCTGTCCTGGTGGAGCAAAAACGCCGGTGAGGATCATTCACCGTATTTGATCCGCACCGTAGATTCCGGCGACCTTTTACCAGAGGAAAACGCGGTGAGGATCAGCGCGGTGAGGATCAACCCCGAAGAACAAACTGATCCGCACCGTAGCGCGCCCCCAGAAACCAAGCCAGAAAACCCTCAAAATTCTGCCTACACAAAAAACGACGAAACCCCCGAAGATGAGTTCGGCGGAATGTTTGCAAATGGGTAGAATAAAAAGCAAATGAGCACCGACACCTTAAAGATCGACCTCACCGATGCTATACACGCCATAGACTTTGAAACCTATGGCGGTTTGAATCCATATAGACCCGGCACTGGCATTCGGCTTGTCGCACACCGGAAATCCTACGTGCCCCCCACAGTGTTAGTCGATGTATACGACCTAGCGACCAATCATATCGCGGACCTATCGAAGATGACCCAGTGGCGGATCGTGGCTCATAACGCGCTCTATGAACTCGTGTGGGCTGCTGCGAAGCGCCGGGTGTTCCCGAAGGATGTGCACTGCACCTTCACCGCAGCGAAGCTCCTGGCCGGGGATGGGGAGGCATGCGGGCTGGATGCGGTGCAGCAGCGGTACCTGAACATCCCGCCAAGGCCGGACAAGGCCGCGTGGCAAAAGGTGGATTGGGCGAACGCTTTGGTGATGGATGACGCGATCAAGTATGCCGCCGACGATGTGCGGTATCTGCCCGAACTTCACCGGGTGCTTCAAGAGAGGCTCAAGGAAGCGGGGCTGACGAGTCTTTACGAGATGGAACGGTCGCTCCTCCCGGTAGTGGTCAAGGTGATTGACAACGGCTTCCTGGTCGATGACGTGAAGCTCGCTCAAATCCAGACCGAAGCGATCCGGGCTCGGGACCGGGCGGGGGCCATCCTGGCGCAATTCGCCCCTCCCAAAGCCTACGGATCGCCAAAGCAGATGTTGGCCGTACTCCAAGCGTTGGGGCTGCTTTTGGAAGACACGTCCGAAGGGTCCCTGGCCGAGCATCGGGGGCACCCGGCGGTGGACGCCCTTCTCGAATGGCGGGCGCAGGAGAAGCTACGCCAGCAAGCGGAGAGCTACCGGAAGGAGATCTGCTCCGATGGGCGGATTCATGCGCTCTATAAGCCCCTAAGCTGCGCCAGCGGTCGCTTCTCGTGTGCCGAACCCAACCTTCAGCAAGTCGCCAGGGGGAAGCTACGGGAAGCGTTCGTAGCCCCTCCTGGGAAGCTTCTCGTGATTGCTGACTACTCGCAACTCGAGCTTCGGATTGTGGCGGCCATCGCCGGGGAGAAGCGGATGATCGAGGCTTTCCAGGCTGGACGCGATCTCCACCAGGAGACCGCAGACCGGGTGCTCGGGACCAAGGGAAGCTCGAAGGATGCAAGGCAGATCGCCAAGTCCCTCAACTTCGGCCTGGTGTTCGGGATGGGAGCCCCGGCGTTCCAGCAGTACGCAAAGACCAATTTCAACGTAGACCTCACCCTCGATGAGGCTAAGTCCCTTCGCGCCCGATTCTTCAAGGCATACCCCGCCATCGCAGCTTGGCATGAATCGGAGAAGGACTCGTGGGACGATTGGGCCACAACCCGCCTAGGCCGAAGACGGCAAGTTGGGGACAAGCTCTGTGCTCGGATCAATCATCCCGTCCAGGGAGGGGCCGCCGATGGGGTCAAACTGGCGCTTCTGGATCTTGACCGCGCCCTGCCCGCACATTCCCGGATCGTCGCCCTGGTGCATGACGAGTTCGTGGTCGAGACTCCCGAAGAGAGCGCGGAGGAGGTTGCGGCGCTGACCGTCTACTGCATGGCGTATCGAATGCAGAAGCTTTACCCCGAATGCCCCATCCGGGCGGACTACTCGGTAGGCCGATCCTGGGGAGCGAAGGGGCAACACTCTCCGGCTCAAGAGGCGGCGGGAGCCACCCCCTAAGCCGGATACAACAAAGGAACAGGAACAAAGCATGAATCACGGAACATGCCCTTTCGGCAAGTATAAAGGGCAATCATGGGCGGACGTGCCCCTACGGGCGCTAGAGCACTATCTCGGATGGGACCAGTTGAGGCCGGAGACGCGGTCCATCATCGAAGCAGAAATCTCCCGCAGGAATGGGGAACCCGGCACCCCGCAACGGACCCCAAGCGTCCGGGGGCTCCAAAAGCGGATTGCGGGGGTGATGGAAGAGCTAAAGGCCATTGCGCAAGCTCTCGGGGAAATGCAGGCCAGCGAGCCCGCTCCTGCCCTCGATGCATGGGGAGAAGCAAAATGAACCCCGAAACCCTAGACCCCGAACTCCTGGACCGGATCGCAAGCTTCCGTAAAAGGCTGGCCGAGTTTGAGCTAAAGGAGCAGCGGATGCACAGAGTGATTGAGTCGCTGGCAGAAATGTTCGAAAATCTGACATGCAATCTGTCATCAATGTCGATCGGATCTTCTCGACCCCAACCCGAAACAGCGTCCGCTTTTCCGGTCGTCGCCGATCCCGGCCAGCCCGGCGCTCCCGTTGGCGGGTGTGACGAGCTAGCCGGGGGAGTTAGTGAGGCCGCTGGAGAAATTTTAGCGAGGAATGCCTAGTTTTTCCCGTGGTGAATGGGGGGAGTTAAGAACGAAAACCAACGTCCATACCAGAGAGCAAGCGTCAAAGATAAGGCATTCATTTTGAAATTTGCACAAATGTGGAAACGTAAAGCGGCCATGCCGTGACTCACGACCCAGGAGACATACATATGCTAACGGTTGAAGACCAGTTCGTGATCCATGAAAAGCACTTTCACGATATCGACTGGCGCGTGAATGGCCCCGAGAAGATCAGGCATTTCCGCGCTGCGATCGACATCTTCCGGCACGCCCCCAACGTTGACTTGGAAGATCGTCTTGGAGAGATGGCGGAGATCGTGAGTGATTTCTTCGTTTCCAAGGGGATGCGCAACTCGCCATTCACGCTAAAGCTTTCGCGCACGCTCGAGGCTTACAAACAGGCTATAAGAAAGCGCGGGTGGACCGGCGCGGTCCCGAAGGGAAAGGGAGCCCCGGCAGAGGGGCGGGTTCGGCCTAAGAGTCTGGCGGCGGACCAGACCCCTCTTTCGGATTGAGGAGGGGCTTCCGGGGGGATGGGCCTACCGTATGGGCATCAAGCGAATCATGATTCTCCCTCCCTTTCCTCCCTGCGGCTTACCGCTCTTTCTATCCGATCTTGGGTTTCTTTGATCGCGCTAAGTTTTGAGTCGAGGTTGCAAACTTGCCCATTCAGCTTGTTTAACATTTTAAGAACGGCATCCCTCCACTCGTCTTCATTTCGGATCGGCTCAAACCCATAGCCTTTCATGCAAACCTCCTTTTGGCAGAATAACACGGTTACCATGAAATCGTCAGGCAATTCTCGTGCGCATCGTTTCCGAAGCCCGGCGGATGAAAACAAGGGGGCTCGATGCGCGAGGGAAAAAGCGTAGGGGGAAGGCCAGAAATGGGTTGGCTTCACCCCTCCCGCAGGGATAGAGGGACCTCCCTCGCCAACCTCTCGCTTCCTTCTGACCCCCTCGCAGATTGAATCCCTCCTCTGCCTGGGGGTATCATCCCTTAGAGATCCCCAACTTCGGGGGCGGGGCGAAAGGAGAAAACTATGTGGGCAATCTTGGCGATCATCATGATGCAACCCTTCACGGATTCGAAAGGAGGAACAGGCTGGATCTGGCAGAACGAATTTGGAACCACGATCTTTGAACCCGGCGGCGGCATTTCCCGCATCCCGAACTATCAGATCGGCGGGGGCGGGATCAAGGGGTTGGGCGGGCAACCGCAGTTCGGACCCGCGCCCAGCCCTTCTCGTTCGGGTCTTGGCTCTGGCTCGATCTTCGGAGAAGGCGAGACGCGGGAGGAGAGCGATGGCCTTCCTACCGAGGGGGACTTGCTCGGGCTGAGCCCGTTCGAGAAAGAACTATTCGACATACCCTGAGCCGTGGCCGATCCTGAAGAACTGCTTAGCATTCAGGTTAGGTACTTCCATGAGGCCGCAACAGGAGAGGGATGAAATCAACGCTTATAAAGATGGGATGGGGTGCGGTAATTGCCATGGTTGGATTGGTGGCGATCGCACTGATGGTGGACAAGGGGAATAAGAAAGAATCCGCTCCGAAAGTAGAGGCGGTCCCGAAGATAGAAGCCGTCTCGAAGACGGAACATCCAATAACTTGCGAGGAGATGTCTCAAACGTTGTCTGCGGTTCTCCCGGTGGGGACGAAGTGGAAGACGAAAGGGAACATGGTCGAGTTCTCTAATCATCATGCGGGAGCATACAACCACATGGTCATATTCAAGGATGGAAACAACTACCAATCGGACGAGAGTTCAGGGAAGACCGGGTTCTCCATGCGCTACACGCTTCCAGCCTCGGGAGCCGAGAATGGTGGATTCGCGGTGTATGCGAAAGCTCTGAATAGCAAAACCGGAGGAATGTTCACGGCCAAAGTGGTAAGCAAAGAATGGTACTTGGAGGAGCGGTCGGGCAACACGATACCCGCCCCGCTAATGCCTCACGTGATATTTAAGCTCTTCGAGGTCGTGACCGGCGGGAAGGATTGTGAAGGGGTGGTCAGGTAGATCGCAAGCGCCTTGGACTCCCTCACCCGAGCCATCGAGTGGGTAAGATCGCTCGCGTTTGTGGAGGCTCGCGCTAGGTCAACAGTTGAACCATAGCCTGGGCATGACGGACTAGATCCATGCAACGGTCTTGCATTGCGGAGGAACGGCGAAAACAAATGAAGATAGACGAAGTGATTGAAAAGGGCATTGATGTTAAAAGGCTGAGCTTTTACGACGGACCGGAAGGCGAAAGGAAGAAGTTGAAACTCCCGAAAGACGAAACTGGCGAAAATGACATGCAGAAAGTTCTGCGCGCATTTGACGAGGGTAAAGAGGCGGCAGTTCAAAAAAAGACTACGAATGACAGCCCATATGCGGCAGAGGTGGATTTCGTCGGGCGAATGATGGACATGTCTTGGTTATATGGTTGGTGGACCGAATCCGCCACCATTTCACGGAGCCTGCCCGATTCTTCAATCCTGCGTCTCAGGAAGGCCCGCGACATTCTGAAACAGCCGCTCTTTAAAAACAGCCCAAACCCAATTATCAAAGAAGCATCAGCCGAGGTTCTTGATCTCGTGCGAAAAGTTTTGTATCCACCAGAGCGCGAGTAATCGGCGCAAACCGCGCCTACTTTCACGCCGCATCGAAACTCATCAAGGAATCTCCAAAGCGGGCGTGGCGAGAGTCTGGACCCGAATTTACGAATTTTTTTTTCCGGGGGTAGCCGCGATGAGGGCGTTGAGCAAACGCGATCCCCGGACCCCAACTTTTGGGGGGACTCCCGGTTCCGGCGCAGGCTTGGGGTCAGGGGGATCTCCGGTCATGAGGCACTCCTACCGGGCGGGCTGGCGATCTGAAAGCTCATAAGAGAGCCACCAGGATGCGCCAGGATCAACGGAACGTTTTCCGGCCTGAAGGTGCATAGCGAACGGTGAGTGGGGAAATCACCGCAAATCGCATGACACTCACGAAGAAAAAAAAACCAGCCTGAGCCAAGAGCCAAAGGGCTGGCGAGCTTTCACCTAAGTTGGCGGGCGATTCCTTTGCAAAATCGTGCAATGTCCGCCGCCGGATGGCCGAAAAAGATGGATGGAATATGATTTAGAGAAGGCGCTCATGGCCTTTGAATCGAACGTTTGGCGGCGTCTACCAAAGTACCGAATGCTCGCACAAACCTGTCTCAATCTTGACCTAGAATTTATCGAAAAAAGGTCGGGGGAAGATGGAAAGGAACGCCCTTGCCATTAAGTGCAAAAGTTTCGTCAGGAAAGCGACCCGAAATGGAACAAGGCCTTTAGGCCAGCAGATTGATTCGTTTTGCTGGATGAGAGAGAGCAGCAAGTTAAAAAGCTTGCAGCATGCCTTCAATAAAATTAGAGAATGATATAAATCTGTGAACGAGCCAAAAAACACGGGCATAGTACGTTCCGCGCATGGCGTAGAAGATGGGGCCCCTGCGCCGTTTGTCTCGATTCAGTCATTACTGCATTCTCCGGGCTTGCGTGCACGGATGGATTCGCCCAAGCCCGGAAGCTGAGATGAGCCATCTCTTTCGCTCGGCACCAGAGAGCCGAGGCAAGCAAGAGCAAGGGTTCTTCGCAGAGTCCTTTGTGAAGTCCCCAAGAGATTGCGGAAGCAAAGACGATTTGGGGCTTTCTTTTCGTGGGCGATGACGACAAATGTTGTAAAAGCACGCCCGATCAACAACGGACGGCGATTTGTTAGCAAATAATTAAGATAATTATCCGCATCCTAATAGCTAGAGCATGGATTTGGTTCGGGAGAGAACGAAAAACGAACCAGGCGGGAGCGGACAAGAGATTCAACCACGATGCGAAATGCCATCAGTAGCGAGGCGAGTCCACCCGCTGTGAACTCAGGATTGGAGGAAGCGCTGCCGAAACAGCAGGAACCGTTAGAACCTGCTCCGGAAAATGCGGGGTTGCGCCGCTTAGGGCGCGCGGCATTTCGCGTCCTGTCCGTTATAAGGAGCCTTTTCAGAACCGGGAGGCTGCCGGGTGTCTCTAAAGCATCTCTGCTGTTGGATTGGGTTCGGCTCTTCCTGATGACAAGGAACGGGGCGCTTGAGGGGAAGCCGCTGCGACTGGCCAAGTGGAGGGTTCCAGCTTGCCAAACGGCTTCTGCTTTTTTTTTGTTCGAGGAGATTTTCCTCAATCAGATTTATGATTTCCAAACGGAACGCCACTCTCCTCGAATTTTCGACTGTGGGGCTAACATTGGGCTCGCGACCCTTTTCTTCAAGCTCCGGTATCCGGAGAGCCGGATCGAGGCATTCGAGGCGGACCCGGATCTTGCGGATTTGTATGAAAGCGTGGTTCGAGAGAATGGCCTCTTAGGGACGCGCCTGCATCGCTGCGCCGTATCCGGAAACGATGGGGTGAGGGAGTTCTATCGACATGCTTGCAATATGGTGGGTAGCCTAAGCCCGAAGCGAGGAGGGAACAGAGGCTCAATCCGCATCCCCGCATGCCGCCTTTCCTCATTTATTGGAGAGCAACCAGTCGATTTTCTAAAACTGGATGTCGAGGGGGCCGAAATGGAGACGGTGCAGGAACTCTTTGCTTCTGGAAGCCTGGGAAAGATTGTTGAGGGCGTTGTCGAGTATCACCACAATCTGGGAATCGATGGATCCCGTTTATCGGAGTTCCTGGCGCTGTGGGAGCAGGCGGGCTTTACCTACACGCTTTGGGCGGGGAACCCGGGGGCGGATCCCTCCTGCTTCCAGGACATCATTATCCGGTTGCGGCGGAATGCTCGTTAAGCTGTTCGACGCCGCTTTTTTCATGGGTTACTTGGGCTTGATCTGGCGATGCTCAATACCCAGTTGTTAGGTCCGTATGATTGCATATTGTTTTTGGAACAGGCTCCGGTGGGAACGCTGCCATTCTTTGAGGGCTTGAAGCGGGGCTCGATGATTGAGTTGTCGCAGGGGGAGGCGGTTCCTTGCATCGCCGAGCGGTCGCCGGGATGGTCGTCGCATTCTTGTGCAGAGTGATTCTCATGCCTTTACCTCTGGTTTCCAGCTTGTCACAAGCTCTCGAAGTTCCGCACGCCCGATCAGCAACGGACGGCGATTTGTTAGCAGGTGAAATCATGCGCATCCCGACACGTACCCTATAGCGAAGCGCAGGGCCATGCGGCAGCGTCACGGGAAGGCAAAGCCGGATCGCCCAACATTTTGGCTGGCGCTCCCAGGGGCTATGCCTATCCTCCCGCCATGAAACGATACCTTTTGTTCGTCTTGCTGGCGTTCCTTCCCGTCGAGGCTTTCGCATTGTGTTCCCGATGGCTTCCTGCGGAGAAGCCTATTGCCGGGCCATTGGGAGCTGGCGTGGGGTACAAGGTGGACGGCATGATGCGCTACGAAACCCCGCCCAGCCGCCCCTATGAGATCATCGGATACATAAAGGCGTCCAGCGGTCTCTTTGGAAGCCCGCGCACCCGGGCGGTGGCGGTGGCTAGAAAGCACAATGCCGACGCCATTCTTCTTGTAGACTCTCAAACTTCCATTTCCGGGGCATCCTTCCAAGCCAACACGTGGCATTATGGACAAAACCTCGACTCGACCGGAGGAAATGTGCAAGTCCATCAGCAAGTCATTGCCACCTACGCCGCGATCCGTTGGACGAAGTAGAATTGCAGAATTTTTTCCGGGGGGTAGCGGCAATGAGGGCGTTGACCGAACGCACGGGCCGAACCCCAACGTTTGGGCCGGTTTCCCGGTTCCGGCGGGGGCTGGGGTCAGGGGGGTGCTCCTCTTCGATCGGCTGTCCCTCCCTCCTCTCGAAGCGCGGGAAAATCCTCACGAGGTTTCGCTAGGATCGAGGAAACGGGTCCTCCGGGGCCACCTAGCGGGCCGGGGGCAATCTCGAGGCTGGAGAGGCACCTTGGCCCCCGGTCTTGGTCTTTGGGTTGGCGGGGAAATACCGGCATTGACCCCCAACGGACCGCACCTTCCCGGCGAGCGCACTAGATCCTCCAAAAAGCCGACTTTCGGCATGGTTGCTTGGTCCGGCGCGTTGCAGATAAGCTGCACTTAAGAGCCGATTTTAGGGCGCTTTTGGGCTCACAAAGGCTCACTCCACCAGATATAAATCGTTATAAGTCATTTGTCATAAAGTCTTTGTAGACTTCGCAATTCGTTCTCCAGAGGAAAAAGGCGCAGCTACCGCATGGTTGCTTGCTTCGCTTGGGTTTTTCCTCTGGTGCGCTCGAGAGGATTTGAACCTCCACGGGTTGCCCCACTAGAACCTGAATCTAGCGCGTCTGCCGTTCCGCCACGAGCGCGAAGCCATTCCATGATTGGTACGGAAGCAGGCTGCGTCAATCCTTTCTCAATGCCTCCCTGCGGAGAAGAAGGCTCTCCCGCTCCTTCGCCTTTGTTTGCAGCTCTTCCTCATAGGCGCGGATCAATCCGTCACGATAGGCCACGATCTTTCTCTTGGCTTCGATCAGGGCGGCCTCTCGAGCCGCGAGCCGACGGCGGTAGATTTCCCGCCGTCTTTCGTGGCTGTACAGGTAGCCCCCTAGCCCACCTCCCGCTACGCCTAGGCCCGCCCCAATCCCGGCACCTCCGAAAAAGCCTCCCAAGATCGCTCCTCCGAGAGCGCCGAGGCCCGCTCCCTCCAGCGTCGTGCTCGGAGTGCCCGTCCCCGCACCAAAGGCACTTCCCTTGCGGGGTGCTCCGGGAATGGTTTGGAGAACCTCGGCGGCATACTGATCGGCCCTATGGCGGATCGCCGCACACCGGTCTTGAAAGGCCTTCCAAGCGGCTTCCTGCTCCATCTCCATTCGATGGATGCGATCCTCGGAAGAGACGATAAGGGAGGGAGACTGTTGCGAGGCTGCGATGGCCATCGCCTCCAGGCCAGGAGAGTCTTCAAATGGAGTCGGGTCGACCTCCCGGATGCGCCAGATTCCACCGGTGGACGTCGCGCGGCGAATCGTCCACTGGAAGCGATAAGGAGGGTTTGCGGAAGCAATCAGGCTCCGATCGCCGAGGATAAAGACATACCCGGGCGGGAGGCCATCGGCAAAGAGGAGGTAACGCATCAGCCTCTCTTCGATTCTACCGGTTCCCGAGGGGATTCCCGCGGGGCCTATCGGGACCAGGAATTTGCTGCTTCTTGGTACCACCGTGACGAGATAGGAGACGCGCACCCCGTCGGCGAGCGGTTCCAAGCGGTTGGGTTGCAGCTCCCGTAAGTCGACATCCAAAGAAAGATGGCGGCGAAGCGCGATCTTCACCCCCGCTTCGTTGGGCAGCTTCCGGATCCGATCGAACCAGCCGAATTTCTCTGTGGAGGGCTGCGGAGTCCAAAGGCCAAGGTCACCCTTCTGCAAACGGGCCAGCCCCGCCTGCCAGGCGTTGAAAAACGCTTGGTGGTAGGCCGGGGTGCGAAGCTCGTCGTCGGCCGTGGAGCCGGGCAAGGGGCGCAGATAGGAGTCGAGGAGAGCCCCTAAAAAAAGAAGTCCCAAGAGAAGGCTCGAAGCGATCCAGAGCAGGCGGCGCTGGATGGGCTTTTCGATGGGTTCGCGACGCGCATCGGCCTCTCGGGAGCCGGTACCCTTTCCATCCTTCTCCATCGAGTGAACCTCCGCAATAACCTGCCGCCGTGGATACGGCGAAGCAAGGATCAGACTCAAACACCAAGAGGGCGTCAATCGGCAACGTCCGGCACCGGCAGCATCCGGGAGAAAGAATGACCATCTTGGCATGCATCCTGCTAGTGCGTTCACGTGCTGAATCGATGTACGCAGTCAGGCCGATGCCAAGCTCGCAATAGGAGCAAGAGGGATTCTTCGTGAGAGGGCGGTGCAAGGGCGATTGACACTTGACCTTTGCACTCCGAAATAGAGATTCGTTTTCGATGAAATCCTTCCTCGGTTCTTCCCGTTTCACCAAGGAAGCCACCCTTGAGGCGATCCAGGAATGTATTGGCGCTCACCTCCGTTTCAGCTTCGCTCGCCTCCCGGACAGCGCGACTCCGCGGGATTGGTGGCTCGCCACCACGCTGATGACGCGAGATTTTCTCATCGAGCGCCTATTAGCAACCCACGAAGCCCAGCGCAGCGGGGGCGTTCGCCGCCTCTACTACCTTTCGCTCGAATACTTTCTCGGGCGTCTACTCCGTCAGAACCTGCTCAACCTAGGTCTTTGGGATCTCACGGCGGCCGCTTTGAGGAAGCTTGGCGCCGATCTCGAGGAGATCTGTCAAGAAGAGGGCGATATGGGACTAGGCAACGGGGGCTTAGGCAGGCTCGCCGCCTGCTACCTGGACTCGCTGGCCACTCTCCGGTTGCCGGCGATCGGCTACGGGATTCACTACGAGTTTGGCCTCTTCCAGCAGGACTTCGCCCACGGCTACCAGATTGAACGACCCGATGATTGGCATCGGTTGGGAAACCCCTGGGAGCTTCTGCATCCGGAATTCGCTCAGACCGTGCAGCTCTACGGGATGCTCGAACACCAGGAAGGAGGATGCCGCTGGACCGGCTGCCGGGAAGTCCTCGGCCTTCCATTCGACATCCCTATCGCGGGCTATGGCGGCGCCACCGTCAACTTGCTCCGTCTTTGGAGCGCAAAATCGACCCGGGAGTTCGATCTCGAAGCATTCAATCGCGGCGGTTACTTCGAGGCGGTGGAAGAAAAGAGCTTTTGCGAATCGATCACGAAGGTTCTCTACCCCAATGACAAGACCGAGAAGGGAAAGGAGTTGCGGCTGGTCCAACAATATTTCTTCGTTGCCTGCTCGCTTCGCGACATCCTCCGACGCTTCGAGGCGGAGCATCGGGATTGGCAGCTTCTGCCTGAAAAGATCGTGATCCACCTCAACGATACCCACCCCGCGATTGCAATCGTCGAGCTCATGCGGATCTTCATCGACGAGCGGAAGATGGAGTGGGAACAAGCTTGGAACTGGATCACCCGCATTTTCGCCTACACCAACCACACCCTCCTTCCCGAGGCGCTCGAAACCTGGTCGGTCGGATTACTCTACCAGGTTCTGCCTCGCCACCTAGAGATTCTGTACGAGATCAACCGGCGTCTGCTCGAAATGATCCCTCCGACCGATTCCGCCGCTAACGCCAAGAAGCGGGCGATCTCGCTGATCGAAGAGAATCACACCAAAGCGGCCCGGATGGCTCACCTGGCGGTCATCGGGAGCTTTTCGGTCAACGGGGTCTCATCTCTCCACTCCGAGCTTCTCCAGAGCCGACTCTTCCCCGAGTTCTCGGCGCTCTTCCCGGGCCGCTTCCGGAACGTCACTAACGGGATAAGCCCGCGCGTCTGGCTGCTTGGCGCGAACCCGAAGCTCGCCTCTTTAATCAATGAAGTATTGGGAGAAGGATGGATTACCGACCTTTCGCGGCTTGGAGAACTCCGGAACTTCTTTGACGACGCTTCGTTTCGCGAGCGATTCGCGGCGATCAAGCGCGCCAACAAGATTCGGCTCGCGGACTGCCTGCGGGACTGGTGCGGGCTCACCACCGATCCGGACGCTCTCTTCGACGTACAGATCAAGCGCATCCACGAGTATAAGCGGCAACATCTGAACCTTCTCCATATCCTCTGGCTCTACCGGAGGCTCCTGGAGCGCCCGGCCGAGGAGTTCCCTCCTCGACTCTTCCTCTTCGCCGGCAAGGCGGCCCCCGGCTACGATCTGGCCAAGTGCATCATCAAGGCGATCAATGCGGCTGCTGCCCGAATCAACAGCGATCCCCGCACCTTTGGGAAGCTGCAAGTCGCATTCGTTCCCAACTATGGCGTAACCCGCGCTTCGCGGATCATCCCCGCCGCCGATCTCTCCGAACAGATCTCGACCGCCGGGAAAGAAGCTTCGGGTACGGGCAACATGAAGCTGGCGCTCAATGGGGCTGTCACGATCGGCACCTTGGATGGGGCCAACGTCGAGATCCGCGAAGAGGTGGGACCGGAAAACATCTTTATCTTCGGGCTGAGGGCGGAGCAGGTGGCCGAGCGGACCCAACAAGGCTATAACCCGTGGGAGATCTACGAGGCTGATCCCGAGTTGAAGGCCATTGTCGATTGGATCGGCTCGGGCGACCTCACCCCCGGGGAGCCCTCATCGGTCCTGGCCCCTCTGCGGCACAGCCTCTTGGAGGGAGGAGACCCCTTCTTCGTCCTAGCCGACTTCGCGGCCTACCTGGCCGCTCAGCGTGAGGCCGAGCGCGCCTATCGCGATCGGGCACGCTGGCTGCCGATGGCCATGACGAACATGGCCTCCGTCGGCAAGTTTTCGAGCGACCGCTCGATCCATGAGTATGCGGAGGGCATCTGGCGGCTCGCTCCGCTTCCCCAGGCACCTTAACGGCGATTTCTTACAAGCCGCGGGAGAAAGCTTGTGAGAACTCGTCGCTAAGAGCGGGCGGGCGTCTTCTTCTTGGCGAGGGGGGTGCAGACCAGGATCGCCAATCCGAGAAAACACCAGCAGCAAAGTCGAAAGACGTCTTCCGTCGCCAGGATCGCCGCATGGGCCGAAGCGTACCCCCCGAGGATGCGCATCGCCTGTAAAGAAGAGGTGCCGGCTTGGAGGAGACGCTCCGCCGCCTGGGACAAGGCCGGGTCGCCCCAAGGAGCCGTTTCGACGAGACGGGTCTGCTGAAAGGCGATCCGGTGCGTCAAAATCGCCCCGAGAAGCCCCGGACCGCAGCTCATCCAGTAGGTGCGCAAAAGCACGAGCGTTTGACTCGCATCGCTCTCGCGGTGGCGAGGGGTACCCTGGAGGGCGACCGCCGTCAGCGTCGCGATCGCTCCCAGGCAAAACCCTTCCAGGACCTGGGATCCTAGTGCATACGTGTACCAGCCGAGCCTTCCGAAATAGTCGTAGGTGCTCACCCAGTACGCATAAAGACCGAAGCCGGCTAGATAGAGGGCTGAAGGCCAGCGCGGATCGACGTGGCGATTCCAATAGGTCGCCAGCGACCAGCCGATCGGCATCAGAAAGAAAGTCGGATATAAGGAGCGAGCGGCCACGTCCGGAGTGTAGCCGCCGATGGTTTGAAGGTTGGAAATGATCAGGGAGAGCATGCCGAAGGCGAGCAGAAGAAGTACAGAGCTGGCCGCAGTCCCCAGGGAGAAATGAGGCTGAAGAAAGATCCGGACATGCATCAGAGGGTGAGTTTCACCCAGTTCCCAGATAATGAAGCAGGCAAAGGCTGCGGCGCTCAGGGCGAACAAGAGCACGATGAGGGTCGAATTGTACCAGTCCTCATCCTGTCCCCGGACAATCGCCGTCTGCAAGCAGGTGGATCCGAGCCAGGCGAGGCCCAATCCAATCCAGTCGAATCGGGAAGCAAGCGCTTGCTCCCGCCGGCGGGGAAGCAGGGCCCAGAGCAGCCCACCCAAGAAAAGATGGAGCAATGCGGCACCCAAGAAGAACCCTCGCCAGCCGACCTGCTCCTCCACCCATCCGCCGACGCCCGGACCGAATGCATAGGCACTTCCCAAGAGCATCCCGAAACCCGTGATGATGTTCGGCCAATGTTCCGTCGGGTGGAACCGGATGGTGGTGAACTGGGCGAGAATCATCACTGCGCCGGAGAACAAACCAAGGATCAGGCGAAGCGCAAGGAAGAGATAGAAGTCTTGGTCCAGGCCGCAGAAGAGGGAAGCGAGGCCGAGCCCCAAGCAGGAAGCCACGAGCGTAGGAAAGGGGCGGAACCGGCGGGAAAGCGACGGCGCGAGAAACATTCCAAAGGCCCGCCCGGAGAAGAAGACGGCCGAGCTCCAAGTAGCGTGGCTTGGGCTCTGTCCTAAGTCACCCACGGTATAGAGATTGAAACCCGCGTAAGAGGACGAGCCGTAGAACGCAAGAAGAAACTCTAGAGGGAGCGCCACCTGAAGAATCCAAAAACGCCAGCCTCGCAGAGCAATTTCGGGTTTCATCGTCCCACCTCTTCAAGCCCTCTCTCGGCTACCACCGGCCCTACGGGGCTTTTTCCGGCTTCCCTTCCGCCCCCGCGCGCTCCGTCTCCTCCGGCCCGTGCCAAGAAGCCGAAGGGTGGTGCGAGCGACGGTTTGCGGCGATGATCCGATCGATGAGTTCTTCCGCGCCGAGCAGCTGCTTTTCGTAAAAGGGTGCCTCGTACTTCTCCTTGGGGAAGCGGGTCAGCGAATCGAGGACGGAGATCCCCCGCTCGCTCACATGGATCGCCGTGACGGCGGAGAGCCCCGGGCGTAGAGGATTGGCGCGAAGTTCTTTTTCGGTGAGACGAATCCGGACCGGCACTCTTTCGACGATATGGATATAATTGCCTGTGGCGTTCTCCGGAGGAAGAAGGCCAAATACGCTTCCCGTTCCCGCACCGATGCCTTCGACGACGCCTCGATACCGGAGATGGCGACCGTAGAGGTCGATCGAGATGCGCACCCCCTGCCCGGGTCGAACTCTCCGAAGCTCCCGCTCCCGGTAGTTGGCTTCGATCCAGAGGTAATCTAGCGGAACGACAGCCATGAGAGGCGTTTCGGGATGGACCTCGTCTCCCGGCTGGACCCGGCGATTGGCAACGAACCCGGTGACGGGGGCACGAACCTCCCGGCGGACGTGATCCAAGTAGGCCCTTTTGAGAGCGCTTGCCGCTTCGAGAACCTGCGGATGGCGTTCTACGGTCGTTCGCCGAATCTGCGCTTCGGCCGCCTGCAGGTCCGCCTCGGCCTCGTGAACGGTCGCCTCCAGTTCCCGAATCTGACACTCGGTGTCGTCGACCTGCTGGGCAGGGATTGCCCCATAGGGGGCAACCTCCCGGTACCGCTGGAGATCATGCCGTAACCGCTCCAGCCGGGCTTTCTCCGCCAAGATCCTCTGTTTGTCGAGGGTCACCTGACTGAAGAGCGCTTCCACTCGCCGCACCGCGTCGCCCAAGCTGGCTTCCGCTCCCTCCAAGGCCACCCGGGAATCGAGCCCATCGAGGCGGACGAGCACCTCTCCTTGTCGGACAAATTGCGTGTTTTCGTATCTCACTTCGACGACCGTCCCATTGACCTGCGATTTCACCGGAACGAGGTTTCCAGTCACATAGGCATCGTTGGTCACCACCCAGCGGCTCAGGAAAAGCCACCACCAGAAAAAGAAAATCAGCAAGCCGATGGCGACCATCCCCGTGAAAACGAGAAGTCTGCGGTTCCGCAGAACTTGGCGCCGCAAGCGAGGGGGAGTTCGCGCCAGCACGCTCCGTGCCGCTCGCCTCTGCCAACGCTCCCAAAGCTCCCGGATCATAAGCCCTTGCGCGGCCATTCCGGCATTACAGCGGGCTCAAACCCTCCGCCCAAGGCAACCAGAAGCTCCACAGCGGAATCCACATGCTGTGCGTGCCGCATGCTCAGTCGACTTTCCGCCTCCGCCATCCGGTATTGCATCTCGAGCAGATCCTGACGCACGTTGAGTCCGGAAGCGAAGAGGCGCCGGGAAAGATCCACATTGGCCGCCGCTGCCTTTACCGCCCTCTCCTGCGCCTCGAGGTCCTTGACCGCTTCTTGCCAGTAGACTAGAGCGTCCGCGACCTGCTGCACGGCCGAAAGCAAGACGCTGTTATATCGCTCCACGGCGATATGATACTCCTCGGCGACCGCTTCGAGTTGAGCCGTCAAGCGACCGCCTTCGAAAATCGGAAGCGTGAGGGCGGGTCCTGCCATGTACATCAGCGGAAGTCCGGGATTAAGGAAGATCGTCGGAAAGTTAAGGGTCTGAAAACCGAGCCACGCAACCAGGTTGAGGTTCGGATAGAACGCGGTCTTGGCTACTTTTAATTGACTGGCGGCCGCCTGCGCGTGCCACCGCGCCATCGCGACATCCGGCCGGTGGCCGAGGAGATCGAACGCGATCCGCTCGGGGAGTGGAAATCGGCGGGGGAAGCTCGAGTCGGAGACGACCAGCTCCCTGCCCCAGTCCGGTCCTTGCCCGGCCAAGCGTGCGATCTCGTGTCTCAGGTTCTGGCTCTCTCGTTCCAGCCCCGCCACATCCTGACGGGCCGCTTCCACGCGCTCTTCCGCCGTGTGCACCGGGAAGAGGCTGTCAACCCCGCGGGACCCACGCAGGCGAGAAAGGGAGAGCAGTTCGGTCGCAATCGCTTCGCGCCGGCGCGCCAAGCGGAGCTCTTCTTCGGCCGCCGCTAGACGGACATAGCGGCGGGCCACGGTGGCGCTCAACAGCAAGCGGGCTAGGGCAACCTCCGATTCCTGCGCCCTGGCCTCTCCCACTGCTGCACGAACCCGCGCCCGGTCTTCTCCCCAGAGATCGACGTGGTAACTCGCGAAAAGCGGGATGATGTCCCAAAAGAAGAACGGATGGCCGCCGAAGGGGCCGAAGAAGCTAGAGCCCGGAAAGCCCCAAAGTCCGAAGATCGAGTTCGCGAGCCAGGGCCGGGTTTCCACGGTCGGCAGATAGCGGCTGCGCGCCCCCGCTGCGATCGCCCAGGCTTGATGGACGCGATCGATCGTAGCGCGTAAATCGGGGTTCGCGGTGAGGGCCAGATGCATCACCCGATCGATCTCCGAGCAGCCGAGGCTTCGCCACCAGAAGTTCTGCGGCCACTCCGCAGTGACGGAGACCGCTTCCGGCGCAATAGATTCGACCGTCTGCGCCATAGCGGGAGAAGCGATCGGAATAGCGGGCTTGCTGTCCTTCGGGAGATAAGCGCAGCCTCCGAGAGAGGGGGAGAGCGCGAAGCTCCAAAGAAAAAAGGAGAAAAGTTCCCGCCAACGGGTAGGCAGCCGGCGCTCATCCTCCGACGGAGCTTTCTTTCTCAGCGCCCCGCTTCTCGCAGCCACGCGGCCCGTTTTGGCGGCAGACTCCGGATGCGAACAAACCAGCCGGAGGCGCACGTAGGGACCAGGAAGGAACATCTTCCCTCGATCAAAAAAGAAAAAGAGTAAACACTTACTTACACTCGTCAACCCACCACCCTGCTCATTGAGTAGTCTGGCATCCGTCCGCCCTCGGGACGAACCAGTAGAAGCGGAACAACCGGAAGGACCAAGTGTCCCTGCTCCCCCGGGGCGGCTTAGTCCTCTAGAGGACTAAGCCGCACTCGAAGGCCACCGCAGTTCGCTATTGACTGGCCTAGGACTTCAACTAGGGCTTCACCTCCGCAAGCCAGCCTGCGACGGCGTTGGCCATGGTCGTCGCATGTCCTTCCGGGAAAAGATGGTCCGCACCAGGAATCTCGACCAGCCGCTTCGGCTCGGAAGCCACGGCGAATAGATCCCGCGAGTCTTGGATCGGGACGACGTCGTCGGCGACGCCGTGGACGAAGAGCCAGGGCACTCGAATCTTCCGCGCCGCCTCCACAACGTTATCGATCCGGTTCATGTCATCGATCAAGGCTCGGGAGAGAGGGAATTGCGGCATATCCCACATGCAACCGGCTCCCGGAGTAACATCGCCGAATTCACGCTTGGTGAAGGCGGCGCAGTGAGCCATCCCGGCGAGCGAGATCAAGAAATGAATCCGCGGATCTTGGCCGGCCCGCAATACCCCCACGAGCGCTCCCAAGCTATGTCCCGCGTAGCCGACATGCCAGTCCCCAAGAGCATCGAGGACCGAGCCCAGATCCCCTACTTCCTTGGTGGGTGTAAACTCCTCGAACTTTCCTTCCGAGGCCCCATTGCCGGAAAAGGAGAAGCGCAGTGAATGAATCCCCTTGCGAGAAAGGACATTGGAAAGCTCGATCAACATCGGTCTATCCTTGTGGGCGGTGATGCCGTGGCCGATGACGACCAGGGTCGGATTGTCCGAAGAGCCTCCCTGATAGGCGAAGTCGAGTCTCTCTCCTTGGGCATTGCGAATTTCGTTCGGAATGGATCGTTTCATGCCCCCGTTTACCATGATTGCGAGATCCATCGCAACTACGGGGCCTCCGATTTCCGAATGGAGGCGTGGATCGCGCTAATCTTCCAGCAAGGACGAGACGCAGCTCTCTTGGAGATAGGCTAGGAAATGAATTTCCCAAAGTGCCCGTTGGAGATCCCGCGATTTGACGGTGAGAGGATTCCAATCCATCTGCTCCTCGGTAATCCCCAAGGCTATAGAAAGCGTAATCCTCCTATCGTTGAGCATAGAGAGAAATTCGTCGACTTCCCCCGGATTCAAGGTCAAGGAGGCTTGTGAAGGATTCTGGAGCGGGCTTTCCGCCGCAAGCCACTTATCCAGAAAAGCAAGCCGCTCCGGCCGCCAACTGAGCCGCTCTGCTTCCAGCTCTTCGGCCGCGCCCGAGATCGCCTCGCCCTCCTCATCCCGAGTTACCGTACCTCGCCAATATTGCTGCAACTCTTCGGACATCTGAGAGAGCTCGGTCTGGTAGTGCTTGCGCAGCTCGAGGAGGGAGCCGAGAAGGATCTCCCTTTCCGCCGGCTCAAATCGAAAAACGTTGTCGTGCTGGTTCCGTGTGACCTTCACCCGCGCTCCATGGTCGCTTGCAAGCCAAACCGTTGCAGTTGATGGACGAGAAATTCGGCTCGCTCCCGTGTTTCCTGGGCCACGCGACTTTTCCCCTTGCTATGGACCTCCAGCATGTGACGGGTGGCTTCCTGCTTGCTCATCTTGAGAACTCGTTGAAAGACGTAAACCACGTAGCTCATGAGGTTCACCGGATCATTCCACACGATGACACCCCAATGACGCTCAAACGCATCACGTACCTTTTCGTCAACAACCTCTTCGTGGATCGTTTCCGGGACCGCCACCTGCTCCATCTGGCCTCCGCCCCTTCCTGGGTTTCCGAGATGAACTTTCTAAACGGAATAAAAATTATACTGGGCCGCGCTCCGTCCACAAGAGCGCAAACAGAGCTTTTTGCGCTATTTTTCCGCCGTAGTCATGCGGGCTAGTAACGCGGCACGGAAGGATCGATCTCCAGGCTCCAGGCCTCGATTCCTCCTGCGAGGTTCTGCACCTTCCGAAAGCCCGCGTCGAAAAGAAGCCGGCAGGCTTTCGCGGAGCGAGGGCCAAGTTTGCAGAAGAGAACGATTTCCCGAGAACTGTCGAGCTCGTGAATCCGCTGATGAAATTCGGAAAGCGGAATCACCTTCGCCCCGGGAATCTGAGCGATCGCGACTTCGTGCCGCTCCCGAACGTCGATCAGGTCGACCGCGGCATCCGCATCCATTTTCCGTTTGAGCTCTTGCACCGTGATTTCGGGCAGATCGTCGTCCGTCGCGCGCGGAGCGCCCATCCCGCAAAACGTCTCGTAATCGATCAGCTCGCGAATCGTCGGATTGCTTCCGCAGATCGGACAGGCGGGATCTTTCCGCAGGCGAAACTCTCGAAACTCCATGGCCAGTGCGTCGAAAAGGAGCAGCCGACCAATCAAGGGGGTCCCCAAGCCGAGGATGAGCTTGACCGTCTCGATGGCCTGCACCATCCCGATCAGGCCCGGCAGAACGCCAAGGACCCCTCCCTCCGCGCAGCTCGGCACCATGCCTGGATCGGGAGGTTCGGGGTAGAGACATCGGTAGCAGGGACCTCGCTCCGCCCAGAAGACCGTCGACTGCCCCTCGAAGCGGAAGATGCTCCCGTAGACGTTCGGCTTCCCCAAGAGAACGCAGGCGTCGTTGACCAGGTAACGGGTGGGAAAGTTATCGGTGCCGTCGACGACGACGTCGTAATCCCGGAGAATCTCCAAGGCGTTTTCCGAGCGGAGGGCCGTCGAGTAGGAGACGACCTCGACGTTCGGGTTGAGTTCCTGGATGGCTTCGATGGCCGATTCGATTTTCGGCTTGCCGATGTTGCGGGTCTTGTGAAGCACCTGCCGCTGCAAGTTCGAATCGTCGACCGTGTCGAAATCGACGATCCCCAGCCGGCCAACCCCAGCCGCCGCAAGGTACAGGAGCAGCGGAGAGCCCAAGCCTCCGGTCCCCACCGCGAGCACCCGCGCGGCTTTGAGCTTTTGCTGCCCTTCCAGAGTAACCTCCGGCATGATGAGGTGACGGCCATAACGCCGAATCTCTTCGTGGGAAAACCCGGTCGCCGGAAACACCTTGGTTACCCGCGGCAAATAACTCATCGCATCGCTCTCCTTCCCTTTCCCATCTCAATCCTCGAAAACTAGGCAAATATCACCCGCCTCGAATGTTGAGGAGTTCCCAGACTTGCGAAAGAAAAAGTTTCCTTATCTACTGCTTACGATGATTCTCCGCAAGCTCGGCCTTGGGAAGACCGAAGGGCTCCCGAAGCCTACAACCCCGACTGCAACCTGGATTGCCTTGGATTCGAAACTCCCCTCGCTTGTAAAAAACCTTCAGCCGGGCCGGGCCATCGCCCTTGACGCGGAGTCGGCCGCCTTTCATCACTACCAGGCTAAGCTTTGCGTCCTCTCGATCCAGCAGGGCGGCACCGCCGCCGTGGTCGACACCCTCGCCATGGATCTCTCCCCCCTCTGGGAAGCGTTGGCTCGATCCCCTTGGATCCTTCACGGGATGGATTTCGACCGGAGGCTCTTGCGGGGGGCGGGAGCACTCGATCCGCCTGCCATCTTCGACACGATGATCGCCGCCCAGCTTTGCGGCTTTCCGGCCATTGGCTACGCGGCCCTGGTGGAGAGGTTTTTCGGAGTTGTCCTCGCCAAAGAGAGCCAGAAGGCCGATTGGGCAGGGCGCCCTCTCTCGTCGGCGCTGCTCGACTATGCGGCTCAGGATGTTCGCTACCTCGAGCCGCTCCAAGAGCGGCTTACCGAAGAGCTCGAGCGTCTTGGCCGGCTCGCCTGGCATCAAGAAACCTGCGCGCGGCTCTTGCGAAAGACGGGAGAGCCCCCTGCGGAGAAGCGTGATCCGTGGCGAATCCGCGGCTGGCGGGAGCTCCCCCCCAAGGCGCTCCCACTCCTTCGCGCCCTCTGGGAATGGAGGGAAGAGGAAGCCGCCCGCCGAGACCTCGCACCCTTCCGACTCGTTCCTCCGGATCTGCTGCTCCGAATGGCGACTTGGGCGCTCGCGCATGACAAGGAGCCGATCCCGCCCAAGTGGCTCCCTCGCCACTTGGGGAAAGAGGAGCGCGCCCGCCTCGCGGCGGCCCTGGCGCATTCCAGAAGATCATCCGATGCCCTTCTTCTCCCCAAGGGACCCAGGGTCCGGCTGACCGCCGAAGCGATGCGGCGCTTGGAGGAGCTGAGCGCGGCGCGCAGCAGGCTCTCCGCTCGCTTAGGTGTCGAGGCGGGCCTCCTCGTTCCCAAGCCGCTCCTCTTGGAGCTCGCCCAAGATCCGCAAGGCGCACCCGAACGCCTGGTAGCCGAAGGACGCTGGTGCCGCTGGCAGCGGGAACTCTTCGCGAACCCTTGACCTTGGGGCGTGGAAGCGGCGCGCCCGGCAGGAGGGGAACGGGCACCGTCGCAGGCGTGCAAAGGTTTGACTTTCCGGCTCCTCCCGCGCCAATTGTAACTCTTAGAGGGATAAGATGGCGGGACATAGCCACTGGGCAAAGGTGCGGCACCAGAAAGGGGTGACGGACGCGCGAAAAGGAAAGCTATTCAGCAAGCTTGTGCGGGAGATCGCTCTTGCCGCCAAGCTCGGCGGAGGAGATCCCGGGTTCAATCCGCGCCTGCGGCGAGCGGTCGAAGCCGCTAAGGCGGAGGGCGTCTCCTCCGAAAGCATCGCCCGGGCGATCCAGCGGGGAACGGGCGGAGCCGGCGCCGAGGCATTCGAGGAGATCCTCTACGAGGGCTACGGCCCTGGGGGCGTTGCAGTCCTGGTCGAAGCTGCTACCGATAACCGGAACAGGACGGCGGCCGAGATCCGTAGCCTTTTCACCCGCCATGGAGGAAACCTGGCCGGGGCAGGCAGCGTTTCCTGGCTCTTCCATCGCAAGGGGATCATCCGTGTCGACTCCGGAAAAGCCGCTTTCGACCGAGTCTTCGAAGTAGCTCTAGAATGCTCGGTGGACGACGTTCAGCCATCGGAAGGATCAACCGAGATCCTCTCTTCGCCCGAACTCCTGGAAGGGATCGTCAAAAGCCTCGAGGCGGCGAACATCCCCATCGAGTCGGCAGTCATCGCGTATGTCCCCCAGAACGTCGTGCCGATCAAGGATGAGGAGAGCGCTCGCGCGCTGCTCCGGCTGCTTGACGCACTGGAAGAGCATGACGACGTCCAGCATGTCTTCGCCAACTTCGAGATGGCCCCGGAGATGATGGCGCTGGCGGAAGCCTCGATCCCGGGGAGATAGAGGAGTGATGACCTCGTCGGAAATTCGCGAGAGCTTTCTCCGCTTCTTTCGGGAGCGCGCCCATACGATCGTCCCGTCCGGGACTCTCCTGCCCGACTCCCCGAACTTACTCTTCACCAATGCGGGGATGAACCAGTTTGTCCCGATCTTCCTGGGCCAGAGGCCCTGCCCCTATTCTCCGCGGCGCGCCGCCGATACGCAGAAGTGCATTCGGGCGGGCGGGAAACACAACGACCTGGAAGAGGTGGGCTTCGATACCTACCATCACACCTTTTTCGAAATGCTGGGCAACTGGTCCTTTGGAGATTATTTCAAAAAGGAGGCGATCGGGTGGGCCTGGGAGCTGCTCACGGACTGGTGGGGTTTCCCTCCAGCCCGTCTCTACGCAACCGTGTATGAGCCCGCCGAAGGCGAGCCGGGCGAACTTGATGCTGAGTCTTTCCAAGTCTGGTCCTCTCTTTTTGCCGACGCCGGCTGCGATCCAACGGTCCACGTCGCCAAGTGCGGCAAGAAAGACAACTTCTGGATGATGGGGGAAACCGGACCCTGCGGTCCCTGTTCGGAGGTTCACGTCGACCTTACCCCCGAAGGGGCAAGCCGGGGACGGCTTCTCAATCAAGGAGATCCACGCTGCCTGGAGGTCTGGAACCTCGTCTTCATCCAGTATGATGCGCGGAGCGATGGTTCCCTCGCCCTTCTGCCCGCCCGCCATGTGGACACGGGGATGGGCTTGGAGCGGATCGCCTCGATTCTGCAGGGAACGAAGGGCTTTCGCGACTTTTCCCAAAGGATCTCCAACTACGACACCGACCTCTTCCACCCCCTCCTCAAGGTCTTGGAAAAGCTCTCCGGCCGCCCCTACGAAGGAGGGTTGCCCGAGCCGGGGGGACGGGGAGAGCAGAGTGATGTCGCCTTCCGCGTCATCGCCGACCATTTCCGAGCGCTCGCCTTTGCGATCGCCGACGGCATCGTCCCCAGCAACATCGGACGGGGGTATGTGCTGCGCCGGATCCTTCGGAGGGCGAGCCGTTTCGGCCGCATCCTCGGGCTTCAGGCTCCTTTCCTTCCCGAGCTTCTTCCCTCCTTGATCTCCACCATGGGAGAGGCGTTCCCCGAGCTGATCGAGCAAGAGTCCCGCATTGCCACCGTCCTTGCCGCGGAGGAGGCTCTCTTTGCTCGAACCTTGGAGCGAGGCATCTCCCTCTTCGAAGAGCTGGGCGCAAAGGCGGCCAAGCGGCGGCCCCGGCAGATCTTGGGCGAGGAGGCCTTCCTACTCTATGACACCTACGGCTTCCCGCTCGACCTCACCGAGCTCATGGCCCGCGAGCAGGGTCTATGCGTAGACAAGCGCGGCTTCGACGAAAGCATGGAAAGACAGCGCAGCCGTTCCGCTGCCGCACGCGAGGATGATTTTTTGAGCGTCGCGGCGCAGAGCGACTTTGTCGGCTACGAAGAGTTGGAGGCGGAAGGAGAGGTCGTTCTCCTCCTGGCAGGAAATCGTGCAGTCTTCGACCGCACCCCTTTTTATGCCGAGATGGGAGGCCAGGTCGGCGACTCCGGCACGGTCGAGTACAAAGGCCGCCGCCTACCGGTGCTCGACACCATCCGTTCGGCTAGCGGAGCTCATCTTCATCGCCTGGGCGAGATCGATCGGCTGGAGCCCGGTGTCCGGGTGCTCTTGCGCGTCGACCGGGAGCGCCGGAAGCGGATCGCCGTTCATCATACGGCGACCCACCTGCTCCACTGGGCCCTTCGCGAGGTCTTGGGCCCTCAAACGGCCCAACGGGGCAGCTATGTCGGCCCGGATCGGCTCCGCTTCGACTTTACCCATACGGGCCCGCTCTCCCCCGAGCAGATCGCCCGCGTGGAAAAACTCGTGCAGGAACGCATCGCCGCGGATGAGCCGGTGAGCTGCGAAGAGCGCCGCTATGCGGAGGTGAAGCGCGATCCGCGCATCCTTCAGCTCTTCGGAGAAAAATACGGGGAACATGTGCGGGTCGTCTCGATCGGCGACTGCTCCCGCGAGCTCTGCGGAGGAACCCACATCCATCAAACGGGCGAGATCGGCTTTTGGAAGATTCTCTCGGAAAGCGGGGTTGCGGCCGGCATCCGCCGGATCGAGGCGGCCGGAGGAGCGGCCCTCCTTGACATCCTCCGAACACAAGCGGAGGCCCAGGATAGGGCTTGGGAAGCTTTGCACCGGAAAGAGCCCGGAATTCCCCGCCTCGCCCCCTTTTCCTCCGAAGCAAGCCCCGCGTTGGCGGCCGCGAGCCTAACGGCCCGCCGCGAAGCTCTCCAGGACCTAGAGCGAAGGATTCGTGAAGCGGAAAAGGATCTGGCCAAAAGAGCGGAAGAGGCCTTGCGGACCCGCGCTCGAGAAGAGGCGGACTCCGCCAAGGGGACCGCAGATCGTTACGGCACTCTCCCGGCCATTGTTTTCGACTGCGGCTCGGCTCCTGCGGGCTATCTCCCGCTCCTCTGGCAGGCGATCCAGAGCCAGTGGGAAGGCATTGCTATCCTCGCCGGTCGCGATCAAGGACGGGCGGCTTTTCTAGTCGGCGTTTCCCGATCTCATCTTGCCCGTGCGAACGCCGCCCGTCTTCTCCAAGAAATCCTATTGCCCGTCACGGGCAAGGGCGGCGGCCGCCCGGAACTCGCGCAGGGCGGTTGCGCGCAGCAAGAGTGCATTCCGGCGGCTCTTGCCCATGCCGAGGAGCTTCTTCGCGCCTCGAGCTAGGCGCCATACACCATGCAGCAGATCGGCCGCCTTCTCTTCATCACGGGCCTTCTGCTGGCGGGCGTCGGGCTATTGCTCAGCCTTGGGATCGGAATCAAGTGGATTGGGAGGCTCCCGGGCGACATCCGCATCGAAAAAGGCAACGTACGCTTCTTCTTTCCGCTCACCACCTGCCTCCTCGGAAGCCTTCTCCTCAGCGCGCTCCTTTGGCTGCTCCGGCGTGGGAGATAGGCCCGCCCCCTTGGCTTGCAAAGGAGGCCCGCGGCCGACTCGGCCCTAAGCTAAGGCTTGATGTCTTCGTCCGGAATCGCGGTAAGGTCGGCGTCGGTCAAGGGGGAAGTCCGCTGAGCGTACTCCGCGCGGGCCGCCTTCACCTGCTCCGCGGTCACCGGCGTTCCCTTGTTGCCCCACGCCTGCCGCACGTAGGTCAGGAGCGCTGCGATCTTGTCATCGGTCAGAATCGCCTTCCAAGGCTGCATCGGGCCGTTATATTGCATCCCGTTGACTGTGATGGGGCCTTGGAGCCCGTTGAGGACGATCGCCACAGCCCGCTTGGAGCCTCCTGTCGCCGTTGGCGATCCCGCCAAGGGAGGATAGACGGCGGGAATCCCCGTGCCGCTGGGTTGGTGACAGGCGGCGCAGTTCATCGTATAGAGCTGCTCGCCCAGCTTCGCATCTTGTGAAAATGCGACCAGCGGAAACAAGAGCGCCCCGCCCAAAATCGCGGACCAGCAGCTTTTGCGGGTTGCTCTGCGGCAGACCGCTTTTAGGAAAGAAGACGACGAACGAGAACCGATCCAATGGCGCAAGGATATCTTCATCGTAAGCCACTGAAGATCGGTTCTTTACGGCCTTTGTCAATCCTAAAGCGGCGTTGATCTTCTTTTCGCCTCACACTATGGCGCAAGGCGCTCTACTCTCCACCCTCCGGGCAGCTGAACGTAGTGGAAGCGATCGTGAAGGCGGCCGCTCCGCCCCTGCCAAAACTCGACTTCGTCGGGCAGCAGGCGGTAACCGCCCCAATTGGGCGGCAGCGGCACGTCGCCCGATCCAAAACGCTCTCGCACTTCCCGAAGGCGTTCTTCCAGATATGCGCGCTCGGGCGGAATTGGTTCGCTTTGGGGAGAAGCCCAGGCGGAGAGACGGCTCTGAAGAGGCCGGCTCCGGAAGTAGCGGGAGGACTCCTCCGCAGAGATCCTTTCCACCTCTCCCCGAGCGCAGACCTGCCGCATCGATGCAGGCCAGAAGCAAGAAAACGCACCCTGGGGATTTTCCGCGAGATCCTTCCCCTTGCGGCTGCCGTAATTCGTGAAAAAGACAAATCCCCTCTCGTCGATCGCCTTGAGCAGCACCATGCGGCTTCGCACCCGCCCCGCGCGAGAAGCGGTAGCCAAGGCGACCGCCGTTGGATCTCCCGCCTCCACGCGCTGCGCCTCCTGATACCAGGCCAGGAACTGGCGCAGCGGATCGGCGTCGAGCTGCTCGAGTAAAAGCGGCGGGCCCGCAAACTCCTTTCCCGAACCCTCCAAATAAATCATGCGTCTCTCCTTCCCTCTGTTTCTCCGGCATCTGATGCTGGAAGACCCATTCCTTAGATCGCATGCTCTCGCAAGAATGGGTTGTAGCTCAATCGAAGGATTGGTTTACTCTTCCACATGAGCAACCGCATTCTAACCTCTCATGAGAAGGCGCTTGAGATCAATCTAGATCGAAAGGTCTACGGAACGATTGCGGAAATTGGCGGCGGGCAAGAGGTGGCGCGCTGGTTCTTCAAGGTGGGCGGAGCGGCCGGAACCGTAGCGAAGTCGATGTCCGCCTACGACATGACATTCAGCGATGCGATTTATGGCCCGGCCGATCGTTATGTCTCCCGCGAACGGCTCCTCGCCATGCTCGACCATGAGTATGATCTCCTTCTAGAACGACTGAGCCAAAAGCGCGGAGAAGAGACTCGTTTCTTCGTCTTTGGCGACACCGTTGCTACCCGTGGGTTTCAACCGAGGAGCGAATGCCACGGTTGGCTGGGCGCCCGTTTTCAGCACGAGCCCTTGGCCAAACCTAGCGAGGTGATCCTGCATATTCGACTTCTCGACAGGGAGCGGGTGCGGCAGCAGGAGGCGCTCGGAATTGTCGGCGTGAACCTGCTTTATAGCATTTGCTATTTATGGACCGATCCCTATCGGCTTCTTGAATCCTTATTGGATAACCTCGATTCCGAGCGATTGGAAATCGATCTGGTTTGCGCGCGGGGTCCCGCATTTGCAAGCTCTGATAATCGCCTCCTAAACCTCCATCTCATCGTCCTTGGCTTGGCGCGAGTCATTCTCTTCGATCCCACCGGGCAGGCGCGACAGCCGGGGGAGCTTCTCCGCCGAAAATCGGTTTTAATCGAGCGAGGAGAGTTTGCTCCGGTCACTCGGATGCACATGGAAATGCTGGAACTCGCGCGGGGGAAGTTTCTTCAAGATCCGGCAACCGAGCGCTTCGCCAAGGTCGAACTCTTAGAAATTACCACCAAAAACCTCCTCCTGCCCGATGGCAAAATCGATTCGGGCGACTTTCTCCAGCGAGTCGAGCTGCTTTGCGCCATCGGTCACCACGTATTGATCTCCAATTATGCCGAATTCTATGAAATCAGCGCGTATCTGGCCCGTTACGCGGAAGGTCTGGTGGGCATCGTGCTCGGGATCCCCCTTTTGGAGCAGCTCTTCAGCGAGCGCTACTACTCCTACGTCGAAGGCGGGATTCTTGAGGCAATGGGTCGCCTCTTCAAGAAGAACGTGAAACTCTACGTCTACCCTACCCGGAAGGTAGCGAATGGAGAGATCCGCACGGTGGAACAGCTCGCCCTAGAAGGGCCACTCGGTCACCTCTATGCCTACTTGCAGGAAACGGGCCGGCTCGAACCCCTTTCCCCCCGCAATCCTCCCGACGCGAGCTTCTCGCCGCGGCAAGTGGGCGCCCTCATCCGCTCGGGAGATCCCGCGTGGGAAACCCATGTTCCGGTCCGAGCCGCCCAGCTGATTCGGGAAAAGGCGCTCTTCGGCTACGGTCAACCCTCTTCCGGTGCCCAAGGTGCCCGGCCGCAGCCCGGAGAGCCCGCAATCGTTGCTCGATGAGCTGGAGTGCGCATGCGCGCAAAGCTCTTTCATCCCGGAACCCGACGTCGTATTCTCGGCCTGCATGGTTCCACGCTCGGCGGCGATCCTCGCGCTTCTGCTTTCCGCAGCCCTTCCGGCTTTCCCCAACTCTTCAAAGGGTAGCCTGGGCTCCGCTTCGCCGCAAAGGACGCTCCCGCGCTCGGTCGTCTTCCGAGGAGAAGCGATCTTCGCGCGTCTGGTGGCCGAGGCGGAGCGGGAAGGCTGGCGGGAGCTGCCCATCGGCCAGCGGACGATCCAAGTCGGCTTGGCGCTGGTCGGGACTCCTTACAAAAACTGGACGCTCGAGATCGATGACCACATCGAGGCACCATCGGTCGATTTCCACGAGATGGACTGTTGGACGTTTTTCGAGACTGCGCTCGGATTTGCCCGCATGCTTCGGGAAAAGACCGGCGACTACCGGCCGGAAGACCTTCTTCGCACGATTGAGAAGGATCGCTACCGGGGCGGCCGCTGCGACGGCACCTATTACTCGCGCCTCCACCATCTGGAAGATTGGATTCGCGACAATGCCCGCCGCGGCCTGCTGATCGACATGACAAGGCAGCTGGGCGGGGTCCAGATGACCGGCCACTCTCTCCACTACATGGGCGAGCACTGGCAGGAGTTCCGCTACCTCCGCCACAATCCCGATCTCATTCCCCGTTTTCAAACGTTGGAGAAAAAAATTTCCGCCCAACCCGTCTACTATATTCCGAAGAGCCGCGTGCCTTCGATCGAACCTCGCCTTGAGAACGGGGACGTGATCTGCATCGCCAGCACCTGGCCAGGTACCTTTACTTCACATGTCGGTCTGGCCTATCGAGATCCCGAGGGGATGCTTCACTTCTTGCATGCAACTTCCATCCAGGCGGAGCGCCGCGTCGTGATCGGCCCCAGGCTCAGCGACTATCTCTTCGCCCACCCCAAAACGGCCGGCATCCTCGTCGCCCGTCCGCTCGATCTTCCGCCGCCGGCACAAGTCCAGAAAAAGCTGGAGCAGGAAAAGAGCCCCAGCAGTCCCGCGGATTCATCGCGCAGAGATAGCTCTTGACACTGCGCCACATCCCTTGTCCTATAGTGCCCAAAAGGGCAATGGAGTTTGCCCGCCCTGTTTTTAGGCGAACCCTCCGCAGAGCCGTGCTCGGAGCGATAACTCCTACCGGCGTGGAGGACGTTCGTTCGCATGGATCATGTCTGGTTTCTGGCCGCCTTCTGGCTTGCCCTGGCAGTAACCGCAGGACTGGTCGCCGCCCGGATCGGCATCGCGGTCGCCCTGGTGGAGATCGTTCTCGGGGTCATTGGACAAGCCATCGCTCTCCACGTTCTTGGACCGGATGGGTTGAGCGCCAAGGAGGGATGGATCAGCTTCCTTGCGGGCCTTGGGGCAATTCTGCTCACCTTTCTCGCGGGCGCCGAGTTGGAGCCGAGCGCATTGCGGGAGCAGGGAAAGAGGGCGACGGCCATCGGTCTGGCGGCTTTCTTTGTCCCTTTCCTGGCGTGCGCCGGGGCAGCACGCCGCTTCCTCGGCTGGAGTCCCGAGGCTAGCTGGCTGGCGGGGATCGCCCTTTCGGCCACCTCGGTGGCGGTGCTCTACACAGTCCTGTTGGAGCTGGGCCTCAACCGTACCGCCTATGGCAAAGGCTTGCTCGTGGCCTGTTTCATTAACGATCTGACAGCCGTCCTCATGCTGGGCTTTCTCTTTGCCCCGTTTGGATGGCGCATGGCGATCTTTGCGCTGGGACTGCTTGCGGGCGTCTGGGGAATCACCCGATCGGCTCCCATGATCTTCCGCCGATTCGGGGAGCGGCCATCCAAAGTGGATCTCAAGTATCTCCTCTTTGGACTCTTCGCCCTGGGCGGCTTGGCGGTCTGGGCGGGCTCGGAAGCGGTGCTTCCCGCCTATATCCTCGGAATGGCCCTTGCCGGAACCTTGGGGAAAGAGGAGCGGTTCCTCGGAGGGGTGCGCGCGGTCACGTTGGGCTTGCTCACGCCGTTTTATTTTCTTCGGGCCGGCTCCTTCGTCCAGCTGCCGGCGCTGGCGGCGAGCGCGGGAGCGGTTCTCCTCCTCTTTCTGGTGCAACAGGCCGCCAAGTTCGCCGGGGTCTTTCCCATCGTCTGCCGGCGGGAAAAAAGAGAGGGAGCCTATACCACGCTGCTCATGTCCACGGGGCTCACCTTCAACGTGATCTGCTGCCTCTACGGACTCTCTCACTCGCTGATCACCCAGTCGCAATACTCGATCCTGGTCTCCACCATTATCGCGACGGCCGTGATTCCGACCTGGGTCGCCAACCGCTTCTTCCTGCCAGTTTCTTCGGTCGCTGCCGGATTCCAGCCTGCACGCGGCGTCGGGCTGCCCGAGCTCCCGAACCCTTCGCCGAATGGGACGAGAGCCGAAGAACCATGACCGAATACTCCCGGAACGGCTTACTTCCTATTTTACCTCGTCCTTTTCGCGACAATGCGTCGGCAGGAGCCAATGCGGTGGATGGCAAACGAGCTCGCTCGCTTCTCGAAAGGTCGCTACAGGCAGCTCTGTCTGCCGGTGCAGCAGAGCCGCGGTCTGGATGCGCGTCTTTTCCGATGGCTCGGCAAATCCGTTGAGCAGAATTCCCAGCGGAGTTAGACCCGCAGCCCGGACGCTCTCCACCGTGAGAAGGGTATGGTTGAACACCCCGAGGCGGCAGAGAGCGACAACAACCACGGGAAGCCCCAGGCCCATGGCGAGATCGCTGACCGATTCGGTTTGGGTCAAGGGTGTCCGCCACCCCCCTACTCCTTCTACAAGGGCAAAGGGAAACTTCTGCAATAGATGCTGTACCCGACCCACGACCTCTGGCAGACTAAGCTTACGGCCCTCGTCTTGGGCGGCAAGTGCCGGAGCCTCGGGAGCACGAAAGAAAAAAGGATTGATTTCGCAAAGAGCAACCTCGGTTCCCGCTCCCTCTTGCAGGCAGAGGGCGTCCTCGCGAGAGCCTGTCGCAATGGGCTTGAGGCCAACGGCCGGCAGCCCCAGGCGGCGCCAAGCTCGCAGGAGCGCCGCGCCGAAGAGGGTCTTGCCGACGCCGGTATCCGTGCCGGTGAGGAAAAGATGATACGGTTTTTCTGGTTGCAAATGTCGAGAAGCTCCGTAAGCTTACTCGATCCCTCCGATAGGCGGCTAGAGGGGATCAGATAAGAACGCAAAACAAAACGCAAGGCGATATGGCAGATCTCACCAATCGATATCCCGACAACGTGGGCGGAAAATTCTACGTAGACTCTCAGTGCATTGACTGCGATCTCTGCCGGGAGACCGCACCCTCGAATTTCAAGAGAAATGACGACGGGGGACATTCGTTTGTTTACAAGCAGCCCGAGACTCCGGAAGAAGAGGAGCAGTGCCGCGAGGCGAAGGAAGGCTGCCCAGTGGAAGCGATCGGAGACGACGGCGAGTCCATAGGGGTCGCCGCCGAAGCATCTCAAGCCCGAGAGCATTAGCGCTTCTCCGAGCCCTACGGGATTTTCATCGGCGGATGCCGGAGGTTCAATTGGCGGCGGCTAAACCGCGGGTTTGGCCGCTGCTTTTTTTTGGCACTAATGAGTGAAGTCCGAAGCCGGAGGGATCGGCAGGAAACCCCGGACTGCACTCCACCCCCGCAGGAAACGCGAAGGATTCTTCGCCCCAATCAATCGGGGGAACGCCTCGACCGGTATCTCGCCTCCTCTCTAGGGCTCTCTCGCACAGCGGTGCAGCGGTATCTGCGATCGGCCGCCATCCAGATCAAAGGGGTCTCGGCACTTCCTTCCGCCTCCTATCGTCTCCGCGGAGGGGAAGAGATCGAAGTCGGCCTTTTCGTTCGATCGCCCATTTCCGAACTCCCTCCTCCGGCGGCGGAGCCGATTCCGCTCGAGGTGCTTTACGAAGACGACGATCTCCTCCTCATCGACAAGCCTTGGGGGCTTGTCGTGCATCCGGCCCGCGGCCACTGGTCCGGGACGCTCGTAAACGCGCTTTTTGCCCGTCTACCAAGGCTGCCCGGGCCCGATCTCATCCGGCCGGGCATTGTCCATCGACTCGACCGGGAGACCAGCGGCCTCCTGGTCGTGGCGAAAACGGAAGCCGCGCGGGCAAGCCTACTCGACCAGTTCGCCTCGCGGACCGTCGAGAAGCGGTACGAGGCGGTCGTTTGGGGGACGTTTCCTCAAGGCTCCGTCTCCTGCTCCCGAAATGTCGGCCGCGATCCTCGGTGCCGGCGGAAGATGACGACTCTCTCCCGCGGCGGAAGAACCGCATTTACCGATTTTCAGCTGATTCGGCAGCATCGTGGAGCCGCCCTCGTCGCTTGCCGTCCCCGGACCGGACGAATGCACCAGCTCCGGGTTCATCTCGCTTTCCTCGGGCACCCGATCGTGGGCGATCCTATTTACGGAGGAACGCGGCGGCCGGAGAGCCCACGGCTTCTCCTCCATGCGCGTTTCCTGGGCTTCAACCATCCCCGCTCCGGTGAGCGGGTCCACTTCGAAAGCCCGCTTCCGGAAGAGTTCTTCACGTGGTTGGCGAGGGCCCATGCCGAACGATCCTGAAATCTTGCGCAAAACTCTTCTTGCCTATGTCGAGGCGCTACGGCGCACCGGCCGCCGCTCGCTTCACCTCTCGCCTGGTTGGCGTCAGGCACTTCGGCGCGTCTCCCTTGCCCCACCAGAGGCCGGATCCAACCCTCTTCTTCCCGATCCGCAGGCTCCGCCTCTCCCGGCGACGAAAAATCCCGACGGGGAGCGGGCTTCCACGGCGCCCTCCGTCCCGCCGTCAGGCCCCGTCCAGTCAGCAGACCATGAGGAGCGCGTTCGGCGGCTCGAAGCTCTCCGTCATTCGATCGTCGGATGCCGGCGCTGCACGCATCTGGCCGCGTTCCGGTCCCAGACCGTCTTCGGCGTAGGAAACCCCCATGCCCGGCTGTTTTTTGCCGGCGAGGCCCCGGGAGCCGAGGAAGACCGGCAGGGAGAGCCGTTCGTCGGACCCGCCGGCAAGCTCCTGACCCGCATGATTCAAGCGATGGGGCTCCAGAGAGAGGATGTCTACATCGCCAACATTCTCAAGTGCCGCCCCGATTTGCCCCGAGGAACTCCGGGCAACCGCAAGCCCACTCCGGAAGAGATGCAGACCTGTCTCCCCTATCTACGCGAGCAGATCCGCATCATCCAGCCGGAAGTGATCGTGGCCCTGGGCTTGACGGCCCTCGAGGGATTGACCGGGTTGGCCAAGGGAATGAGCAGCCTGCGGGGAACCTTTCTCGACTTTCAGGGAATTCCGCTTCTTCCGACCTTCCACCCGAGCTACTTGCTCTACAGGCCCGACTTGCGCCTGAAACGACAGGTTTGGGAAGATCTGCTCCTGGTTATGGAACGGCTGAAACTTCCCATCAGCGAGCGCCAGCGCTCCTTTTTCCTTACGAAGAGCCAACCCTAAACGTACCGAATCTATACCGGTTCCTGCCGCAGGCGGAAGCTTGTGGGATATCCCGGCCGGAGGAAGAGGAAAGCGCGCAAACCCATCCCCGCGTCTTTTTCTTCGACAAACGGCAACAGGAACGAAAAGCTTCTATCTATGAAGAAGCCGCCATTGCCAGGGAGTACGCCGCCTCCCCCAAGAAATGGCCAGGACAAAAACCGACCCGGGGGCTTTTTCGGGGCTCCTTGGCAGCTTCTCCTCCAAGTTGTGGTCGCTCTTCTGCTCGTGTGGCTCTGGCAGGAGAGCGTGCAGCGGGCGACCGTTACGACGATTCCCTACAGCGCGTTTCGGGACAAGCTGGCCAAGAAAGAGATCGTCGACTGCACGATCACGCCCGACGAAATCCTCGGCAAGATGATCGCCCCTCCCCCCTCCAAGAAGGAGGGGGAGGCTGCAAAAGAGTCAAAAACCGCGCTCTTTCGGACCGTCCGGGTCGAGGATCCGAATCTCGTCGCCGAACTCCAGAACGCACATGCCACCTACGCGAGCGTCCGGCCCAGCCTCCTCTCCCAGCTGCTCTTTTCCTGGATCCTTCCCATCGGAATCTTCTTTCTCATTTGGCTTGGCCTAAGCCGTTGGATGACCCGGGGCGCGGGCTATTCCCTGCTCAACGTGGGCAAAAGCCGGGCACGTCTTGTGGCTGAGGAAGGGACCGGGGTCAGCTTCGCGGATGTCGCAGGTTGCCAGGAAGCGAAGTATGAACTTCAAGAAGTCGTCGATTTTCTCAAGAATCCTGGCCGCTACCGGGCGCTTGGAGCCAAGATCCCCAAAGGAGTTCTGCTGATCGGGCCTCCGGGCACAGGCAAAACGCTTTTGGCCCGCGCGGTCGCGGGGGAGGCCCACGTCGCCTTTTTCTCCATAAGCGGAAGCGAATTCGTCGAGATGTTCGTGGGAGTCGGCGCTTCCCGAGTCCGCGATCTTTTTGCGCAAGCGAAGGCCCGGACCCCCTGCATCATCTTCATCGATGAACTCGATGCGATGGGCCGGCAACGAGGGGTGAGGATCGCAATGGGGCATGACGAACAGGAGCAGACTCTCAACCAACTACTCGTGGAGATGGACGGCTTCGATCCCAACGAGGGGATCATCCTCCTCGCAGCCACGAACCGGCCCGACATTCTAGACCGGGCGCTTCTCCGCCCGGGGCGTTTCGATCGCCATGTCGTCGTTGATCTCCCCGATGCCCAAGGCAGGGAGGCCATTCTCAAAGTGCATAGCCGGGGAAAACCGCTCGCATCCGCGACTAACCTACAGGAAATCGCCCAAGCCACCTCCGGTTTTTCGGGCGCCGATCTCGCCAACCTGATGAACGAAGCAGCCCTCTTGGCCGCGCGCCGGGAGGGACAACAGATCGAGCAAGCCGATCTTCTCGAAGCGCTGGAAAAGGTGATCGCCGGCCCCGAACGCCGCAGTCTCCGGCTCGCCGAAGAAGAGAAACATCGAATCGCCTACCATGAGGTGGGCCATGCGCTGGTGGCTGCGGCAACTCCGGGAGCAGATCCCGTCCGAAAGATCAGCATCATTCCACGCGGGCGCGCCTCCCTTGGATACACGCTTCAACTCCCCCCGGCCCAACAGTACCTCTTCACCCGCACGCAACTCCTTGCCAAGCTTCGCTGCGCCTTGGGTGGAAGAGCTGCCGAGGAGATCGTCTACGGCGAGGTGAGCACAGGCGCCGAAAACGATCTGGAGGTTGCAACCGCCCTCGCTCGGCAGATGGTCTGCCTCTACGGCATGAGCGAATCGGTCGGCCTTGCCCATCTCATTCCGAGCCGACCTAGCGCAATGGAGCTTCCTGGCGTCAATGCTCCCGTCGAATACAGCGGCGAAACCGCGCGCCTTGTCGATGAGGAAGTAAAGACGCTTCTTGGAAAAGCGTATCAGGAAGCCAAGAGAATTCTCCAGGAAGAACGCAAAACGTTGGAAGAGGTTACCGCAGAGCTAATTAAGAAAGAAACTCTCGGGGCGGATGAGTTTTTGGCTCTGCTGCCGGCCTCCGCAAAACAAGCGTTAGCCGCTCCCCAATAATGCGTTAACTGAACCCTTGCATTTCCGATTGACCCGGTCGCACCGCTCGCCTTATTTTGCTCTTCCAGCATGAGCTCTCTTCCTCCAGGGCACGACGCTGGACATTTCCCCCCTTCCCCAGGAGAACCCACTTGGACCGCCGCAGAGGCAGGGACCCCTCCACCGGAGTTCTATCCACAAGAACCGCCTCCCCAGGCGGCTCCGAATGCCCCGCCGGCAACAAATCCTCCAACGTGGCCACCCTTCTTCTTGCGCCAGCACCCGGCCGCTTCGGAAATGCCGCCTCCACAGCCGCCTCCCCAGGGCGCCTACGGGCCGTTCTCCTACCCACAACCGTCGTCCCCTCCGGCCAGCCATCCTTCAGAGCCTCAGAACTCCTGGAACGGTACTACAGCCTCCAATCCGCAGCCCAAGACGCGCAGAGAGGCTCCGTCGCCTCCGACGGTTCCTCCCGCTTACCGCCCAGCGCAGTCATGGCGGCATCCGTCGCCGATGCCCCAGTCCTATCCCGCGAATGGCGCAGGGCAGCCCGGCTCCTATACGCCCCCACCCGCACCGGCGCAGCCACGTGCGGTTCCCCAACAGCCGCCTCCCCCGCAGCGTAACCAGCAGGCGGCCGCTCCGCACCAATACTACCCGTCCGCTCCAACCCAAGAGAGACCGACAACCCCGCAGTCCTATCCCACGAATGGCGCAGGGCAGCCCGGCTCCTATACGGCCCCACCCCCACCGGCGCAGGCACGTGCGGTTCCCCAACAGCCGCCTCCCCCGCAACGTAACCAACAGGCGGCCGCTCCGCACCAATACTACCCGTCCGCTCCAGCCCAAGAGAGACCGACAACCCCGCAGTCCTATCCCGTGAATGGCGCAGGGCAGCCCGGCTCCTATACGGCCCCACCCCCACCGGCGCAGGCACGTGCGGTTCCCCAACAGCCGCCCCCCCCGCAGCGGAACCCACAGGCAGCGCCTCCCCCCCACCAGCACCCGGCCGCGCCAA
>JBFXFN010000012.1:0-48581 GCA_050179015.1 Methylacidiphilaceae bacterium | reverse complement strand
GCCGCCGGCTCGTCAACACCACGCCGGTCAACCGGAGAACGAAACGGCCTTGGCAATCCCGGGTCCTCCCGGTCCAAAACCATGGCGAAAAGAACGGACGCAAGCAGGCGTAAGCATGTTTGAGGACATTTTTAGGAACAGGTGAGGTCGAATCGACCTGGAAAGAAGCGGGATCGATCCCGCTCGCAGTCAACCTCCACCGGCACTCACCGCCGTGACATACTGCGCTCTTTCGAAATTTTCCGGATCGGCGCAGTTCTTCTGACTCAGGAGGCCGCGCCACTGCTCGATCGATTCATATCCATGGCGTTCCATCCATTTAGCCACTCCCTCGGTTACAAGCCGGATATAATCCGTTCCCCGCTCGAGGAGGGCCGAGCACAACATTCCCACGTGGGCTCCCGCAAGGATGGTCTTGAGCACATCTGTGGCCTCCATGATCCCCCCTGTGGCCGCCAGCTCGATCGCGACTCGACCGTAGAGGATCCCAATCCAGGTAAGGGGTATCCGAGTATCCCGGGAGGATCCTGGCAAAAGCCCGCTCTGGAGAGCTAAGCGCTCCACGTCGATGTCGGGTTGATAAAAACGATTAAAAAGCACCGCTCCATTGGCTCCAGCCGCATGCAAGCGCTTTGCCAAATGGGCGAAGTTCGTGTAAAAGGGGCTGAGCTTAACGGCTAGAGGAATCCGGATTTGGGCGCGAATCTGGCGCACAATATCGAGAGTTTCCATTTCGATCTCCGATCCGGTTTTGTCGGGGTCGGTCGGGACGGAATAGATGTTGAGTTCCAGCGCATCGGCTCCCGCTTCCTCGATCACCTTGGCGTAACGGGTCCACCATCCTGGGGAAGCCCCATTCAAGCTGGCGATGACCGGAATCCCCACCGAGGCTTTGATCGCCCGAATGTGATCGAGATAGGCTTTCGCGCTCAAGCGATACTCGTCCAGGTTGGGGAAAGCCTCTAATGCCCCGCTATAGTCCTTATAGGAATGCTCGGCAACCTCCTCCTTGAGCAGTTGTTCTTCGAAGAGCGAGGGGAGCACGACCGCACCGATGCCCGCGGCCTCCATTTCCTTGATTTTCGTGAGCGAGGCGGTCAAGGGGGAGGAAGAAGCGACCAGAGGAGAGTGAAGCATCAAACCAAGATAGCGCGTTTCCAGATTCGTCATTTGCCCTCCCTTTTTCTCCTTCTCCCATTCTTTCCCGAAGGCGGCGCGGATTCTCTGCTGCAAGAGAGATGACCGTCACCGCCTCCGTGGGCCGACCCAGAAAGACCGGGACTCCGGTCCCCGCCCTCCTTCGATCGATAACTTCCTACTCACCTACAGCCCGCGGCGCTTCTGGATCGGCGACCCCTTCGACCCGCTCTTCCCGGAGAGTCTCGAGAAAACGCTTAACGGCGGGCGAAAGAACTCTTCCTGTCTTGCAGAGCAGGGCGATTGGCCGGTAGCATGGCTCGCCGGCGATTTCCACCGCCGCGAGCGATCCATTCAGAAGCTCTTGGGCTACAGTCGAGGCGGGAACGATGGAGACCCCGATGTCGATCTCCACCGCCCGCTTTACCGTTTCGATATTGTCAAACTCCATGACCGGTCGGATTTCGAGTTTTCGGTCCCGGAAGAGTTGATCGATTCCCTTGCGAGTCGGCATATCCGACGTAAAGCCGACAAAACCCTGCCGGGCCACCTCTTCCAATCCCACCTCCTTCCTCTTCGCCAACGAATGCTGGGGATGACAGATGAAAACGAGGCGGTCCTTTTGAAAGGATATAGCCTTCATTCCCTTCCGAACGGCCGGGAACGCGGCGATCCCCACATCGCAGGTCCCGTCGGCAACGTCTTCATAGACTTGGCGTGAGTGACGGTACTCCACACGAACGTTGACTTCCGGATATTCGCGGAGAAATTTTTTAAGATAGGGAGGCAATTCGTAGAGTCCTACGCTATAAATGGTAGAGACTCGAATCGTCCCGGAAATCGTATTCCGAACCTCCGCGATGCGATCTTGCAGCGCCTGATAGAGACCGACGATCTCCTTCGCAGCCTGGTAAACCAGCGCTCCCTCCGGGGTGAGGCCGATGCGCCGCCCACCGCCGCGTTCCAAGAGCGGCAGCCGAAAGCGCTCTTCCAAACCGCGAATCTGCTGACTCACGGCCGATTGAGAAATGGAATTTGATTGCGCGGCTTTGCTAAAGCTGCGGGAGTCGACAAGATCACGAAAGACCTTTAAGGTCTCCAATTGCATTGAATGAGTCTTAAACAAAACTAATACCCTGTCAATTTCATGAGGTTGCCTGAGGAATCGATCCTGCAAAAACGCTTGGCCGCCATCCAGCAGCTCCTAGCAATCGCGGCACACAAGAGCGGCAGGGAGCCAGCCGCGATTCGCCTAGTCGCAGCAACAAAATCCCAACCTCCCGAAGTCCTGGCTGAACTTTTTGCTTTGGGGATACGGGATGTGGGGGAAAACCGTGTGCAAGAAGCCGCTGCCAAACGCGAGATTCTCGGATCCAAGGGGATCTGGCATTTCATCGGCCATCTGCAGAAGAACAAGGCGAATGCGGCTGCTGTTCTCTTCGACTGGGTACAATCGATCGATTCGCTGCCGCTGGCGCAGTCTCTCTCCCGAGGGGCAACGGTCGCCGGGCGAACGATTTCAGTGCTGATCCAGGTGAACATTTCCGGGGAAAGGAGCAAATTCGGCGTCACTGCGGAAGGTGCTGAGGCGGTCGTGCGAGAAGTCAACGACCTTCCGGGATTGGAACTGCGCGGGTTCTTCACGATCGCTCCCTATAGCGATGACCCCCAAGCTGCGCGGCCCGTTTTTGCCGGCTTGCGCACCCTTCGGGACCGGATCCAGGAAAAGACCGGATACTCGCTTCCGGTCCTCTCGATGGGAATGAGCCACGACTTCCCGATCGCCATCGAGGAAGGAAGCACGATGATCCGGATTGGCACCGCCCTGCTCGGCCCAAGACAAACTCGCCTCAGTCGATGAGCTTTCCGCGGAGCCTCCGTCGTGCTCTTCTCCTCTCCCTGCTCTGGATCAGCAGCTCGTCGGGAAACGCAGAGGGATTCCGTATGGAGTTCCTCTGGAAAACCGATCGAAAGGAAGAGCGCCTGTCGCTGCTTCGCCGAGGCCCCTACATCCGCATCGATCAGCCAGCCCAACTCTTTTCGCTCATTTATAACACGGAGCTCCAATCCTTTCTTGGATTAGAACATCTAGATGCCCACTTCTGGTCGTTCGACTGGCCGGCCATTCGCACCCATGCCAACGCGAGCAGGGAAAACGGATGGCGCCTACGTTCGGATCCATTTCAGGAAGATCCAACCCTCGTGCCGTTTACGCCGACACCCCCCTCCTCTTCGGCTCGGGCCCCCGTCTTATACGACCTTGCGCCCTTCTCGTGGGTCAGGGCCCCAGGCCCAGAATCCCGTTGGATAGGACATGCCCAAGTCGGTGAGGAGGCAGAGATTTTTGCAAATCGATCTAACGGAGACCACCGGGCTTTCTTTCTTTCCACAGTGCAGCAGGTAAAGACTCTCTCCCAAATTTTTCACTTCCTCCTGGGCCGGGAAGCTTGGCCCGAGCCACCGCTTGCGATCTGGCTCTCTCTCCCCTCGGATGCCGACATTCCCCAGAAAATGTCCTGGCGGAAAGGTAACGGTGAAGAGGGGAGCCTCCGCTTGATTGCGCAGCAGTGGACCGAGTCCCCTCCGGACCTCTTCGCGCCTCCCAAAGATTACCAGCGAGAAACGCTGGACGAAGTGGAAGGTTTTCTCCATTAGGCGATTGTTTTTTCCTCCACTCTGGAGGACTCATTTTTGTATACTCAGCCTATCGTATCTCCGGAGAAATGGTCCTTACCCGAAGAAGCAAATACGCCTTGCGTGCCCTGATTTACTTGGCAAGGGCGAGAGGTAAGGGTGCCGTTCTCATTGGAGAGATTGCCGAAAAGGAACGCATCCCGAAAAAGTTTCTGGAAGCAATCCTGCTCGAGCTCAAAAACAAGGGTGTTCTGGAAAGCCGTCGAGGGAAAGGAGGGGGATATCAGCTTGCCGAGCCTGCGGATCGGATCTTCGTCGGCCAAATCATTCGGTTGATGGACGGCCCGATTGCTCCGGTTCGATGTGTCAGCCGCAGCGCCTATGCGGCATGCGACGACTGCCCCGATGAAGAGATCTGCACGATTCGAGTCGTCATGATGGAGGTGAGAGAGAGGATCTGCGATGTGGTCGATCGGACTAGTCTCGCCGACCTCGCCGAGAAAGAGGAGCAGCTGCGGTTGGCTGCCAATCGCACGATCAGCTACGATATCTAGCCGTTGGGAACCGCAGCGACTCTTGCCACTTTGGCGAGGGCGATCGCTTCTCGCCTGTCAACCGGCCTACCCGGTCAACCGCCGAAAAACTTCGGCAGGAGCAGACGCAAGAGCAGGATCGCCGAACAGCCGGCAAAGAAGCCGATCGCCAACAGCAGACCGACTGCCCAGAGACGAAGTCCGTTGAGCCTCTTCTGCAGGGCTCGACTCTGCTCTGTGATCTGAGAAACGAGAGTGGTGAGCTGCTTGCTCTCTCGCTGCAACTTTTCCTGCCACTGTTGGGGAGCGGTACCAAACAAAACCTCCAACTGGGCCACGGCATTGTGAGTCTGCTCGCTGATCTGGGACACGAGAACGTTGAGTTGCGTGATCTCCCGCTGCAATCCCTCGTGCAACTGTCGGGGAGTGGAGCTCAATAGACCCTGCAGCTCTCCCGCGTAATGGTGAAAATATCCGAGGAACTGTTCTAAATCAGTGCGACTGAGGGAATTGTGATTGCCCTCTTTCGAGGCGTTCTCCAAAAGCTCCTGCACGGCCCTGGGCACCCTTTCCAAGTAGGCCGCATTTGCCTCAAGAAGAAGCAGCAGTCCGCTCAGACTGTCGAAAGCCTGGGCAGGCTCAGATCGGGCGCGGTACCACTCCCAAGCAGCCGCCTGCTTTTCCGGCGGCAGATGGGAAATCGCAGCCTTCCAATACCGTTGCGGATCCTCCCAATCGGTGGCCGCATCGGGGTTGCTCATAGAAGATTCTGCAGATTTACCTTGCGTCCGCGCCGGATGCCCACCCTTGGTTCCTCCAAATCGGGCGGCGGAGCGGCGGTCCGCTCAATCTTTTCCGCTTCTTCGTCGGCCAGAAGATAACCCGCGGCACGTTCATACCGGCCAAAAAGCAGCCGCAGCCAGTCTTCTAGGATCACCCGGTGTATCAGATCGAGCTTCGCTTCGGGATCTACCACCGCCTGCATAGGAGTAATGGCTCGCTGCAAGCCAATCTCAAGAGCTGCCAGGGCGTCCCTGGTATCGGACAGCAACGTCGGCAGATCGAGAGTGGCGGCCCCGAGAGAAAGTAGCTCCTTTTCGAGTTCGCTGCCTTCGTACATGCGAATTCGGGGAATCCGGGCGCGATTCCGAACCACGACGTAGTCTGCTCGGTTCCCCACGCGCTCCGCAACCTCCGCGATCTCATCCATCACGGCGAGATCGTCCATCGGAAAGAAGAGAATCGTCACACGAGTGTCTGGCTCTTTGCCTCCGTACTGGAAAAAGCGCACGGCTTCCAGGGAACGAAGCAGAATCCGTGAAAGGTGCGCTCTTGGATCGATCAGAGTAAGAGGCGTTTCGGGAACGCTGCGAAAAAGGCGAATCAGATCGGTTTCGGGTTCTTCCGACAGTTCGACCATCTGGACCCCCGGCACGGCCTTCGATAAGGTTCGGTTGTCCGAATCTAGATCAAAAGCCTGCCACGACAGACCTCGAGCCGACATCCAGCCCAGCCGGGCAATCGCATCCGTCGACTTACCTACATTTCCCTTGCTCTGAATGGGAACGGTGACTCGGTGCTTGATCATGGCTAGGAATCTCCCGAAGAAAGGAACGGATTGAGATCTAGAACTGGTATACGATACCCCCATCACCGAGATTTCCATTTCCCGGATGGGCAGAAGGGCATCGTGGAGCGGCCGGCAAAAACCGTCAATCGGATTTTTCTGGGGCTCCCTCGGCGAGAAAAAGAGACTTCACGGAACGATTTGATGCAGAATCGCCGCTCTGAACTCCGCCCTTTCGAGGCGGAATTCAATCTACGGCATGGCTTCACGGAGATGACCGACGGAAACCGTCTCCCCTACCTGCGACTGGTACCGGCTGCCCAAAGCTGCCGTCGCCCATGCCACAACGGGCCGATCTCCAGGATCGAGGACAATGTGAGGGAAGGGCCGACTGGTACCTTCTCCCATCTGGCTCCTCCACCGCAACTGTCCCGCCGAGTCCAACTTGGCCAGGAAGATCCTTCCTCGTTGCGCAAGCGGTTTCTTCGAAACGAGTGGTCCCTTGGCTTCCCCCAGGAGCCAGAGATCGCCGTCGGCTCCGTAACAGAGCGCCATCGGCCCAACCGAAAGGTTCTCTTCGATTTGCCGGCACCAGCCGAGCGAGGCCCGATCCCCGACGTACTCCGCGACAAAGAGCCCAAGTCCGCCTGGTCGAAGAGGCCGGCTACCCGGGCAGGCGCCCCACTCGCTGCTCCCCGTGACCGCGACCTCTCCATTTTTCGAAGCTGCCACGGCGAACGCTAGGTTGTTCCACATCTCGCCAAAAAGGCGTGTCCAGATCCGTTGCCCGGACTCGTCCCAACGATCCACAAAAATCTTCACCTGCGGCGTCCCTTGGCCTCCCGACGAAAGCCATCCATAGTCGAGCCGCTCTTTGGAGGCTCCTTGAGCTGGCCCTGACTCGATGCCCGAGAGCCCGGCGAAATAGCCGACGACGGCGATTCCCCCGCCAGGACAGGAAGCGATCGCCACCGGATTTTGGATCCCAAGGGAGCCGGAGGGCAGCCAACTGGCGCCAAGCTGCCCGATTTCCGGGACGGCATCGAGCGCATAACTCTATAGAAGAATCCCCTTCTCCGAATAATGAAAGATCCGGATTGCCCCTTCGATTGACTCGGGGTGGTCGGATCGTCTTCCGCTGGTTGGAGGCTGTCGCAGAGCGACGTAGAGCCCTCCTCGGCCATCCGACGCCACAACCTCGTTCGGATTGGCCGGATCTGCGGCCAACTGGTGGCCCCAAAGCAACTCTCCCGCCTCTGAAAACCGCCATATCCGGAAGGCACCGCCGGATTGGCCTGCGACGACGACCTCCCCCGCCGGCTCGGCGACGAGATGAAATCGAATGTCGATCGGAATGGAGCCGACGATGGGTCTTACCCACAGGAGACGCCCTCCAGCCGCCCACCGGCTCAACTCGGCACGAGCCCGTCCGTTGTCTTCCTTCCGCACGGGCGACGCGAGGACCCAGAGACCGCCGTCCGCACGCGGCAAGGCGTCGTAAACCCTATGGATTCTTCCAGGTCCGATCGTCCAGGTGCGCACCTCCTCCGCGCACGCTTGGGAAGACCGAGGAACGGCTCTTAAGTCAAAGGCAAGGCAAGACAAGCCGACGAAAAGCAAGAATAGAATCCGGCTTGCTTTGGAGCACCGCAGGTTCATGAGGCCGGCCCCTTCCCCGAGAGCGAAAGAAGATATCGGGTCAACAGGCGCACGCCGAAGCCCGTCACCCCCTTTTCCAAGAAAGGAAGCTCCCGATTGATCCAAGCCGGCCCAGCAATGTCGAGATGCGCCCACGGGGTCTTTCCGACCCAATGCTGAATGAAGGCGGCCCCGACCGAACCTCCTCCCTCTCGAGTGCCTGAAACGTTCTTCACCAGCGCCACATCGCTCTGTACGGCTTCCTCAAACTCTTCTCCAAGCGGAAGAGGCCACACCGGATCTCCCGACTCTTCTCCAAGCTGCCAGAGCTGATCTCGAAGACCAGGATCCGACGTGAAGACGCCGGCCCGATTGCGGCCCAATGCCACAATGCACGCACCCGTCAAAGTCGCGAGATCGAAAAGAACGCGTGGATCAAAGCGCTCTACGGCATAGCCGATGGCATCTGCAAGAAGGATTCGTCCTTCGGCGTCGGTGTTCAGCACTTCGATCGTCTTGCCGCCGTAGCTGCGAATCAAGTCCCCCGGACGATACGCACGGGCGCTCGGCATGTTTTCGGCGGCGGCCACTACACCGACAAGCGGCACAGACAGGCCGAGCCGGCTCGCGGCGCGCAAGAGTCCCAAGACGGCGCACCCGCCCATCTTATCGAACTTCATCTCGTCCATATGCTCCCCGGGCTTGATCGATATCCCGCCCGAGTCGAACGTGACCGCTTTGCCAACGACGACGACCGGCTTGCCGCTCGTCGGCCGATGCTCCAAGACAATCAGCCTCGGCGGGTTGTCCGATCCCTTGCCGACCGCAAGAATCCCTCCGAACCCTCCTTCCTCCAACTCCTTCGGGCCTAATACCTGGCATTCGAGGCGGCACTCGGAGGCGAGCTCTCGCGCCTTGTCGGCCAAGGCGGCGGGAGTCACCACATTGGCTGGTTGATTCCCAATCTGACGGACATAGTTGACCGCATCCGCCACGATCACGGACCGTTCGACTTCCGAGCTAGGCAGCCCGGAGCCGCCCTTGCCGGTCGCCACGGTGAGCAGTCGGAGCTCCGATTTCTTTCGAGCCTCGGGCATTCGGAACTCTTCAAACCGGTACGTGGCGAGCAGAGCGCCTTCCACCGCAAAGCCTGCGAATTCGGAATAGGGGGTGCAATCGAGATGGATCTCCTCCCCGCCAAGCTTCCGAAGAAGCTTTACCCCTGTGCCTGCGGCCTTGCGCAAAACATCGGCCGTAACGGGTCCATTCCCCAGACCGACATAGATTGTCCTTCCTCGCTCCTCTCGCCAAATCAGGGTCGCCAGCTTTTCGCCATCGAACTCCTCTTGAAGCACTCCCTCTTTGGCAAAGTCGCCCTTGCGCACGAAGACGACGCGATCCCCCCGCTCCGGAATCTCCTCCACGGTCACGACCTTGACCTTATCCATAGCCCTCCTTCGTATCCATTCCGGCGGCAAGCGCTACGCCCCAGCCGCCCTATCTTCGAAGCCGCCTACGGCGGCCCTTATGGCTCCGCCGGCTTCGTTGACACTGGTTTTCCCGTCCTTGCCGCACATCCGGCTATCGCTTTTACCGGAGAACCGGCGCCTCGCCTCCATGCGCCGGAACCGAGCTTCGGCCGCGCAGTTGGTGAGGAAGGCCAAAGCTAGTTACTCTGCAACGGAAGAATGGCCGTCACGTCCACCTCGCGCAACTCATAAAGGCGCCGGATCGTTTCCTCGATCAAGTTATTCGGGCATGAAGCACCGGCCGTGATTCCGATCTCCACATCGCCGTCCGGCAACCAATGATCCGTGAGCACTTCGCACCCCTTGTGTAAGTCCCAATGTTGAATCTGCCCAGTGGAGACAATCTTATCCGCATTCTTGAGGAAATAGGTCGGAAGCCGGCTCTCTCCCATTTCCGCCAGATGGCTGGTATTGCTGCTATTGTAGCCGCCAACCACGATCAAAAGATCGAGTTTCCGATGATCGAGCATCTCGCGGAGAGCATCCTGCCTCTCTTGAGTCGCCCCGCAGATCGTGTCGAAAAAGCGAAAATGGTTGAGGAGTTTCTCCGATCCATATCGATCAATGATCGCCTGCCGAATACGTCGCTGAACCTCCTCGGTCTCCCCGCGCATCATCGTCGTCTGATTCGCAACTCCGACAAACTGCAAATGAATATCGGGGTCAAAAGCAGGAGAGATTGCTCCTTGAAATTTGCGAAGGAACTCTTCCTTGTTTCCTCCTTTGCGGATATACTCGCAGACCAGATCGGTCTCGGACAGATCGTACACGACCAGATAGTGGCCGCTGCCATCCTCTCCAACGGCTCGGGAAGCGGTAGCCTTAGTCTCCTCGTGCCAAGCCTTTCCGTGAATGATCGAGGTCACGCCCTCCCTCCGGTACTGCCGGACCCGCTTCCACACCGTCATCACGTCTCCGCAGGTGGTATCGACGATCTGGCAGCCGATCTGGGCGATACGCGCCATCGTCTTCACCTGGGCCCCAAAGGCGGGAACGATCACTACGTCAGAGGCATCGAGATCATCTAGGTCCGACTCTCCTCCATGCTCCTGAAGACGCTGGATGCCCATCGCCGTCAGTTGATCGTTCACCTCGGGATTATGAATGATCTCGCCCAGCAGAAAAATCCGCCGCCCCTGGAATACCTTGGTTGTCGCATAGGCCAGATCAATTGCCCGTTCGACCCCGTAGCAAAATCCGAACGCCTTGGCCAGCCGCACCGTAAGGCCTCCCGCCGATAGGCATCCTCCCGTCCCCTGAAGATACTCGACCAGTGGACTCCGGTAATGTTTTTCCACCTCAGCCTGAACCAAGTTCATGACTTCGGGAGTGCGGAGATTCACTTTTCCCGGCAGGGAAGCGGTCTTGCTCATAACGGAAATGATCTTGCGCGGGGAACCGATCGGCGTCAAAAGCGTTTTTCTCAAGCCTCTTCGACGGATCCCCCATGCTTGGCCGCCTCCCAGGGAGGCCGGGCGGGGCCAGGAGAACGACAAATGCCTGAGAACCCTGCAGAAGCCAATCGGTGCTGCAGCCCAATGCTCCATGCGGAAAACCTCGCCCTCTCGCTCCCGCTCCACCCCCCGCTCCGCGTCCCGAGACTGATCGTCCGCACCTCGGGATTCGTGGCGATTCTCGCGGAGAAGCGAACCACTCCTCCGACTCTGCAGCGAGCTCTCTTGGAGACCCTTGCGGGCGACCGTCCCGCGGAAACGGGTCGGGTCCTCTTTCTAGATCAAGACCTTGGGCAAGCCTCCCCTGGCTGGGCAACGGAGCATGGCCTTTCCCTGCTCCTCTCCAAAGGGGGCTGCGATCCGACAAGCTCGGTTGAGGCCAACCTTCTTGGCTCCACCGGCTCCTCCCTTCCTGCCTGGCTCTTTCGCTTCCTGCCGCTCGAAGCGCATCTATCCGTCCAGGCCGGGCGGCTCTCCTCGATCGAGCAACGCTGGCTTGCACTTGCGTGCGCTCTAGCACCGCGGCCGCGGCTTCTTCTTCTGGAAAGACCATTCGAAGCATTGCCCCCGCTACCACGAGAGGCCCTGCTCGAACGCATTCTGAGAATCAACCTAGAAGAAGGTATCGCCTTCTGTTTTACGGCCGAGCCAAGCCCCGTGATTCAAACGGCTGCCGCTTCCACCTACCGGATCGCCGACAATCTCCTGGTCTCCGCCTGACGCGACCTCTCATTGCGACGGTCTATCTTCGGGCGGAGAAGATTCCTGTTGGGGCGACTCAGGTTCTACCGGAAGCCCAGGGCTCTCCTGGGCAGGGGAGCCTGTCTCGGGTGGACGGGGCGAGATCTTTTGCGAGCGAGGCTTCTTCTCCGCCTCCGGAGGCGGCCCTTGATAGAACTCCTTGTGACGGATCTGCCCTCCTGCATGACTCGTCCAGATTCCGAGAAGCAGGGAGGCAACGCCGGCCAGCACGGTAGCGGAGGAAAAGAAGCTCAACCCCTTGGGGAAGAGGGCGGATGAGACCAAGGTCAGGGCGGAGATCGCCGCCGTTCCATAGAGCATCCATGTGGTTCTTTCGCCTCTCTCTTCATGAACGTCTAACCAGGCCTTCTGCTTCTGCGTGACCATCGTCTCCACCCGGTCTACTCCCTCCTCGCCGTAATGCTGCACAAGCCAGCCGGAGGCCGAGGTAAGAATTATAAGCGCCAGTGCAACGACTTGGGTAGCCCGGCTCTTGAATGCCAGGCCTGTAACGTAGGCGGCCAACGCCGTTGCTAGCCCGTAGACCGGTATGGGATGAAGAAGGACGTGGACATACTCCGGCTGCTTGAGGGTGTCCAAGAATTCGTGGAATTCGTTCACGGCCGCTTGATGAGCTACAAGACGAGGCGGCCACATGCCATACCCGGTCGGCCGACAAGGAATACACCTTGATTCGCACCTGTCGGTGGGCGTTCGAGCCACCCTCCCCGCTTTGTTGAATGAAATGCGCGACCCTGCGACCAGCTTCGCTTCCTTGCAGCGAAGCTACCCACCGGGATTACTCGCCCGAATGGGCTGACTTGAGCCCCTACGGCTGGAATTCGGCCCCTTCGATCAGGTTATAGCCATCGGCACTCACGAGCGTCCCCTTGACGGTGACCTTGCCAATTTTCGGAATGGCCGAAGACTTCAAGGGTTTGTGTTCTCCGGAGAGCATGTAAAGCTTGCCATCGTCCCCCTTGAGACCGATCGGCAATCCCAAGTTGAGGCACTTCCTTGCGCAACTCGAATGCTTGTCTCCCGCCGCCCCATGGTCGAGATAGCAGTAAAGATCGACGAGTTCTCCTTGAACCGTGACCTCCTGCTTTTCCGCCGCCCGAAGCCCCATCATCCCGGAGCAGAGCAGTAACGCCCCACATAAGACGCTTTTTAGTATCTTTTTTCTGAAACGCATTATTCCTCCCAGATCGCTAGGCCCTCCGCCTATGAAAGATCCTATTAAATCAGCGCGATTGATCGCAAGCCCAATCGGTGCAAGCTTATTCCAATGCAGTGAATGCGCATTCGCTCGCTTCTGCCGCTTTCTCGTTTGCCTGTTCGAGGGCCGCGCGCCCGAGAACGGTAAAGCACACCCGAGCTGGAGCAACAGCGGTCGCCTTCGTCACGGTCGCGGTCCCGAAGGAGGAAGAATCTCCCAGAGAGGCCCTTTCCGTCCCTCTACGACGATCTTCTCTCTTTGACCGAGATGGTGGCGGATCAGCAGAACCATGCTTGCACAGAACGCGACGAAGAAGAGCAGATCGAGCGCGCGAAGCAGAGATCTTTTAATCCTACGCTCGAATGAGCCCATAGATAGTCGTTTTATGGTCTTCCGAGAAAGACCGGGAAACAAGAGAAGCTTGCGCCCGCGGCATCCCCTGTGCAACAGAAAGCCGATGTCCGAGACGTTACGCCACCTCGCGGAGTTCTTCCAGACGAACGGAAGTTTCGTTGTCCTTTCCCACATCCGTCCCGATGGGGATGCGTTCGGTAGCTCGTCCGGCTTGGCCCTGATCCTGAAGGCGATGGGCAAAGAGGTGCGTGTCTTCAACGAGGATGGGCCAAGCGATCAGTACGCCTACCTCGCAGGTTCCGTTCCCGTCGAGAAAACTCCCATCGAGCGGCCTCCCGGCTCCCCAAAAGTCGTTGCGGTCGATTGCTCGACCCGAGAGCGCCTCGGGGAGAGCTTCCAGGCGTGGGGAGTCCCCGTAGACGCCAATATCGACCACCATCCCGATAACCCCGGCTACGCCGCGATCAACTTAATTGATTCGCAGGCACTTGCGGCTGCGGAGTTGATCGCGCGCACCGCCGTAGAGCTCGGCCTCCCTCTCCCCGCGGACGCCGCCTCCGCTTTGTACGTTGGCATCCTGACCGACACCAACTCGTTCTCTTTTCGTCCCCTTCGGCCGGAAACCCTGGAGCTTGCCGCAGTCTTGATCCGCGCGGGGGCCGATCCGGAAACGCTTTCTTGGCGTACCTTCCGGAACTTTTCGCTCAATCGCTTCGAGCTTTTGCGCGAGATCCTCAATCGGACTCGGTTCGCCTCGGAAAATCGAATTGCTTTCTATCGCTTGAGCGCCGACCTCTACAAAAAAACGGGAACGACCTCGCTCGAGGTCGAGAACTTCTTGAACTATCTTCAACTCGTGGAGTCGGTGCAAGTGGCCTTTATGGTCGAGGAGATTGGACCGCGGCTCACGCGCATTAGCCTTCGCTCGATTCCCGCCATCGATGTACGACCCATCGCCGCTCACTTCGGAGGAGGCGGCCACCGGTGCGCCTCGGGCGCTCGCGCCCCGTTGCCGGTGGCAGAAGTCGAAAGGCAGCTTCTCGAGCAGATCGTTCCTCTCTTGCGATCCGGCTCGTAAGCGCTTCCCATGGAAATTGACGGAGTTCTCCTTTTAGATAAACCCAAGGGCTGCACATCCCACGATATGGTGGATGTGCTGCGCCGCCGCTTCGGGTTGCGAAAAGTCGGCCACTGCGGAACACTCGATCCTCTGGCGACCGGGCTTCTCGTCCTCGTTCTCGGCAAGGCCACGCGCATTCAAGACCTGCTTATGGCCGAGGACAAGCGCTACCGGGGCGTGATGCATCTGGGCCAGATCACCGATACACAAGACGCCGACGGCCGAATCGTGGAGGAACGCCCGGTCCCGCCCTTCTCTCTCGAGCAGTTGGAGGCGGTCTTCGCCAAATTCTCCGGAGAGTTCCTGCAAGTGCCTCCCATGGTCTCCGCGATCAAGCATCATGGAAAGCCGCTCTACAAGCTGGCGCGGGAAGGCAAGGTCATCGAACGCCCGCCCCGCATCGTGCATGTCTTTTCCTATCAGATCCTGGAATGGAACCCGCCGCTTCTCGGCTTCGAGATCTTTTGCCGCAAGGGCTTTTATGTAAGAACCTATTGCCATGACATAGGCCTCGCTTTGGGATGCGGCGCCCATCTCGCCGAACTCCGCCGTCTCCAATCGGGAAATTTCACGGTGGACGGAGCGCTCTCCTTTGCAGAACTGCAACAGATGCAGCGCGCCGAAGAGCTCTTGCCGCGCGTATTGTCGCTGGCCGAAGTATCTCTCATTCGGAGGCAATAGCTTATAGAAAAGTGGTGGAAGAGGGCAGGGACCCGAAAGCGTCGATTCCATGGACGAGGCAAGCAGGCAGGCTCCGGCCGTATCGTTCTTCGAAGCCCAGCCGTATCCGGAAATTCGTCACGTTTCGATCGGGTTCTTCGACGGCGTCCACCGGGGCCACCAGGAAGTCCTCCGTCATCTGCTCGCGCTTGCTCCCGATCCGAAGAGCTGTGGCGTGCTCACTTTCGAGCCCCATCCTCTCGCGGTGATTCGGCCCGAACAGGCCCCTCCACGCCTGACGACACCGGCCCAAAAGGCCCGCCTGCTCGCGGCCGCCGGACCTGGGCTTGTGCTTGTGGTTCGTTTCGACCAACGGCTCCGGGAATCCTCGGCGAACGATTTTCTGGAACAGATCCTCCGCATTTTTACCAACCTGCAGACCGTCGTCATCGGCCAGGACTTTCGCTTTGGCCGAGACGCGAGGGGAGACGTGGCGAATCTTCGGGAATTCGGTTCGAGGCGAGGAGTCGCGGTGCGAATCGTTCCTCCTCTCTTGGAGGACGGTCGCCGAGTTGCGAGCAGCGCAATCCGCGAGGCAATCCGGCAGAGAAGGTTCGAGGATGCTGAGCGATGGCTCGGACGAAGCTACGCCATCATCGGCAAGGTAGCTCCCGGGGCAGGCATCGGCCGCCTTCTTGGAAGTCCCACCGCAAATCTGAGCGGAATCACCCAGCTTCTCCCTCCCGAGGGAGTTTACGCCTGCCGAGCGCGAATCCCGGAAGAGTTTATCGCGGTGGCCAACTACGGTCGGCGTCCTACCTTCGGATCGGGCTCCCTTCCCCTGTTCGAAATCCACCTGCTGGATTTCGCTGGAGACCTGGCCGGCGTTGAGATGGAAGTGGCCGATTGGTATTTTCTGCGTGAGGAGAAACGCTTTGCGAACGTTGAGGAGCTCCGTGCGCAGATCGCGGCCGATATCTCCGAGACCCGCCGCCATTTTGCAGAGACCAGGGGGTGAGCAGCAGCCGTGCCTTTTTCCGTTCTGGCTCTCCGGGCTTCCAAGACCCTCCTACCCTTTCTGATCGGCATCTATTTCTTCCTTGCAGCAATCGATAACGTCGCCGATCCCTCCCCGAATCGGGCTTATCTGGTCCATGCCCTCGCGATGGACACCGTCCCCAGAGACACTCGCTTAATCTGGCGCGCCGTACGATCGCCTACCGCCAGCCGGCTTCTGTTCGGCGGGCTGGTGGCATGGGAATTCGGCACAGCGCTGCTCTGCATGGCCGGGGCCGCCAGACTCCTTCGGGCATGGTCCGGAAACCGCCAGGAGTTTTTCCGCGCAAAGAGCTGGGCTCTCGTCGGCCTGACCTGCGGTCTGGTCCAGTGGCTATGCTTCTTTTTGATATTGGCGGGCGAATGGTTTCAGCTCTGGCGCGGCTCCCTCTCGCCCGCGCTCGACGTTGCCGCACGCATGTTCGCCCTCACGGCACTCTGCTTGATCTACTTGGCCCAGGCCGAAGACGATCCGGAATCCACACGGCACTAGCGGCCATTTCTCACAAATTTCGTAACCGAGGCGCCGCAAAACAGGCGTCGATGCGAGGAGGGCGCCGGTTTCCCACCGGAGCTGTATGCGGACATACTGTGAGGATGGAAAACCAAGCCGAACGAAGCGGCCATGCCTGGATTTGCAAGCTGCAGGAGAAAGCTTGTGAGAAATGGCCGTTAGATATGCACCGCCGCGGAGAATCGCCGGCTGAAGCGATCCGTCAAGGGATGACGCCATCCCAAGACTTGGAAAAGGGCGCGGCAGATCCGCGCAAGCTCTCCCTGTTGAAAGTTCCTCTCCTCTTCCAGTAGACCAACCCAAAGCTCCAGCGCCTCCGCCAACCGGCCGCTCCGAAGAGCCTCCATTCCCTGGCGATAGCGAGAGAGGCGAGAGCCGCCTTCTGCTGCCGAAGGAGGCAGGGAAAGGAGCGCCTTCCCCAGCTCGCGGATCGCTTCCGCTACTTGAGGGTCCTGCGAGGCGACATCCGGCGCAAGGGCTTCCAGCGCTCCTTCTGGATTGGAAACGATCGCCGCACGCGCATAGAAAAGAGAGGCCTCGGGATCAAGGACGCCCGCCGCACGCTCCTGGGCCAGAAGTTCTGCGGCCGCCTTGCACTCCCCTTCGGCAAAGAGCCGGGCCGCCTTCTCATAGCGGGCCGAGCGCACAATCGGAATCGCCTTTTGTAGCCACCGCTCGATCTGATCTTCCGAAAGAGCTCCCACGAACCCGTCCACCGGCTTCCCGCCGGAAAAAAGGCGGACGTCGGGAATGCTGTAGACCTCGTATTGCCGCGCCAGCTCCGGGGCTTCCTCGGTGTTGACCTTTACGAGCTCCCAGCGGCCGTGGGCTCGCTCCGCAAGCCGTTCGAGCACGGGGCCCAGCATCCGGCACGGACCGCACCAGGGCGCCCAGAAATCGACCAGCACTGGAACCTTGCCGCTCCTCTCCAGGACATCGCGAGCAAAATCCTGCACCTGACTGTTCGTCGTCGACATAGACCCATATTGTCATGTCAACGCCGATCCGGCAAGAGGCCTTTCCGCTTCCGGCAGAGGTAGACCCCGTCGGCGATCGGAAGAAGCACGCCTTCAATCCGAGGATCGTCACGCAACTTGTCGTTTAACCGGCCGATGGCCTCGGTATCGGAATCATTCTGCAGATCCTTATCGAGGACAGATCCCCCGCGAAGCATATTGTCGAACACAAGCACGCCTCCCGGTCGCACCCGCGGCAAAAGCGCTTCGTAGTACGCGTCGTATGCCGTCTTATCGGCATCGATGAAGGCGAAGTCAAACACCCACTCCGCCTCGAGTGTTCTCAAGGTTTCGAGAGCCGCCCCAAGGCGTAGTTCGATCCGGTCGGCGACTCCGGCCCTTTCCCAAAAAGAGCGGGCGATCCGAGTCCACACGTCGCTTCGGTCCAGGCTCAGAAGCTTCCCGTCCTCGGATAAGCCTCGGGCAATCGCCAAACCGCTCGCGCCGGTGAACGCCCCGATCTCGATCGCCCGCCGAACGCGCAGAGCGCCGACCAGGATGGACAGCAGCGCCGCCTCTTCTTCCGGGATCATCATCTCCGCGACGGCGCCAAGCCGCCCCGTCTCTTCCCGAAGATCGCGCCAGACGGGATCCGCCGCAGCGCTTCGGTGATCGCGCACGTAGGCGCAGAGAGCGTCATCGAGCCGGATATATTTCTCCAAGGCCATGACGCCGCCCTTCACGCGTCTTCCATCTGCTTGGCCCGGCTCCAAGCCGCATCCAGCGCTCTGCTCAAGGTCTCCTGCCAGCCGCCTTCTTCCAAGACCTGCAAGGCCACACCGGTGATTCCCCCCGGCGTTCGGCTCTCCTGCACTACATCGACCGGATCGAGATTGGTCTGCTGGAGAAGCTTCGCTGCTCCGGAGAAGGTCGACAAGAGAATCTGCCGGGTTGCTGCGGCGGGTAGACCCGACTCTACGCCGAATCGAAAGAACGGCACAAGAAAAGCGCAAAAATAGGCCGGTCCGCAGCCGGCGAGCACAGTGAGCTGGGGAAAGAAATTCTCCTCGATCTCGACGGCCTCTCCCAGTCCTAGCAACAGCCGTTTCGCCCGCTCTCGATCGCCGCTGAGCCAACCGGGACCGAAACAATAGGGAATGACCCCTTGGCCAATGAGCGACGGGAGATTCGGCATCGCTCGAATGACTCGAGCCCTGGCATCGACCTCTCCAACCACCGTTGCCAGGGAAACGCCGGCCGCCACGGAAACGAGCCATTTGCCGGCCGTCACAGGCCGAATCTGGCGCAAGACTCCGGGGACCTCCTGGGGTTTGACGCAGACAAAGATGATGTCACTTTCTTGAGCTAGTTCTCGATTGCGCTCCTCCGGAAAGAGGCGAGCGTTCGGCACCGCTTTGCCAAAGGCTTCCGCACTCTCCCGAGTTCGAGTAGAAGCGACGAGATCCCATGCGTTCTCCTCGCTTCGCATCAAGCCGCCCGCTAGTGCACGGGCGATCCGTCCGGCTCCCAAAAAGCCAATCTTGATTCTCATCTCACCTTCGCCGCTCTCTCGCAATACAATCGCCAGATCAGCGCCCCCAACTCCTCTCCGCTCCGTTCGGCAACCGGGATCGTGAGATGAGCCATCCGGTAAAAGGGCTCTCTCTTTTCCAGGAGTTGCTGGAGAGCTTGGCGCCGATCGAAGGCGGAAGTCAGCAACGGTCTCCCGCGGCTCTTACAGAGTCGAGCCTCCAGAAGATCGACCGGAGCCTCAAGATAAAAGACTACGCCCTGCTCCAAGAGCAGGCGGCGATTTTCCTCGAAAACGAAAGTGCCTCCCCCGGTCGGGAGAATGCCTGTGGGTTCGCCGAGGGCCCAGCGTAAGACCTCGGCCTCCTTCCTCCGGAAATAGGCCTCCCCCTTCTTCTCGAAGAGAGCGGAGATGGAACAGTGCTCCCACCGCGATACGATCCTGTCCAGATCGTAGACCGGCAAGCCGGATCGTCGGCCCAGCAAGCGGCCGAGAACGCTCTTCCCGCAACCCATCATCCCCACGAGAACTAGGTGCCCGCGTGCCGCAGCGGCAGAGCAAGCCCTTTTCTCCCGCGAAGCAGCGGTCCGCTGATCCGATAGTCCAATGTCCTGGGAGAACTCCCTAGCCATGACGCCAAATTCCAAAAATGAACAAAAATTATGATAAACTTTTTGCCGTGACCGCGATAGGAACGATAAGGCATGCCTAACACATTCGGCCACCTCTTTCGAATCACTACTTGGGGCGAATCGCACGGAGGCGGCGTGGGGGTCGTGGTCGACGGCTGTCCGCCACGCTTGCCCCTCTCGGAGTCGGAGATCCAACGAGAGCTAGACCGACGCCGGCCGGGTCAGAGCCTGCTTACCAGCCAGCGCAAAGAGGGGGATCGGGTCGAGATTCTCTCCGGGGTTCTGGAAGGGGTCACCTTGGGCACCCCGATCCTTCTCTGGGTGCGAAACGAAGACGCCCGTCCCGAGGCCTACGCAGAGATGCGGGAGATCTTCCGACCCAGCCACGCAGACTATACCTACCAGGCCAAGTATGGGATTCGCAGTTGGATGGGAGGTGGACGGGCCTCCGCCCGCGAAACGCTCGGGAGAGTGGCCGGTGGTGCTGTGGCCGGACAACTCTTGCGCCGGTTTTTCCCTTCGCTCAAGATCGTTGCCTACGTTTCGGAGGTGCACGGCCTTTCGGTTCCGGATCGGCCTTCTGCCCTCGAAGAGAGGTTCATCGAGGAGAATCCTCTGCGCTGGCCCGATCCGGACACCCTTTCTCAAGCAATCGGTCTAGTCGAGGATGCCCGGAAGGCGGGCGATTCCGTGGGAGGGGTGATCTCCTGTCGAGCGGAGGGCATGCCGATTGGCTTAGGCGAGCCGGTTTTCGACAAACTCGATGCCGATCTGGCGAAGGCGATGCTCTCGATTCCCGCGGCGAAAGGGTTCGAACTGGGCTCGGGTTTTGCGGGTGCACGGCTACGCGGCTCCCAGCATAATGATCCCTTCTATTCCGAAGGAGGCCGCATCCGGACCCGGACAAACTTCAGCGGAGGCGTCCAAGGCGGAATCAGCAACGGCGAGGATCTCTTCTTCCGCGTCGCGTTCAAGCCGGTAGCCACGATCGCGCTCCCGCAGGAAACCGTGACGGAGCAGGGCGCGCCCGTCGTTCTCCGCGCACGCGGTCGGCACGACCCCTGCGTCCTCCCTCGTGCCGTTCCCATCGTCGAAGCGATGACGCGCCTCGTCCTGGCCGATCATGCGCTCCGGCAGAAAGCCATTCACTGGGAATCCCTGCCATGAGCCCTTTCCCCGTGAACCAGCTAGGGCTGGCGGCGGCGCTTCTCTTGGCGGGCTTTCTTCTCGGGTCGATTCCCTTCGGCTACTGGATCGGCCTCTTCCGCGGCATCGACCTGAGAACCCAGGGGAGCGGCAATATCGGAGCGACCAATGCATGGCGCGTCTTGGGTGCACGATGGGGCTGTTGGATCTTCCTCTTGGATTTTCTAAAGGGTGCGCTCCCAACGGGCGTAGGTCTCCATCTTTTCGCGAGCTCATCGCTTCCCGCCGCCGATACCCTCGGCTCGCTGGCCGGACTCGGGGCTATCCTGGGACACAACTTTACCCCTTGGCTTCATGGTAGAGGCGGGAAGGGAATCGCGACTTCGGCGGGCGTACTGCTGATGCTGGTCCCTTGGGCCTTTCTCGTCATTGTCGGGACCTGGGCCGGCCTCTTCTTCCTCTGCCGAATCGTCTCTCTAGCATCTCTGGGGGCTGCTCTGGTCTTTCCGATCGCGACGGCCCTTCTCTATCCGGGGCGCTGGGTGCTCCTCGCTTTCTCCCTTCTCGCCTCGCTGTTGGCGATCCTCCGACACCGGAGCAACATCCAGCGGCTGATCCGAGGAACGGAATCCCAGTTTCGCCGCAATGGGGAAAAAGACTTTTCCGGCGTATGAACGAGATTGGCCCAGAAGAAGCAGCTGGTCGACCCGCTAAAATTTGTCTCTTGGGCGAAGGACGCTGGGGTCGGGCCGCCGGCGCGATTCTTGCCGAAAACGGCCACGAGACCATCTTCGCTCATCATACGCAGACGACATGGCCTAGCTCCTTCGATCTCCTTTGCCTTGCCATTCCCGTGCAACACATCCGGGAAACGCTGCGTCGGCTGCCGGCGCCACCTGTCCCTGTCCTGAGCTTGGGGAAAGGCTTGGAAATCCGCTCGGGGTTCCGAGTGACCGAGATCGTGCGGGACGTCTGGGGTAACGAGCAGCTCGCCGCGCTCTCCGGCCCCAATTTCGCCGCAGAAATCGAGCGCGGTCTTCCCTCTGCTACAGTCGTGGCTTCGGAGAACGACGCTATCGCAGCCCGGCTTCAGAAGCTATTCCACAACAGGCGCTTCCGAGTCTACCGCTCCTCTGATCTCGTTGGAGTCGAGATCGGAGGAGCCATGAAAAACGTTTACGGGATCGCCGGAGGGCTCTGCGCGGGGCTGGCCCTCGGGGAGAATGCCGCGGCTAGCCTTTTGACCCGATGTCTAGCGGAAATGACCCGGTTGGGGCTCTGCCTCGGCGGACGCCGCGAGACTTTTTCGGGGCTGAGCGGGTTGGGCGATCTGATCTTGACCGCGCGAAGCCGGCAGAGCCGCAATTTCCTTCTTGGTTACCACCTGGCCCAAGGCGTCTCCTTGAAAGAAGCCTTGGTCATGGCCGGGAGCGTAGTGGAAGGGGTTCCGACCACCGCCTCGGTTCGGGAAAACCCGCTTTTCCGAAACGTCAAAAAACCGCTCGCCGATGAGATCTACCGCATTCTCTTCGAAGGCAAAGAGATCCGACGCTCTCTGCTCGATTTGCTGGAGCGAGAGGCAACACCGGAAAACGGCTAGCCGGCATGTCTTGCCCGTCAGCGGACTTTCGGCCTTCCGCCCCTGTGTTCCGCGAGGGCCGGAAGGGACTGGAAGAAGGGAGCGCTCAGGGAGTCTCGGACTCGAGCTCCTTCGCATACTTTTCCAAAACGGCGGCGTCGGCCTTCATCAAGTCGGCCTTCATCCGGAGCTTGCGTGCGGTGGCCTTGGGCTTCTTGGTGTCTTCCACTTCCCGCAGCACCTGATCCCAACTTTCCGAGCCCCCGCCCATGCCACCCATCATCCCGTGGCTCATGCCTCCCATGCCTCCTCCGCCCCCGCAACTCATGCCGTGCTCCATTCCTTCCATCGAATGGCCTTGGTGCTCGTCCTGTTCCTCGCCGACCTGGTCCAGATCGCCCTTCTTGGCTCCCCCATGACGCTGGTGCTGGGCGTGAAGCGGGAAAAGAGAGAAGCTTCCCAACAAGCCGAGTGCGCCTAACAAAAGAGCTGATTTCTTGACGATCGAGTTTCTCTTCATGTTTTTTCTCCCACCGGCACCGACGGGGGAATCGGCGAGGCATGCATGGACGGCCTCCCAGATCTCCCAAGCGTTTTCTCGCTTGATATTACGTCAGAGCCGCCGCCGCAAGACCAGCCTTTTTTCCTTCCCCAAAAATGAGGACGTTCTGCGCGAGGCCGCTCGTGGATTTTGGTTCCGAGCGGCTATTTCCTTATGGCGTTTGCCGGCTCTGCTTCGGGATCGAGGCGGCGAAGAAAGAATTTGGCGGAAGATTGGCGCGCTCTCTGCTAGGATCGAACCAATATGACGAGCCGTTACCGGATTCTTCACTGTGACCGGGAAGACCCGAGCCGGGTTCGAAAGCAGCTTCAGCGCCGCACCTTTCCCGATCCGAAACTTTCCGAACGGGTCCGTTCGATCCTGCAGCAAGTCGAGGCCAAAGGCGACGAGGCGCTGGCCGAGCTGACTCAAGAGCTTGACCGGGTCAAGCTTCCTCCTTCGGAATTCTGCCGGAAGGAGGCGGTCGAGCCTCCCCCTTCGGCCGTACGCAAGGCCCTTTCCTGGTCGCTGGCCAATGTGCGCCGCTTTGCGCGCGCGTCGCGCCCGCGGGACTGGCGGATGCGGAACCGGGAGGGCGCCTGGGTCGGCGAACGCTTTCTTCCCCTCGATCGGGTCGGCGTCTACGTGCCCGGGGGAAGCGCTCCCTTGATCTCTACGGCACTCATGACAATCCCCTTCGCCCGAGAGGCGGGAGTGGGGGAGATTGTGGCGGTCAGTCCTCCGCCGATCCATCCGATTCTCTATTACGCCCTCCGTAAGGCCGGAGCGACGGAGGTCTACTCCTTGGGTGGGCCTCAAGCCGTCGCCGCTCTCGCGTTCGGAACTGAGAGCATACGGCCGGTCGAAAAGATTTTCGGCCCGGGCAATGCCTACGTGGTCGAAGCCAAACGCCAACTTTTCGGACTGGTGGCGATCGACCTGCTTCCCGGCCCGAGCGAGATAGCCGTGGTTGCCGACGAGGGCGCGCGGACCCAGTTCGTGGCCGCCGACCTTCTGGCTCAAGCCGAGCATGGGGCCGCGAGCCAGATTCTCCTGCTCACGCCCAGCCGGCAGGTCTTGGAGGGGGTGCTCGCGCAGATCGATGAGGAGAGCAGGACTCTGCCTCGCCGAAGCATGGTCGAGGCAGTGCTCCGGGATCATGCGCTCTTCGTCTTGACCCGGAACCTGGACGAAGCCTTGGATCTCGCGGGAGAGTTCGCACCGGAGCATCTGAGTCTTGCGCTTCGGCAGCCCCGCCGGGCCGCCGGACGCGTACGCCACTGCGGGGCGATCTATCTTGGAGACTATTCGCCCGTAGCCGCCGGAGACTTTTTGGCGGGCCCCAGCCATACCCTCCCCACGGGAGGTTCGGCGCGCTCCTTCGACGGGCTCCGGATGGAGCACTTCTATCATCGGACTAGCCTCGTCGAATACTCGCGATCAGCCCTTGCCCGAGTGGAACCGCAGATCGCCCGATTTGCAGAGATCGAGGGATTGGCAGCTCATGGCCGCTCGGCCGCCGCCCGCGTAGCCGAGAAGAAGTTGAGGAAATGAATCGGGCGTCCTTGCGGGAAGGGCTCCCTTCGGTTAAGGTGAATTGAATTGAAGATCCAGGCGCTTTTGCAAGCCCCCTGCGAATGGCTGGACGTCGGGGAGCAGAACAGTCGAATTGTTCTCTCCAGCCGCGTCCGGCTGGCACGGAATCTGAGCCGCTTCCCCTTTCCAGGCTGGGCAAGAAGAACCGAGCGGGAGAAGGTCTTGGCCTTGGCCTTACCGGCGGCGATCGGCCTCAGCGGCATGAAGGAGGCGGTCCTTTCCGATTCGATGGATCGCTTCACCCCGGTGGAGAAGCAGGTCTTGGTGGAGGAGCACTTGATCAGCCGGGAGCACGCCGGCCGCAATGCAGGGAGCGGGGTCGTTGTCAACCGCCCGCGGACCATCAGCCTCATGATCAACGAGGAGGACCACTTTCGCATTCAGACCTTCAAGGGCGGCTTGCAGTTGAAAGCTGCCTGGCGGATTGCCGACAAAGCCGACACGGAGCTCGACGAGACGCTGGAGTTCGCTTTCTCGCCCAAGCTCGGCTATCTGACCGCCTGCCCGACCAACGTGGGCACGGGCTTGCGGGCCTCGGCGATGTTGCATCTGCCCGGACTCGTCTTAAGCGAGCAGATCGGACAGATCGTAAAGGCGGTCAACCGAATCGGGCTCGCGGTTCGCGGCCTCTATGGCGAGGGAACCGAAGCTCTCGGGAATCTTTTTCAGATCTCCAATCAGATGACTCTGGGGGAGAGCGAAGAGGAGATTCTTGAGCGGATGCACAAGGTGATCGGTCAGGTTGTTCAGCACGAGGAGAACGCCAGAGTAAAGCTCATGGAAGAGCGACCGAGGCTCGTCGTGGACCAGGTCGGCCGCGCCTATGGAGTGCTGCGCAATGCGTACACGATCTCCTCCAAGGAGGCCTTCAATCTTCTCTCGCTGCTCCGTCTGGGGACCGACATGGGCCTTTTCCCGGATTGCTGCCGTTCCATCTTGGACGAGGAGTGCTTGATCAAAACACAACCCGCCCACCTGCAGCTTTCTCAAGAAAAAAAGCTTTCCACGGAGGAACGGGACGCCCTTAGGGCGGATTTTCTCCGGTCCCGGTTGCGGGACGTGCCCCCTCCGGAAACTGGACAACTCTCGCCGCCGTTGCATAGTTAGAAGAGAGGAAAAAACCGATGACAAATTTTACTCCGCGAGCACAGCAGGTCCTGGCTTTAGCTCGCAAGGAAGCCGAGCGTTTCAACCACAACTATGTGGGAACCGAGCATCTGCTCCTGGGGCTCATCAAGCTGGCGCAAGGCGTGGCGGTCAACGTCCTTCAAAAGCTTGGCATCGACCTCGAGACCGTGCGCACCGAGCTCGAGAAGCAGATGAGCACGGAGACCGAGGGAAAGCCGACCACTCCGATCCCCTATACCCCCCGTGTGAAGAAGGTGCTCGCCCTGGCCCAGAAGGAAGCCAAGGGCCTCAACCATAGCTACGTCGGAACCGAGCACATCCTCCTCGGTCTTCTGCGCGAGGGAGAGGGAGTGGCCGCACGCGTCCTCAAGAATCTCGAGATCGATCTGGAGCGCGTCCGCAACGAAATCCTCAAGGAGCTCGATCCCAACTTCTCCGCCGCGGAAGGGGCGGAAGAGGAAGGCTCGGAGCCCGCGTTCGCCGGTGGAACAGAGGCCGGGACGAAGAAGGAGGTCAAGACCCCGGCGCTTAAGGCCTTTGGACGTGATCTGACCGATCTGGCCCGGCGAAGCGAGCTCGACCCCGTGATCGGACGGAAGAACGAGATCGAACGGGTGATGCAGATCCTCTGCCGAAGGACCAAGAACAATCCGGTGCTCATTGGGGAGGCGGGCGTGGGCAAGACAGCCATTGTCGAAGGGTTGGCCCAGGAGATCGCGGCCGACAACGTCCCCGAAATGCTGCGGGAGAAACGGGTTATCACCCTTGATCTGGCGCTGATGGTCGCCGGCACAAAATATCGGGGCCAGTTCGAGGAACGCATCAAGGCCGTGATGGAGGAGATCCGGCGAAGCAAGAACGTGATCCTCTTCATCGACGAGCTCCACACCATCGTCGGGGCGGGTTCGGCCGAAGGAGCCATGGATGCGTCGAACATCATCAAGCCGGCCCTTTCTAGGGGCGAGCTTCAGTGCATCGGCGCCACGACCCTGGCGGAGTATCGGAAGTATATCGAAAAGGATGCGGCGCTCGAGCGCCGATTTCAGACGGTTCTGGTGGAGGCTCCCTCTCGGGAGGAGGCCGTGCAGATTCTTCACGGGCTCAAGCCGAAGTATGAAGCCCATCACAAGGCGCATTTCACGGACGCCGCCATTGAAGCGGCCGTCGAGCTCTCCGAGCGGTATTTGACGGGGCGTTTTCTGCCCGATAAGGCGATCGACGTTATGGACGAAGCCGGGGCGCGTGCGAGAATCGCCGCCACGATGCGGCCGCCCAACGTGAAGGAGCTCGAAGCGGAGCTCACAGAAGTGCGAACCCGGAAGGACGAGTGCATCAAACATCAGGATTTCGAGAAAGCGGCCGCCCTTCGGGATAGGGAGCGCGAGAGCAAGGAGCGTCTCGAGCGAGTTCTCGCCGAATGGAGGCAGCATCGCGACGAAAAGGAAATCGTCATCACTGAAGACGACATGATGCAGGTGGTCGCCAAGTCGACCGGCATCCCGATCGCCCGGATCACCGAACAAGACCAAGACCGCTTTCTGCGCATCGGAGAAGACCTCAAATCGCGCGTGATCGGCCAGGACGAGGCTATCGATGCGCTGGCACGTGCCCTGCAGCGCTCTCGTGCGGATCTGAAGGATCCAAAGCGGCCGATCGGCTCTTTCATCTTCCTCGGTCCGACCGGGGTTGGGAAGACCATGCTCGCCAAGACGTTGGCCGAGCAGGTCTTCGGAAGCGCCGACGCGCTCATCCAGCTCGACATGAGCGAATACATGGAGAAGTTCAACGTCTCCCGGCTGGTCGGAGCCCCTCCCGGATACGTGGGCTACGAGGAGGGCGGACAGCTCTCCGAGAAGGTGCGGCGACGGCCTTATAGCGTGGTCCTCTTCGATGAGATCGAGAAGGCACATCCCGATGTCTGGAACATGCTCCTCCAGATTTTGGAGGATGGCATCCTGACCGATAGCCTGGGCCGCAAGATCGATTTCCGGAATACGATCGTCATCATGACCTCCAATGTCGGGGCCGACATGGGGGTGAAACAGGGTGTGCTGGGCTTCACCGCCAAGCGCGACGAGGCGGGATACGGGCAGATGAAGGAGCGGATGATCGATTCCGCCAAGAGGACCTTCAAGCCCGAGTTCCTGAATCGAGTCGACGACTTGGTGGTATTCCGCCCGCTCAATCGAGAGGACATGGTCAAGATCGTATCGCTCGAGGTCGAGAAGGTGACCTCTCGCCTGAAAAGCCGAAAGCTGCGGTTGGAACTCACTCCCGCTGCGACCGACTTCCTGATCGAGAAGGGCTATGACCCGACCTATGGGGCACGTCCCTTGCGCCGAACGGTCGAAAAATACGTGGAACACCCTCTGGCGGAGGAGATACTCCGAGGGCGTTTCGACGGCTCTCAGTCAATCAAGGTCGATGTTCGCGAGGGAACGCTCACCTTCACGCCCAGTGGTGCTGAGAGCCAACCGAGCGAGCCTTCACCGGCGACGACAGGTTAGTCTCCTGACGCGACAGGCGGTCGAGAGAGCGTAGAAGAGCGTAGATCGCCTGCATGCGCGGCACGGGGACTCCCATCGACTCGGCCCGATGCAGCGGCTCACCCCAGATCGCCTCGATCTCGATCGGACGCCCAGCCAGAAAATCGAGCAGCGTGGAGGGCCGGTAGGATCCCATTCGGGCGGTGTCGTTCATCATCCGCTCGATCCAACCTTCGGGAAACGGAAGCTGCCGCCTTTCAGCGGCGGCGGCTACTTCTTCCATCAACCCGACGGCGAGCCGGGTCAATTGGGGATCCCCCAGGATCTCTTCGACATCCCGGCCGCCGGCCGCTACGGCAAGGCCGTTAAAAGGGATGTTCCAGGCAAGCTTGCGCCAGCGGGCGGCCTCGAGATTCTCGACGACCGTGCAGGACACTCCGGCCCGCTCGAAGAGGCACGCGATTTCCCGCAGAAGCGCTTCTCCAGCCCCTTTATGGGCTCCGATCTCGATCTTCCCGAAGCCTGAATTTTCCACCGTTCCGGACTCGGTTCGAGTAAGGCAAGCAAAGACGATGCCCCCGAGAATCGCGTGCTTGGGAAACTCTTCCGCCAGCCACTCTTCGTTGCCTAGGCCGTTTTGCAAAGCCAAGAGCACCGTTTGCGGCTGGAGCAAGGGCGGCAGAAGCTCGTGCAGGGCTTCTCGCGCCGTCGCTTTGAGTGCAATGAGGACAAGGTCGCAAGGCCCCATCTCCTCGCTCCGGCGATAGCCTTGGACGGGGTAGAGATGGAAGGCCTCTTTCCCCTGCTCCTTGATCCAGAGTCCGCGTCGGATAACGACCTCCCAGTCGCTGCGGAGAAGAAAGGCGACGTCGTTGCCTCCCCGGGCTAGCCGGGCCCCATAGTAGGAGCCTACCGCACCCGATCCGACGATTCCGATCTTCACCCGAGCTACGCCGAGATGCCTGTTGCTTTCCCCGAAGAGGCGTGAGCTTGTGTTAGTGAAACATTCCCGCTGGGTTCTCGTTGATTTCGATCTCTTCGACCGTTCCCCACCGGTTGCTTCCCGGCCGGATATCCGCCACCCGCTCTTGTTGGAATAGGGTGATCAAATTATCTAGCTTCTGCCCGTTTACCCAAAGGTCGTGACTCATGGTCCGCATGAAAAAGCGTTTCCCTTCGGCGTCCGCATGGGCGAAAAGAACGCGGCTATATGGGAATACCCATCTTCTTCCGGGGGACTCCATACTGAAGAAGGCGACACGATCCTCCGATCGCTGAATGCCCCCGCTTTGGGCGGCAACGCTTGTCCCATCTCCCAACGATTCCTCAGTCGCCATGGTGCTTCTTCTCCCGTTTCTTTTCGGATCCGGCGCTTGCCGATTTCGTGAGATCCGCGGCCACGATTACCTGCTCCCCTTCCTCCAATGACTCAGGTGGATTGAGGATCACCTTTTCGTCCGGTCCGAGCCCGGAAGTTATCTCCATCTGGTTTCCAAGGTCGTGGCCGAGATCCACCTTCCGGTAATGGACCTTCGATTGCTTGTCTACCGTGAGGAGGAAGTTCCCATCGGCCCGGTAGACGACCGCATTGACCGGCACGAGCAGAAGCGTGCTCGCCGTGGGCAGATGGAAGATCACGTCGACGTACATGTTCACGACGATCCTCGCGTCCGGATTGCCGACGTCCACCTCGGTGAGCAGAGTCCGCGAAAGAGGATCCACCGCCTGCGCCGTTCGGACGACGAGACCATGGTAGATGGTTCCCGGCAACTCGGAGGCGGTCACATCGGCCCAGGTTCCCAACTGGATCTGGGGGACATAGTTTTGAGGAACAGCGACGTAGACCCGCATCATGTCGTTGACCGCCACCCGGTAGAGCTCGTGAACGCCCTTCTCGCTTCCGAGGGATACCAGCGTGCCCACGTCGATATTCCGCGCGGTGACGATGCCCGAGAAGGGGGCCACGATCTTTTTGAAGCCCTGGAGCTCCTCGTAATGGCGCAATTGCCCGCGCGCCGCGTTGACGTGAGCAAGAGCGGCATCGTACATGGCCTGCTTTTCGTCGAGCGCCTGTTGGGAGACCGCACGGGTCTTGATCAGCTCCTTCCAGCGATCGAGCGTGATGCGGGCGATTACAAGGTTTGCTTCCGCCGAGTGGAGAGCGCCCTGGTACGCCTCCACCGACTTGTCGATATCCGGCGCGTCTATTTCGGCCATGACCTGTCCCTCGTGGACCCGCTCGCCGATATCGACCCACCAGGTCTTGATGTAGCCATTCACCCGGGCCCAGAGCGGTGTCTCGTAGTAGCCCCGAGCGGTACCGGGTAAAAGGAGGTCGCTGACCGGCTTGGGCTTTTCGGGCGAGATCACCGAGACGGGAATCTTCTCGCTCGCAACGACCACCCGGTGAAGAGCGATCCCGTTCAAGAAGCGAGGGATCAAGCCGATCAAGAAGAGTGCAAGGAGCACGCCTCCGAAGATGAACGCGAACCGTTTTATGCCCTTTTTCCCCGGAGGCTCTCCGCCTCCCTTTGCCATGTCACTTCCCTCCTCTTCAGATTCGACTTCCGGCTCCGGCGGTTCCGCCAGCTCATCTCCCCCCCCATGGGCACGGCTCCACTGCTCTACGGAGTTTTCCAGCGTTTCGTTCTTCTTCTTAGGCAACTCCGCCCCGTTGCCTATTTCTCCGAAGTTTTCGGGCATCTTCATTCACGCATCTCCGTTCGTCCTCTGATCAGGGAATAGATCACCGGAACCACGAAAAGGGTGCCGACCGTGGCGAAGAGCAGTCCGCCGATCACCGCCCTTCCCAGGGGGGCGTTTTGCTCTCCGCCCTCTCCCAAGCCCAGGGACATGGGCAACATGCCCAGGATCATTGCACCCGCCGTCATCACCACCGGACGCAGGCGAATCTTCCCGGCGAGCCAAGCCGCCGTCTTGGCATCATTGCCGTTGCGCATCGCTTCGTTGGCGAATGTGATCAGCAAGATGCTGTTCGAGGTCGCAACTCCCACTGTCATGATGGTTCCCATAAGCGAAGGGACGTTAAAGGTCGTTCCGGTCAGATAGAGCATCCAGATGATTCCGCAGCCGCCCACGGGCAGTGCGGTGAGGATAATGAAAGGATCGAGCCATCCCTGAAAGTTCACGACAAGCAGGAAATAGACCATCATGATGGCAAAGACCGTGCCGATGCCCAACCGGAGAAAGGCGCTGTTCATGCTTTGGGCCTGGCCCCGCACATGGATGTCGTAGCCGGGGGGGAGCTTCTTGCTGAACTCGTCGACCACCTTCTGCACCGCGGAAGAGACTCCTCCCAGGTCCCGACCCTGGATATTCACATAGATGTTCTTGAGGGATTTCATATTGTAGTGGCTGATTACGGCCGTCTTCTGAGTCCGGCGAATCTCCATTAGATTGCTGATGAGCTGCGGCTCGGTCCGCGTGGTCAGCAGTTGCGAATAGGTTTCGGTGGACGGCAAACCCGCGTTCAGATTCATGAGCCAGTTCCGAGAGTCGATCTTGTATTGAGGGGTCTGGACGACCAGCGGATAGTTGATGGTGGTCTCGGGATCGGCCCAGTAGTTGGGAGCCACCACATAGCTCGAACTCAGGTGGTTGAGCACGTTGTCGGCGATCTGCTTTTGCGTCATCCCTAAGTCGAGCGCCCGGATCCGGTCGACCTCCATGTGAAGATACGGCTGCTTCATCTGATAGATGATCGTGTCCACAGCCCCCGGGATTTTGCGGATCCGCTTCTGCATCTCCCGCGCAATGTCGCTGATGAGCTTCTCGTTCTTCCCCGCAATCTGGATGTCGATCGGAGCGGCCGATCCGAAGTTCAGGATCTGGTTGACCATGTCCGCCGCCTGGAAGAAGAAGCGGCAGCCGGGAAATTTCCGCGGCAACTCCTCCCGCAACTTTTTCATGTAATAGGGTGTCGGGCGGTGGTCCTCCTTGAGCGAGACCAGGATTTCCCCATCGAAGGTCCCTTCGTTGATCGCGTCGCTGTAAGCGAGCGAGGCGGGGTAGAAGAAGGGGATGCCCATGTTGTCGACGATCGAGTCGATCTCCTCTTTCGGAATCACGCTGCCAATATACCGCTCGATTTCGCTAAAGATCCGCTGGGTCCTCTCGATTCGGGTTCCCGCCGGAGTGAAGACGTGGAGCCGAAGCTTTCCGGCATCGACCGTCGGGAAGAAGTCGCGCCCGACCACTGGAAGAACTAGGGCGGTCACGCCGATGAGAACCCCGGCCAGAATAAAAACCGCCGGGCGATGATCGAGGGCCAACTGGAGGACCCCCGCGAACCGGTCGCGGAAGGACTCGAATCGCTCCTCGAACTTATGGTGAAAGCGCGCGAACCGGCTGGGAGGCTTCCCCTCCGCCAAACGTCGCTCCTTCTCGGCCTCTTCCGCTCCGATCAACATGTCCGCCATGGTCGGCACGAGAGTTCGAGAAAGGAAGTAGGAGAAGAGCATCGCAAAGACAACGCCTAGGGCCATCGGCGTAAAGAGGAACTTTGGCGGTCCTTCAAGGAAGATCACGGAGGTGAAGACGATGCAGATGGAAAGAGTGGCCATGAAGGCAGCCGCCGCAATCTGTGCTGCCCCGTCGAGAATCGCCTGGATCAGCGGCTTCCCCATCCCATGGTTGCGATGGATGTTCTCGACCTCGACGGTTGCATCATCCACCAGCACTCCGACCGCAAGTGCCAGGCCGCCTAAGGTCATGATGTTGATGGTGTAACCCATTTGACTCATGAGGAAGAGGGCTACGAGGATGCAGAGGGGAATCGAAGTGAGAACGATGAGGGTGCTTCGCCAGCTTCCCAAGAAGACCAGGATCATGACCCCGGTCAACCCCGCCGCGATGAGCCCTTCCTTGACCACCCCTTCGATCGAGGCGCGGACGAAGACCGACTGGTCGAAGATCGCCCGTATCTCGGTTCCCTCTGGCGCTGCCGCCATCGACTTCGGGAGCAGTTTCCGCAGGTCGCCGACAAGCTGGAGGGTCGAAGCCATGCCATTCTTGAGCATGGGCATCAGGACCGCCGGAACGCCATCGACGTGCGCAACGTTCCATTGGACGGCCCCTCCGTCCCGGGCATGGCCGATGTCATGCAAGTAAACAAGCTGTCCGTTTACCTTCTGGATTGGGAAGTCGTTGAGCTGGGTTACCTTTTTAGGAACATTGTTGACGCTGACGAGGTAGTCGTAATCCCCGATCTTGATGTCTCCCGAGGGAAGATCGACGTTTTGATCGCTCAGCGCATTCATGATGCCATCCGCCGTCATCCCCCGGGCCAGGAGCTGGTTGGGATCGGTGTCGACCATGATGAAGCGGGGAGTTCCTCCCCACGGCGGGGGCCAGGTCGAGCCTCGGATGGTGGCTAGGTCACGCCGCAAACCATACCAAGCGTAATCGAAGAGCTCGGCAGCCGACTTCGTCTTGCCGCTGACGGCAACCTGGATGACGGGAACCTCGGAAGCGGAATACCGGAGCACGTAGGGCGGGGTGGTCCCCAAGGGCATCCGCTTGATGATGGTCTGACAGATCGCCGTCGTCTCCGCAAGAGCAAGATCGATACTGACCCCGGGCTGAAAATACATCCGGATGACGTTTAGTCCGTACAAGGTTCGAGACTCCACCCGCTGCACGTTGTCGACGTATTGAGTCAGCGTGAACTCGCTGAAAGTCGTGATGTAATTGGTCATGTCCTCGGGAGTCATTCCCTGGTAGAACCAGACGACATTGACCACGGGAATATCGATTTCGGGGAAGATATCCGTCGGGGTTGTTTCGATGGTAAGCAACCCCAAGACGAAAATTAGCGCCGCCATGACCGCGACGGTGTACGGTTTCCGCAATGCTAATCGGACGAGCCACATGGGACTGAGCGCGCTCTTGCGCTTGAACGGACCAATCTAGCCGGCCTGAGAAATCCGATGATCTTTTAAGGCCGCGTTTATGGCAGGATTCATGCGCCCGCTATCGGCTTTTGTCAAGCCGCAGAGCACCGCGCGCAGATCGCAAATATCAATGCGTTTGCTTGTTTTTCTCTTTTGGCGCAGAAAGTTCTCTGTTAACCTCTTCCTGTTATGGCCATTCAGTTGCCGGAAGCGGCGGAGAAACTTAGTCCGATCGGGGGTCGCCTGTCTGTTGCTCTGGCGATCGGAGGAATCCTCTTTTGGATCGCCGTCGGCTTTCTGGAACTGATCCTTCGGGCGGCAGACAGCCAGACCGAGCTCACCTCCGAGTTCCTTGGATTGTGCGCAGTCACCGGCTTCATGCTCAACGCGTCCGGCGTCCTGGTCGGCACGCTTGCTTGGAGCCAAGGAAAGACCTCCAAGGTCTCCTCTTTGGTAGGGGTCGCCGTCAACGCACTCCTCGCCCTCGTGGTTTTGGCCTTCATCCCGCTCTTTTAGGGCGGCATCGTTCGCAAATCTCGTCGCTGAAGACGCGACAAAGGCTGGTGCGACGGTTCCCATAGTTGTCGGCCGATGTAGGAGAAAGCTTATAAGCAATATCCTTTAAAACCCATGGCGAACCCGGTAGCTCAACCGGCCGATCCGGCGGACGATCTCTTCGTTGACTGGTCCAAGCAGAGGGCTGCCGCGCGGGAAGGCGAAGGCGTAATCGATCCGTTCGAGCGCCCGCGGAACGACATCGATCTCTCCGGCGTAGGTGGTCCGTACCAGGTAGCGCAGCGTAGGCTCGCGCAAGACGACCGCATCGATCTTTCCAGCGGTCAGCGCGGTTAAGCAGGCTTCGGGAGTAGGAAAGGAGACAGCATGGATCTTTTCTCGCGCCAAGAACCTCTCGCCCATGCCACTCTTGACGCAGCCCAAGCGCAACTCCTCCAAGCTACGATGCTGCAAGGCTCGGTTGTTCACCTTCTCGACGGCGACAGCCGCCGTCACCCACGCGGTGAAGAAGGAGACCAGGACGACCCCCACGAACATCCAGACTATCGCAATCGCTCTCCCCTTCGGGGTCCTGGGTACTTTGTCCCCATAGCCGATCGTCGTCATGGTCACGGCCGCCCACCAGAAAGCGCTCCCGATGCCGTGGAGCGTCTTTCCGCCGAAGTGGTCCGGATTCTCCCTGCGCTCGACCAGCCAGATCAAGATTCCCGCGAGAAAGGTAATCAGAAGAAGCCCTCCCATTACGTAGGCAAACTCCGCGCTCAAGAGAAAGTGGAGCACCGCCCATGCGGTGCTCGATCGCTCCGACCGAAAGGCCAGAGCAAGGGCAGACGGATAGTACGGATAGCTGTAGGAAATCTCCCGAGCCTGCTCAGGAGTGACGGCCACACCCTGCGCCACGACATCCACTTGGCCTTCCTTCAACGCACGGATGGTCGCAAGGGGCTCGGACGGCAAATTCACGAAGCGATAAGCTAGGCCGAGCTCTCCCGCAATCTCGCGCCACAGGTCAATCGCAAAGCCGTGCCACTCACCCGACGAATCTCGCAGGGCGAACGGGGGCTCCTCGCTCACTCCTACGCGCAGCGGCGCAGCGAGACTGGGGGCGGACGGAAATCCGCTGGCGGCCGCTGCCGAAAACAAGCCCAAACCGAAGAAAACAGAGCTGAGAATTGCGCTGCCTGCCGCGATCCAGTACTCGCGCCAACGCCGAAACCCGCTCCCTTCCGGATCGCGCTCCATGGCCCGCGCGGCATCCCTCCCCTAGCCCAAAACTAAAAACCGGAGCGGCTTAACTGGATACGAACTGCCTACGCACTCCCAACCCGCCGCTTCGTTGCGTCCCCAATCGCCTCCCCGGCCTCCGAACTTCGCCTCCCCGGTTAGCCGACGGCGGCTTCGACCGCCTGTCTCCAACTCCCGAAGAAACGCCGCTTGCAAGCTGCCGCGAAGAGAGAAGGCTCCCGATTGCGTACCTCCGTGCTGGTGAGAGGAACTCCTTGATCCCGCAACGCGCGGATCTGTCGGGCGATCTCGTCTCCGGTCCAGCGCTTTCGCTTCCGAATCTTCGTATAATCCAGACCGGCCCGTTCCACGGCCGCGCCCCAACTCCCAAAACGTCGTCTCGCGGTGGCAATCAAGGAGTTGGCCCGCTCATCCATGTGCTTGGAACTCAAGTCTGCGCCTTCGGCATGGAGACGGCGGATCTCCCGCAGGATATCCGCTTCCTTCCAAGACCGGTAGCGGTAGATGTCCGCCGGCGCGAGCCCTGCAGCGAGTAGAGCGTTTTTCCAACTGCCGAAATAGACCGGCCGGATTGCGGCATAGACCATGGGCGCGTATGGGCTCAGCATCAAGGCCCGAAAGGAAAGATCCGCTCCTTGCGCGTCGAGGGAACGAATTCGCTCGACAATCTCCTTCTTGGACCACCGTTGGTAGCGCCGCACCTCCGCGTAGGAAATTCCGGCCGCTTCCACCGCCTTTCCCCAGCTGCCGAAGTAACGGATTCCGGCAGCGAGAAGCTCCTGGAAATGCCGCCGCATGTAATGCGAGTAGAGGGGCCGCCCCTGTCGATGCCACGCACCGATCTCACGCAGGACAATGTCCTCACTCCACTCCCGATTCTTCTCTTCAGCCGGAGCTTCGATCGTTTTCATAGTTGTCTTAATCAGCGAGAATAGCCTCTATCGATATCGCTGTCAATTATCTTAGCTAATGGAAGCACATATCGTGCCATTTACGGCTGCTTTCGCGTAGATCGCTTCCAGTTCTTTCCGAACCCGTGACGGAGAAATATCGGAAAGGCAGGCGACAGGCCTTGCCTGCGGACAGCTGGTTCGCCAACAGGGCGCACAACTCACTGCGGCGGAGAGCACGCGCACATTTTCCCCTGCGCTCGCGGATTCTCGCCAGTCTGTCGGGCCGAAAAGGATGAGAGTCGCCACCCCGAGGGATGCCGCCAAATGGGCGGGACCGGAATCCGGCCCAACCGCCGCCATCGCATTTCCCAGAAGCGCCATCATCTGCCGGATGGGAAGCGGTCCACGGAGATCGATCACGTTTTTCTCCTCGAGCGGAAACCATGGCCCTATTCCCATTACCACGAAGGAGAGTTGCGGAAGGGATCTCGTCAGCTCCCCGTAATAGCGCCAGGGCCAGAGCTTCGTTCTCCATCGCGCATAAGGATGAAGAACCACGTATGCGCCCTTCCGCAGTCCCGGAAGCTCGACCGGCCCGGGCACCAGGCCGTAATCCGCCGGACCGACGGACACCCGCAGATGCCGAAGAAATGCGAGATATCTCTCCTGGGCCGGGGGGGGAGGAGGCATCACCCGCTCGCGATAAAGGAGCACAGACCCTTCTCGGCCGTTCCAGGGACCGATCCGGCGCTTCGCTCCGCTCAAGAGGCAGACGAGACCACTTCGCAGAAGGCCCTGCATGTCCAGAAGCAGGTCGTAATGCTCTTTTCGGACGGAGGCGAGACACCGTCCGAGATCGCGGAGAAGGTTGCCTGCCGTCTTCCTCCGCCGAGGGAGTTCGACAAACCGGTCGATGGCGGGGTGGTTTGCCAGAAGGTCTCGGTATGGCGCGAAAGCCATCCAATGAATCTCTGCAGACGGCCACCGCCGCCGCAACCCCGCCGCCACAGGAAGCGCCTGGATGATGTCCCCGAGGGAGCTGAACTTGAGGATCAAAATCTTGCGCGGAGAAGAGTCTCCTTCCCCAAACTCCTCTACCCGATGTTCGGGAATTGCTACTTTCATCGGGTTCATTCTTTACCGGGCGCCCTGGCTTGACAGAATATGTTCCGCAACCCTATAGAGAATCGCAAATGCCGATCTTTCCCTCCGTCGTCGCAACCATCGGACGCACGCCTCTAATCCAGCTCAACCGGATTACCCGAGGGATCGACGCCACCGTAGCACTCAAGGCCGAGTTCTTCAACCCGCTCGGCAGCGTGAAGGATCGCATCGGCGCCGCGATGATCGAAGCCGCCGAAAAGGCGGGTCTTCTCCATCCAGAAACGGAAATCATTGAGCCCACCTCCGGCAACACGGGAATCGCGCTCGCCTTTGTCGCCGCAGCCAAGGGGTATCGTCTAACCCTGACCATGCCCGAAAGCATGAGCCTTGAGCGCCGCACCCTGTTGGCCCTCTTGGGAGCCAGCCTGGTACTCACCCCGGCGGCCGAAGGCATGGCCGGAGCGATCCGCCAAGCGATGGCCATGAAGGACAAACGGAGCGACGCCTGGCTTCCCCAACAGTTCGAAAATCCCGCCAATCCGGAAATCCATCGACGCACTACCGCGGAGGAAATTTGGGCGGATACGGGGGGGGCGATCGACATTTTTGTCTCCGGAGTCGGCACCGGGGGAACGATTTCCGGCGTCGGTGAAGTGATCAAGGCGCGTAGGCCGCAATTTCGCAGTGTGGCCGTGGAGCCATCAGGCTCCGCCGTGATTTCCCAAGCTTTGCGCGGAGAGCCTCTCAAGCCGGGACCCCACAAGATCCAAGGGATCGGAGCGGGCTTTATTCCGAAGAATCTCAATCTCTCGGTCGTCGACGAGGCCTTTCCGGTTTCCGATGCCGATGCCTTAACCATGGCGCGCCGCCTTGCCGTGGAGGAAGGAATCCTGGCGGGCATTTCCACAGGCGCGACAGTGCATGCGGCAATCGAGGTTGCAAAGAGGCCGGAAAACCGTGGGAAGCTTATCGTTACGGTGGGCGCCAGCACGGGAGAGCGCTATTTGAGCACCGCATTGGCTGAAGAAGCCCGCCGCCGCGTGAGCTCCAGCTAGCCTCTCCTTTGAGAGAGGGTCGAGCCCCTCGCCCTCTCCCCTCAAGACGGTCGCCGGTTCTTCCCCGCAATCCTACGGCCCCATACCGGGAAGAGGGAAAATCAAGCCTGGGCAAAACAGCCTTTCCTGACTTTGCAGGGCGCAGGAGAAATCTTGTGCGAAATGCAGATTAACAATCAGGCGGCTTCCTGCGTATCATAAGTTCGGCATGATCGATAACGATTCTGCGCTCAAGCTCTACTTGCGGGAAATCAGCCAAGTTCCCCTCTTGCGCCGGGAAGAAGAGGTGGAGTTGGCACACCGGATCCAAAAGGGAGATGCGGCTGCCCGTCAAAAAATGATCCAAGCCAACCTCCGCTTGGTCGTGAAGATTGCACACGATTATTCGACCAGCGGCCTCCCTCTTCTCGATCTGATTTCGGAAGGAAACATCGGTTTGATGAAGGCGGTCGATCGCTTCGATCCCTCCAAAGGAGGCAAGCTGAGCACCTATGCCGCCTGGTGGATCAAGCAGTCGATCAAGCGGGCTCTTGCCAACCAGAGCAAAACGATTCGCCTCCCCGTTCACCTGGTGGACAAGATCGCGCGGATGCGGCGGACGGCGATCCGCCTGGCCGAGGAGTTCGGACGGGAGCCAACCGATGAGGAGCTGGCCCATGAGCTGGGGATCTCTTCCTCCCGCGTGGGAGAGCTTCGGACGATCGCCATTCAGCCGGCTTCGCTCAATGCGGCGGTAGGCGAAGAAGAGGATGGTACTTCGCTCGGAGAACTCGTAAAGGATGAAAGCGCAATCGATCCGTCGTCCATCATCCAGAGCGAGAACTTAAGAAAGACGGTGATGGACCTCTTGCCCACCCTGGACGCCCGGGAACGCAAGATCCTAGCCCTTCGCTTCGGGCTGGAGGGAAACCAGGAGATGACCTTGGAAGAGATCGGCAAGAGATTCCATGTGACTCGGGAACGGATTCGGCAGCTCCAAAACATCGCTTTGCGGAAGGTGCGCCGCGCTCTGGAGAAGAAGGAGAAACGTCAGCTCATCCGATGACCTTCCTTCTCCAGAGCACTCTTTGCCGGTTGAAAGAGAAGGTGCGCACCATACCCGATTTTCCTAAAAAAGGGATCCTCTATCGGGATATCACCCCGCTTGTCGGTGACGGTCAATTCTTCCGCCTGGTGATGATGGTCTTTCTCGAACGGTATCAACGGCGAAAGATCGACAAGATCGCTGCGATCGACGCCCGCGGATTCATCTTTGCCGGAGCTCTGGCCCACATCCTCGGCGTCGGGCTCATCCCGATTCGCAAGAAAGGGAAGCTTCCTTACGAGACCTTCGAAATCGAATATGCCTCCGAATACGGGCTCAATACGCTAACTATCCACCGGGACGCGGTGAAAAAGGGAGAACAGGTGTTGATCCTCGATGACGTTCTCGCCACCGGCGGCACGGCGGAGGCAGCCGCGGAGCTTGTGGAGCGCTGCGGAGGAACCCTAATCGAGCTGGGTTTCCTGCTCGAACTGAGCGGCCTCAAAGGCAAGCAGCGGCTCTCGAGGTATCCCGTCTACTCGATTCTGCAGTTTCCTTGAACCGAGAAGAAGGTTCCGGAAAAATGGCTGCTGAAATTGTTACCCTTTGAAGGCGAAGTAGACCGCGGCCACCAAAAAACCGTAGGAGATCAAAAGGTTCCACCTGGGCACAGCCCCAAAGAGAAAGTAAGCCAAGACCGTGAAGACCAGGAGGGTGATGCACTCCTGCAGAACCTTGAGTTGCGTCACGGAAAACTCGTAGGACCCTATCCGATTGGCCGGCACTTGAAAAATATACTCGAAGAAGGCCAATCCCCAGCTCGCCAGAATCGCTAGCAAGAGTGGCTGCTCCCGAAACTTCAAATGCCCGTACCAGGCGAGTGTCATGAATATGTTGGAGACGAGGAGCAGAAGAATCGTTTTCATGCCGCGCTAGCGTGCAAGCCGCCGATTCAGGACGCCTCGGCATGAGAGGGCCTTACTGCGGCCCTTCGGGAAAGTTCATCGACATTTTTCGATAATCCACCGGGGGCTCGAAGAGATCGCCCGGCTGCGGGCCCGCTTGATATTGATTCCAGTCGACCATGGTTTTCCCGTCCACCGGAGCGACCCGCAAGGGAAACTTGCCGGCGTCGTCGATCCAGATGTAGGCACTCTTGGGATTTCCTTTTACGAGATACTTCTCGCACGCATGGCCCCGAATCGTCTCCTTCCCTTGGAGCACCCAAGACGCACCGGCCTCTCCGAGGAGGCCCAGATGGGCCAAACCGCCATGGTCCCGGTAAGTGCTCTCCAAGACGAGCTTCTGGGCCGGCAGAATCGTGTAAACTTTCTTCTGATCCTTCCGCAAGATTATGATCTGCGTTTCGGGACCTTCCTGGGACTCCAGCCGAAGCTTGTCGCCATCCCGATAGAGGCGCTGCACGACCGTCGTCCGGCCCTCCACTTGGACGCTCTGGATGACGGAAAACTGGTTGGCCAGATTGTACGGCTCCCCCGGCGCTTCCGCGCAGACGGGACGCGCCTTGCCGAGGAATGCAACTGTGACGAATAAAATGGCGAACCATGCCAAAACGTCGGCTCGCGCAAAGCGGTCCTCCTTGAGCATTCCGGCATCTCTCACAAAGTTTCTCCTTTGGCTAGACCATTGTTGCGAAAGTGGCTTGGGCGGCCGCAAGCCGAAGCTGGCCGCAAGCCGCGAAGATCTCCTCCCCTTTGCGTCTCCGCACCGTGACGCGGCACCCGGCCTCTTGCAAAAGGCGCTCGAATCGGTCCACACGGCTCGGGTCTGGGCGATCCCAAGGCAAAGATTCTACCCGATTGTACGGGATCAAGTTGATCTTTGCCCGAAGCCTGCGGGCGATCCGGCCCAAGCGCGCTCCCTCTTCGTCCGAGTCGTTGATTCCTGCTAGGAGAATGTATTCGAGGGTGATCCGCTGACGCTTCTTGCGGCTATACTCCTCGCAAGCTTCGAGGAGTAGAGGAAGGGGATGCTTGCGATTGACCGGCATCAGACGAGAGCGAAGGGCATCGCTGGCCGCATGGAGAGAGACGGCGAGCCCGACGGCAATCGGCTCCTCGGCCAACCTTCGAATCTCCGGAACCAAACCGCTCGTCGAGACCGTGATCCGCCGAGCGCTCATTGCAAAACCCCACGGGGCCGTGAGCAGCCGGAGGGATCGCAAAAGGGAGTCCCAGTTCGCGAGCGGCTCACCCATCCCCATGAAGACCAGGCTGTCTATGCTCCTTCCGGCCGCCTCTTCGGCTCGGAGGAACTGTTCCACGATCTCACCGGAAGAAAGATCGCGCCGGAAGCCAAGGAGGCCGCTTGCGCAGAACGCACATCGGTAGGCGCAGCCGATCTGGCTGGAAAGGCAGAGCGTTAGCCTTCCGGAGCCAGCATCCGACCCCGAAGGGATCAGGACGCTTTCCACCGATTCGCCCCCTTCCAGCTCCCAAAGCAGCTTCTCGACGCCGCCCGCATCCTGCAATCGCCGAGCCAGTCGCAGACAGCGCAGCTGATATCGACCGGCCATCTCCCTCCGCAAAGAGAGCGGCAAGCTCGTCATGCGCTCGAAGGAAGAGACCCGCTTCCCGAAGACCCATTGTCCCAGGACTCTCCGCTGATAGGAAGGGCCGCTCCCGATCTCCCACTCCTCTGGAGTCTGGTCGAGGAGATGTCGCTTCAAGATAAATCGCTCCCTCGCTTGCGGCAATTACGGCAAAGGAATCGTGATCCCCTGCTGCCGCATATATTTCCCATTGCGATCGGCGTAGGAGGTTTCGCACGACTCCGCCGCTTCCAGAAAGATGACCTGGGCCAAGCCCTCGTTGGCATAGACCTTCGCCGGAAGCGGCGTTGTGTTCGAAATCTCCAGCGTGGCATGCCCCTCCCACTCCGGCTCGAACGGGGTGACGTTCACGATGATTCCGCACCGCGCATAGGTCGATTTTCCCAAGCAGATCGTGATCACGTTCCGAGGAATCCGAAAATACTCGACGCTGCGTGCCAGCGCAAAAGAGTTAGGAGGAATGATGCAGGCGTCGGCCGTGACATCCACAAAGGAGCGCGGATCGAAGAGCTTGGGGTCGACCACGCTATTAAAGACATTGGTGAAGATCTTGAACTCATTCGACACCCGCAGGTCGTAGCCGTAGCTGGAGAGTCCGTAGCTGACCACCGGTTCTTCCTGGGAGAACCGTCGCACCTGCGTTTCGACGAAGGGTTTGATCATCCCCTCCTCCAGCGCCTTTCGCCGGATCCATGTGTCAGAGTGGACGCCCATCGCTCCGCTTCTCCATCACCATCCGCTCTTCGGCCAATTCCCCGCCCGGTTTGCGCTTTCCCGACACAGCGGCCCGGTAGACCATCCGCAGGAGAGAGATCGGAACGTAGGAGAAAATAGCGGCGCAAATTCCCGGAACAAACCCCGGTGTGACCTGCGACTTCCCCCGCCTGGCGCCCGCGAGCGAGCAGCGAACGACCTGTTCGGGAGTGGTCCACATAAAGCGCGGACCCCCGATCTTCTTAAGATCTTCTGGACTCCGGACCGCACGGTCGAAAAACTCGGTAGCAACGGACGCCGGACAGACCTGGGTTAGGGTTACGCCCGTTCCCGCCAGTTCCCATTCCAATCCGTGAGAGAGGCTGTGGACGTAGGCCTTGGTTGCCGCATAGGCCGAATAGAACGGAACCGGACGCAAGCCTGCGATCGACCCGACGTTGATGATGCAGCCTCTGCCTCGCCGGATCATTCGCGGCAGCAACCACCAGAGAAGAAGCGTGAAACCCTTCACATTGAGATCGAGCATGCTGCGGAGACGGTCTAAATCGGCCCCATAAAACTGCCCGAAATCTCCGATTCCGGCGTTGTTGACCAGCAGATCCACCTCGATCCGCTCGGCTGTCAACAGATCGATCACCGCTTCGATGCCTTCCCGAGTAGCCAAGTCGGCGGGGGCTACGACGACCTGCACCTTCCGCTGGCTTCGCCGGATCTCTTCCGCCACCTCTCGAAGCCGCTCCTCCCGACGAGCCGTGAGCACCAGGCAACTGGCCTCCGGAGCGAGCTGCCGGGCAAACTCCGCTCCCAGCCCGGAAGAGGCACCCGTGATCCAGACCGAAGAACCTCGAAAAGATTGCATCACGCGTCTTCCTATTCGACCTGGTAGAACACGACCGAGCGGGCGCGCTCGCTATGCAGGGGAACTTCCGAAAGAAGAATCACCTTGTCTCCGGAAGAGATCGCTCCCCGGCCGCGAAGCGCTTCCTCCGCGGTCGCAATCCCCTCTTCCTGGCTCGTCGGATAACGACAAGGAATCGGTTCGGTTCCGTAGCGGAGCACGAGCCTGCGGCAAAGATCTTCCTCTCCTGCCAGGGCGTAAATGGGAGAATACCGGGGACGAAGTCCCGCGACGGTAGACGTGAGCTTGCCCTGACGGGTAAAAACGCAGATCGCTGCGGCCCGAACCTGATCGGCCAGATGAACGGCCGCGCTGGCGATCTTTTGCTGATCCTCGGTCAGCTCCGCGAAGGCCGCATAGCACGCCCCGCCGCTACGCTCGGTCCTCCGGATGACCCGATCGAGAACGGACACACACGCGCTCGGATAACGCCCCGCCGCCGTCTCGCCCGAAAGCATCAAGGCATCGGCCTGTTCGTAAACCGCATTGGCGATGTCAGTAATCTCCGCTCGGGTGGGGACCGGGTTCTGGGTCATGCTCTCCAACAGATGGGTCGCCACAATGACGGGTTTCATCTTTTGGAGGCAAATCTTCACGATCCGCCTCTGGATGATTGGAAGCTCCTCGAAGGGACACTCGATCCCCAGATCCCCGCGAGCGATCATGATCGCATCGGCCGACTCCAGAATCTGAGGCAGGTTCCGCACAGCGGCTTGGTCTTCGATCTTGGCGACAATGAGCGCCTTCGATCCCCTCGCAATTAGGATCTGGCGCAAGAGATCGACATCGTTCGGCTCTCGAACAAAGGAAAGGGCGAAATAGTCCATCTGGCACTCCACCCCGAGGTCGATATCCTGCAAGTCTTTCTTGGTCAATGGCGGGAGGTTGACCCTGACTCCCGGAAGATTGATGTGCCGCCGACTCCCCATCACCCCAGGCGTCACCACTTCACAGCGGACGCGGAATCCCTGTTTATCGAGCACCTTCATCTGAATGACCCCGTTATCCACGAGGACCACGTCGCCGACCCGTAAATCTTGGGCCAGATCGTCATAGTTCACGGAGACGGAGCGCTCGTCGACACTCGGATCTCCGCGCACCGTAAAGGTGAAAGTGTCCCCAGGATGAAGCTCGAGCCGCTTGGCCAAGTCGCCTGTGCGGATCGCCGGCCCTTGGGTATCGAGAAGGAGTCCCACATGCCTGCCTAAACGGCGGCTCTGTTCGCGCACGAAAGTGCTGGTGCGCCGAACCCAATCCGGAGAAGCATGGGACATGTTGAAGCGGAAAATGTCCACCCCCTGAGCGATCAGCCCGCCGATCTCCTCTTCGGATTCGGTGGCCGGACCGAGAGTGGCGATGATCCTTGTCTTTCGCTTTTGCACCTGCTCCGTCGCGACTGGCTCTCTCTGCTCCTCCGTTTCCCCTCCCGAGGTAACGTCCGAGCCCAACCCGCCAAAGGAATGCGGTTCCGGGTTCTCTCCTCGGGTACTCATACGCCCGCCCTCCCGGTGGCAATCCTCAACTCCCGCAACTGCTTCGCCTCGACGTCGGACGGCGACCCCGTGAGCGGATCGACGCCATGCCGGTTTTTGGGAAAGGCGATTACGTCCCGAATCGACTCGGCTCCGGCCAAAAGCATGACAAGCCGATCCATGCCGAGCGCGATACCCCCGTGAGGCGGGGCTCCGTACCGGAAGGCCTTGAGCAGGTGGCCGAAGCGCCGTTCCTGCGTCTCCCGATCGATGCCCAGGACCGAGAAGATCTTCTGCTGTAGATCCGCCTCATGAATCCGGATGCTGCCTCCGCCCAGCTCCCTTCCGTTGAGAACGATGTCGTAGGCTAAGGCTCTGACCTCTCCATAACGCCCCTCGTCCAAGAGCAAGAGGTCTTCGGGGTGCGGCCGAGTAAAGGGATGATGCATGGAGATCCATCGGCCCTCTTCCCGATTAAAGCCCAGCAATGGAAAGTCAGTGATCCAAAGAAAATTCCATTGTGACTTTCCCTTTTGCTCGCCGGAGAGTTCGGCCAGCCGGAGACGGACGTGGCCGAGAATCTCGCAAGCGAGCTCCCATCGATCGGCTGCAAAGAGAAGCAGATCCCCTTCGATTGCCCCGAGCTTGCGGGCAAGCGCATCCCTCTCCCCCGCCGTGAGAAATTTTGCGATCGGCGATTTCCATCCGGAATTCTCGACCCGGATATAGGCCAATCCTTTCCCTCCGAGGCTGCGGGCAAGATCCTCAAGTCCGGCCAGCTCCCCGGCCCCGACGCCGGCCAGTCCCTTCCCGTTCACCGCCTTGACGACTCCGCCTCCATCCAGCACCGACCGGAAGACTTTGAGATCCGACTCGCGAAAGATCTCGCCGACATCATAAAGCTCGATTCCGAACCGAAGGTCCGGCTTGTCGCTGCCGTAGCGATCCATCGCCTCGCGATAGCTCATGCGCCGAAAGGGGAGCGAGAGATCGGTGTCGAGGACATCTCGAAAGATTTTCCCCAGCATCCCTTCGACCCAGGCTTGAATATCCTCCGGATCGACAAAGGACGCCTCCAGGTCGATTTGAGTAAACTCGGGCTGCCGATCTGCTCGCAGGTCTTCGTCTCGGAAGCAGCGCGCAATCTGATAGTATCGCTCGATTCCCGCGACCATCAGAAGCTGCTTGTACTGCTGCGGAGCTTGGGGGAGAGCGTAGAATGAGCCCGGGATCAATCTGCTCGGAACCAGAAAATCCCGCGCTCCTTCGGGCGTGCTCTTCGAAAGGATCGGGGTCTCCACCTCCAGAAAGCCCTGGGCCTCCAGGTAGTCCCTCACCGCCCTGCCGATCCGGTGACGAAGCTGAAGATTTTCCAGCATCCTCCGCCGCCGCAGGTCGAGGAAGCGGAAGGCCAGACGAAGCTCTTCGTTTTCCACGACGGCATCGAAAGAAAATGGAAGCGGCAAGCACGGGTTGAGCAGTCGAAGCGAATGGACAATAACCTCGACCTCTCCGGTCGCCAAGTCCGTGTTCTCGGTTCCCTCCGGCCTCCGCGCCACCTGTCCTTCCACCTGCACGAGGTCCTCGGCATGCAGAGCCTTCCCGATTTCCGCCGTCTCGGGACGCTCGTCCGGATGAAAGACGATCTGGCAGACCCCCTCCCGGTCCCGGAGATCGACGAAGACAAGCCCCCCATGATCGCGTCGTCGATCGACCCAGCCGCAGAGCCGCACGTTCCGGCCGACGTCCGTTGCCCGCAACTGAGCGCAATGATGGGTGCGCCACCGGTTCGCGATTCTCATCCCGATCCTTTGTTCTCCGAAACCCCAGGCAGGGGCGATTCGGCACTCGATTTGGCTTCCGTCCCTCCCGTCTTCAAAAGCGATCCGATCGCCTCGAGCGAAACGACCTGACCCTTTCGGGAAGCCATCTCCCGCAATTCCACCCTCCCCTCCATGACACGAAAGTCCACAAGAATCGCATGCCGGACACCTAAGCCTTCCGCCCGCTCCCATTGCTTCTTCGGTTTGGCCTCATGGAGGGGGTAATCGACCGAAAAGCCCTGATCCCGCAGCGACTGTACCAGCCGAACGGCTGCGGGACGAACGTCTTCCTCGGAAATCACGACAAAGACTTCCGGCCGCCTAGGTTCCGCGCGAAGCCGTCCCTTGGCTCGAAGCAGATCCCCGAGGACTACGTCTCCCATTCCGAAACCAACAGCCGGCATCGGCTCACCGCCAAAACGCTCAAGCAGATCGTCATACCGCCCTCCCCCCGCAATGGCCCGGAAAACCCCCTGCCGGTCGAACGCCTCGAACACGGTTCCCGTGTAATAGGCGAGTCCTCGAACCACGCGGTAATCGTGCTCGGCAAACGCCGAGAGCCCTCGCGCGGTCAACCCCGCCAAGATCCGCTCGACGGGTTCCCAAGGTTCGCCTTGGTCAATCAGACGAAAAACCGGAGCGGCCAAAGGGCCCAACGCCTCCTCGGTCTTTTCCCGCGGCTGCCTATCGATCTTGTCAATCGCCTGAAAGATGCCGTACCGATCCTGTTCGCGCACTTTATGCTCCTCGAAGAACCGGACCCAAAAGCCTCGATCGCTGATCCGCACCACAAAATCCTCCGGCCCCAGGCCGAAGCCGCGCAGCAGGTCGATCAGCAGAGCAATGACCTCGATATCGGCTTCGAGGGACTCTTCTCCTAGGATGTCGCAGTTCCACTGAAAGTGCTCGCGCAGGCGCCCGCGCTGTGCGCGCTCGTATCGATAGACCTGAGGGATCGAAAACCATTTCAATGGCTTGCGATAGTCTCGATGGCGCGCTCGAACCATTCGCGCGAGCGTCGGTGTGATCTCGGGCCGCATAGCCACCAGCCTCCCGCCTCGATCGGTAAACTGGTAGACCTGCTCCAAGATCTCGGAACCGGATTTCTTCCGATAGAGCTCTAGCGGCTCCAGGACCGGTCCGTCGTACTCCACGAAGCCATAGCTTCCGGCGGCGCTTCTCCACCGGGAGATAATGGACTCGCGGAAGGCGAGATCTTCCGGGTAGAAATCGCGAAATCCGGGAAGTGGCTGCATCAGGCGGCTGCCGCAGAAGGGAGGGCGAGGTGAAGCACTATCCTCGACCGGAAAACTTAAGGCGAGCCCTTTTTTTCGGAATTCTCCTGGAGCAGTTCTCGGGTAACCTTTTGCAAGATGCGCTTGACCTGCTTCCCCGGCTTGAAGCGGACCACCGCCCGAGGCGGAATCGTGATGTCTCGTCCGGGGCTGCGGGGATTTCGTCCAACCCGAGCACGGCGCAACGCGATTTCGAAGACCCCGAAATTCCGCAACTCGATGTTCTGCCGATTTCCGAAGCTCTCCATGAGAACCCTCAGCAAGGAGCTCAAGATCTTCGCCGCCTGCTGTTGCGGAAGCTTCGTCT
>JBFXFN010000011.1:0-50786 GCA_050179015.1 Methylacidiphilaceae bacterium | reverse complement strand
ACCGGGAATAAGCGTGGGCTTCTGCTTCGTCGTTCAAAGAAGTGCCGGTTCCATGGGCGTTCAGGTAGCCGATCGCTTCCCGGGCCAGTCGGGCTTGGGCGAGAGCGGACTCCATGGCTTGGCAGAGAGCGCTCCCGTCGGACGAGGGTTGGGTGAGGTGAAAGAGATCGGTGGCGTGGCCGTATCCGGTCAATAGGCAGAGCGGATGCGCGCATCGGGCCAACGCATGCTCCAAAGACTCAAGGACGAGAAAAGCGGCTCCTTCTCCAAGCAGGAGCCCGCTGCGTCCTCGATCGAAAGGAGCGCAGCGGTCGGTCGTCAGGATGCGCAACGAGTCAAAACCGACAAAGACCGTTTCCGCGAGGGCCTCGAAACCTCCTGCCAACACGCAGCCGGCCTCTCCGGCCCAGATCAATTGTGCGGCATAACCCAAGGCGTCGGCCCCGCTCGAACAGGAGTTGGCGATGACGACGGAGCGGCCGAACAGCCCCAGGCGTCGCTGAAGATCGATCGCCTGCTGCTGAGGCTGGTAGCGGCCTACCCAGTGGAGATGCCCTCTTCGGCCTCTGCAGATCTCTTGAAGGAAGCGCTCCCCGAACTCCATGCCGCCCTCGGTTGTGGCGAGGCAGAGTGGGATCTGGGGAAGCTTCGCCTGCCGCTCCGAGGTCAAGAGATCCGCTTGGGCGAGAGCTTCCTGAGCGGCGGGGATGGCAAAGCGCGAGGCCCGAGGCAGCCTGCGGATCTCCCGGGGTGCAAGAGAGGGAAGGGAGGGCAGCTCCGCCTGTGCAGCCGAATGACAACGGCATCCCTCCGTCTCAAAGAGGTCGATCGATCGAGCGCCATCCGGCCCTTCCAGCACCCTCTCCCAGGACGAGGGGACGTCTCCGCCGAGGGCTGTGACCGCCCCCATCCCGGTTACCGCGACGATGGGCCTTGCTTCACGCTTGGAGGCCATGACCCGCAATATACAAGAGAGGGAACGCAGTGACGATCTGGGAAAAATGGGGTCGCTCCATCGCGGTGCGTTGCGGACAGGATGCGGAAGACGTTTTGGAACGGGTAAAGCGCGGTCGCTGCGGCTTGGCGGCGGCGGAAATTCCCGGTAGACTTCGCGGCAGCTTTTTCTATATACACCGGATCCTTCGCCTGGATGAACGCCCAACCCGTAACCTATGACGAGCTGCGTTCCCTTCTCGTGGAGTGTTGCATGCTTCGAATCCCGGTCGAGAACATTGCGGAGGAGACTCCCTTTTTCGGCCCGAACGGCATTGGGCTTGATTCGATCGATGCACTCCAGCTGACTGCGGAGCTGGAACGACGCTACGGGGTCACGATGCAAGACCCTGCGGAGGCTCGAAGGGTGTTGGAGAACTTATCCACCTTGCGCACTTGGCTCCTGGAGCAGCAGGGACAGGAGAATCCATGAACGATCAGGTCATCATCGTGGGAGGCGGACCCGCAGGAAGTGCCGCTGCGAGCATGTTAGCCCGGAGCGGCAAGAGAGTCCTGCTTCTGGAGAAAGAGGTTTTCCCTCGTTTTCATATCGGGGAGTCGCTTTTGCCCTTTTCCCACCGAGTGCTGGCGCGGATCGGAGCTTGGGAAAAGGTGAAGAATGCCGGATTCATGATCAAGCCGGGGGCGGAATTCGTCTTGAGCAACGGGCGCCCGCTGCGCCGTTTCTGGTTTGCAGACAGCTTGGCCGAGCCTTACGACAAGACCTTTCAGGTGGAGCGGTCGAAGTTCGACGCCCTGCTCCTCGAGCATGCAAGGGAGTGCGGAGCCTCCGTCCTGCCCGGAGCGGCGGCGCGAGGATTTCGGGATGGTCCGGATGGCGTGGAAGTGGAATACGAGTTGGCGGGATCCACTGAGCGGGTCTCAGGCCGGTGGCTGATCGATGCGACAGGCCGGGAGCCTTTTGTCGGCAAGCTTTTGAACCTGCCAAAAACCGATCTTGGGATTCCCAAGAAGATGGCGGTCTACGCGCATTTCCGAAAAGTGCGGCGCAGCCCGGGGAGAGCTGCCGGAAACATCACGGTGGTGCGGCTCGCCAATGGGTGGTTCTGGTTGATTCCTCTCGATCACGAAAAGACCTCGGTCGGTATGGTGAGACCGATCTCCGCTTTTCAAAACGGGAGAGGCAGTCCTCGGGAGCTCTTCGAGGAAACGGTACGAGAGAGCAGGGAACTCCGTTCGCGGCTGGGTGAGGCAGAGCCGATGAGCCCCTTTCGGACGACGGCGGACTATACCTATCGGTTGGAGCGCCTTGCCGGGTCCCGGTGGTTGGCGGCGGGAGATGCGGCCGGATTTCTAGATCCGGTCTTTTCTTCAGGCGTTACGGTCGCCTTGGAAGGCGGGGCGGTTGCGGCCGAGACGATCCTGCGTCGGGAGGATGGGGTGAACGGGCTTTCCCACGGAGAACAACGCGAGTTCACCCGCAGGATTCATGCACTCGCGCAGCGCTTTGCGCAGATGATTCAAATGTTTTACGACGATCGGGCGTTCGAGGTCTTTATGACGCCCCGCCCTCCGCTGGCGATGAAGGATGCGATCATCCATCTCTTGGCGGGTAGCCACGATTTTGACCCATCCCTCTGGCTTCGCGTCAAGCTTTTCTATTTGATTTGCGGGATCCAGCGGTATTGGCGCTTGGCTCCCGCCCTTGATTATCAGTCGGGCCCTGGATTGTGCCCGGACGCCTCTCCTGCCGCGAGCTAGGCGGCGAATCTCTCCTCGGCGGCTTGTTCTCCAGGATTGCGGCGCCCTCCGTTCGAAGAAAGGCGAGGAAGGTTGCCGCGGTTCGCGAAAGATGTTTGCCTTTGTGGTGCACCGCATACCAGTGCCGCAGCAGGGGAAATCCGGCGACGTCCAGAACTCGAAGGCGACCCTGTGCCACCTCCGGACGGATATTGCGTGCGGAAAGCACGGAGATGCCCAAACCCGCAATGACGCCCTGTTTGATGGCCTCGCTGCTCCCTAATTCCATGTAGGGCTCGACGGCCGCTCGTTCGCGTCGAAACGCCTGTTCGACCGCGGCGCGCGTTCCGGAACCGGGCTCTCGGCTCAAGAACCGCTCCTGGGCTAGATCGCGCAGGGAGATGTTTCGCGCCCCAGCGAGCGGATGATCCGCCCAGCCGACGACGACAAGCGAGTTGTCCAAAAATGGAAAGGTTTCCACCGGAAGTCCTTGAGGCACCTGTCCCATGATGACCAGATCATCCCGGTTTTCGGCGAGCCTGGCAAGAACCTGAGCCCGATTGGTGACCGTCAGGCTCGGACGTACTCCGGGATATAGACGGACGAATGCGCCGAGCAGATGGGGCATGAAGTATTTGCACGTGGTGACTCCGGCCACGTGGAGAGGCCCCTGCACCCCTCCTTGAAGAGAAAGAACGAGGTTACCCAGGGTGTCGATCTCTTGGCGGATGATGCGAATCTGGCCAGCCAGGGTCTCCCCCGCCCGCGTCAGATAGATCTTTTTGCCGATGCGTTCGAAGAGCGGGAGACCGACGGCATCCTCGAAGCGTTTGATTGCGATGGAGACGGCCGGCTGGGTTAGATGAATGGCTGCGGCAGCCTTGGTAAAACTGCGGTGATGGGCAATTGCCTCAAAAACCCGCAGTTGCTGGAGAGTTGTTTCCATTTAGGAAAGTGATAAAGCGAACTCAAATAATCAATAGAAATTATTGACAAGGGGACATAGAGGCATGGAGAGCAAGAGGGTTAAGAGAAATAGGCCCGAGACGCCGAAGAGAACGGCGAACGGGAGCCGACTGATCCCCCAAGTTGGCCCCTCGGCGGTCGCCTGACGGCCATTCCTCCAGGCCGGAGTAGGAAGCCTGTGAGGAATGACCGCCGGCGGTTGCTGTAGAAACAGCGGGAACGAACGCCCCGCCGCAGTCATGACAGCGGGCGGAGAATACTTAGCCTTCCTCGGGATGCTCTCGGCGCTGCAGATGCTGCCGGACCTTTCGGCGTTCGTAACGGCGAGCCAAGGTTTTTTCGTGCTTATGGCCGGGCACGCGGAACAGGGTTTTCGACTTCAGGCAAGAATCGAACGGATCTTGAGTCAAACGCATCTCAAACCTCCTTCCTGTTTTTCTCTTGGAATCGGAATCTCTCTCCTCGGAAGGAAAGCGAAAAGCGTGCCAACGGATGGCGGCATTCCGCACCGAGGAATCCGATTGCCATCGTTTTTTGGGAAGAATAGTCTTTTCTCTTCAGGTGACAAGGATGCAGTGAAGGGAAAGTCGCTGGATAGAGATTGGAAACGGACCTTTACGGTCTCCGGATTAGGAGAGTTTTCTTTTTTTTCCCTGCCGGCTCTCGAAGAGGCCGGCCTCGGGCCGGTCCGTAGGCTTCCGATCAGCCTGAGGATTTTCCTGGAAGCACTCGTCCGTTTTTGCGGGACCGGGGCGATTCGCGAAGCGGACGTGGAGGCATTGGCTCGTTGGGAGGCCAAAAACCCGGCGCGACGGGAAATTCCTATTCGGGTTGCGCGAATCCTTCTGCAGGACTTCACCGGAGTCCCTCTGCTGGTCGACCTGGCGGCGATGCGCAGCGCCTTGGCCCGTAGCGGCGGCGTTCCGAGCTTGGTAGAGCCGGAGATCCCGGTCGACCTAGTGATTGATCACTCCGTTCAGGTGGATGTCTTTGGAAGGAAGGATGCGTTGGCACAGAACTTGGAATGGGAGCTTCGGCGCAACCGGGACCGTTACGCGTTTCTGAAATGGGGCGAGGGGGCTTTCCGGAAGCTGCGCATCGTGCCGCCCGGGATCGGGATCTGCCATCAGGTGAACCTGGAGTACTTGGCCAAGGGAGTCCTCGTCCAGGAAGGAAAGGGAGGAAGGCTCGTCTACCCGGACACCGTCTTGGGAACGGATTCCCATACGACGATGATCAATGGGCTCGGCGTAGTCGGATGGGGCGTGGGGGGGATCGAGGCCGAAGCGGCGATGCTCGGCGAACCCTACTATCTGCTCACTCCGGATGTGGTCGGCGTCCACCTGACGGGCACTCTAGCTCCAGGGGTCACGGCGACCGATCTCGTTCTGGGGATCACCGAAAAGCTCCGTCAGGTCGGCGTGGTCAACAAGATCGTGGAGTTTTTTGGTCCGGGAGCATCTTCGTTGTCGGTGCCGGATCGAGCTACGCTTGGCAACATGGCGCCCGAGTATGGCGCTACGATGGGGTATTTTCCGTTCGATCGGGAATCGCTTGCCTATCTGCGTCGAAGCGGACGCCCCCAGGATCTGCTTGAGCTTGCGGAACGCTATTACGTGAGCCAGGGGATGTTCCGGATTCCCCAAGAAGTGGGCGAGGTTGACTACAGCGAAGTGGTAGAGTTTCCTCTTGGCGAGGTGGAGCCGGCGGTTGCGGGCCCGCGCCGCCCGCAGGACCGCATCGGGCTCCATTCCGTAAAAAGGGTATTTCAGCAGTTGTTGACCGTTCCCGTGGACCGGGGGGGCTACGGGAAAAGCCCCGAGGATCTGGCTGCCCCCGTCCGCGTTTCGTCGCAGCTCGGCACCGAAGGCACTCACCTCTTCGAACCCAACGGCCGGGAGCCGCTCTCTTCCAGTGAAAGCGAGCTGCGCGATCTTCGACCAACGCCCGATCCGGCCACGGTTTCGACAAACGGCTTTTCGGGAGAGATTCGGCACGGAAGCGTGGTCATCGCTGCGATTACCAGTTGTACGAACACATCGAATCCAAGTGTCATGCTTGCTGCGGGGCTTCTGGCCAAGAAAGCGGTTGAGCGGGGGTTGACCGTGCCGCCGCATGTAAAGACCTCTCTGGCGCCCGGCTCCCGCGTCGTCTCCGACTACTTGGAGCGTACCGGACTGCAGCAGGCTTTGGACCAGTTGCGATTTGAGCTGGTGGGCTATGGGTGCACGACCTGTATCGGCAATAGCGGACCACTGCCTTCCCCTCTGGAAGAGGCGATTTATTCTCATCAGCTGGTCGTTGCCGCCGTGCTTTCCGGAAATCGAAATTTCGAGGCGAGGATCCACGCAGCGGTGCGCGCCAACTTTCTCATGTCTCCACCGCTTGTGGTGGCCTTCGCCCTTGCGGGGCGGGTCGACTGGGATCCGCAATGCGAGCCGCTGGGTCTCGATCGAGAGGGCCGGCAGGTATTCCTGCACGAAATTTGGCCGAGTGCCGAAGAGATCAAAGATCTGCTCGATTCGGCGATCGATCCGGAAGCCTTCCGCCGCCTCTACAGCGATCTTACCGAGATGAATCCCCAATGGAAGCAGATCGAGGCGCCTGCGGGCGAAATCTACGCCTGGGATGAGGACAATACCTACATTCAGGAGCCGCCTTTTCTGGAAGATTTTTCCTTGGAAGCCCCCACCCGAGCGGCTTGCGTCGGCGCACGCGCCCTTTGCATTCTGGGAGACTCGGTCACGACCGATCACATCTCTCCGGCGGGGGCGATCAAGGCTACCGGCCCGGCAGGTCAATATCTGAAGGATTTGGGGATTCCCGGCGAAGCGTTCAACAGCTACGGCAGCCGCCGAGGCAACGATCGGGTGATGGTGCGCGGTACCTTCGCCAACGTTCGGCTGCGCAATCGCATGGTACCCGGGGTGGAGGGCGGAGTGACTCGCCACATGCCCGACGGCGCCATGATGTCGATTTACGATGCCGCAATGAAGTATCGGCAAGAGGGAGTGCCGCTCGTGGTTTTGGCCGGGCGGGAATACGGGACCGGCAGCTCCCGAGACTGGGCGGCCAAGGGAAGTGCCCTCCTGGGCGTCCGTGCCGTGATTGCAGAAAGCTTCGAGCGCATTCATCGGGGGAATCTCGTCGGCATGGGTGTGCTGCCGTGTAGCTTCCTTGGCGGTGTGCGCCTTTCCGATCTATCGGTCGATGGAAGCGAGACGTTCGAGATTCCTGGCTTCGAAGAGGACCTCGCGCCGGGCCAGGAACTCTGCCTGCGGATCTGCCGCAAAAATGGCGACACCCAAGAGGTGCCGATCCTTTGCCGGATCGATACTCCAGCCGAAGGCGACTACTTTCGGCATGGCGGTATTCTTCCCTACGTGCTGCGCCGAATCGTGGCCCGCGAAAACCAAACTGCGTGAAGATCTGGGCCCGTCAAGCCGAATCAACGGTTTGCCGGATCGTCTTTCATGGAGCCGGGCCTGCAGGGCCGGGCTGGGCAAATTTTTCGTTGGTCGAGGCCGCCAGGAAGGCGGGTGCTGTCGTTTTCCCGCCAAGCGCGGGCTTGATTCTTCCATTTCTTTTCGCCCGGATGCGGGAGAGCCCCGAGGTCGTGTCTCTCTTTGGTTACAGCCTGGGAGCGGTAAGCGCCGTGCGCCTCTCTCGTTTTCTGGAAAGCAAGAAGATTCGCGTCGCTCTTCTCTACCTGATCGATCCGATCGTGCTTTGGGGCAGGAATCTCCGAGTTCCCTCTTCGGTCGAGAGGACGTTCTGCTGCCGCCAGCGCAACGGAGCCCGTCTTCGGCTGCTCGTTGGGAATTTCGGGAGAGGAGCAGGGTGTGAAGGAGATCGAGTGCCGGAGCGGTGGTTGGAAGAAGAGGAAGCTGTCCGCTTTCCGGATGGCCGGCCGATCCTACACGAGGACATGGTCCAATATGCTCTCAACCTTGCCCGCTTTCCCCTGAGCGAGGCACTCGCGTGGGATCCCCGAGGGGAAGAGAGGGAGAAACGGGAAGAAGAGGCCTTACGGCTGGCTGGAGGGATCGAGCAGGTCCCGAAGCTTGTCTCCAAGGACATTCAACGCCCAGAGAGTCCATGCGAGCATTCCGGCGGGGAATACCAGAAGCCACCAGGCCGTCTTGATCGGGTTGATGGCCTGGGCTCCGTCGGCCAATAGGGTGCCTAGGCTTGCCGAAGGCGGCTCTACTCCCAAGCCAAGGAAGCTCAAGAATGACTCGGCAAGGACGACGGCGGGGACGGTCAAGGTCAGGTAGACCGCCACAATACCCATGAGGTGGGGTAGGATGTGGTGAAGCAGGATGCCGAGGGGCGATCTTCCGAGAACACGCGCCGCTTGGACAAATAGCGCCTCCTTGAGGACTAGGACGCGACTCCGCACGACGCGGGCCATGGTGAGCCATTCGACGAGTCCTAGGCCAAGAAAGAGGAGGAAGATGCGGCTGTAGGGGAGCAGATTGGCGCATCCCCAGGCGATCAGCTCCTTTCTCAGAGGTGCTTCCAGCAAAGCGATGAGAACGATGACGAAGATGAGGGTCGGCAGCGAATAGAGCAGATCGACCAGTTGCATGAGCAGCCGGTCGACCTTTCCGCCTGCGTAACCCGCAAACGCCCCATAGGTTGACCCGATCGCCAGGCTCACGAGCGCACCGAAGAACCCGACCAGGAACGAGATCCGTGCGCCGCAGAGTAGACGGGTCAAAAGATCTCTGCCATGAATATCCGTTCCCATCCAGTGGCTCGGGCTTGGGCAGGCCAAGGACTGTTCGCTGACTTGCGCCGCAGAGTAATGCGAGAGGAGGGGGCCGAAGGCTGCGGCCAAGATCAAAAAGGCGAGGGAAGTGGCCGCGAAAGCGGTCCATCGATCGATTCTTCCTCTGGAGATCTTGACGTCTGCCTTCACGAAAGTTGGACTCTCTTGTCAATCCATGCGGAAAAGAGGTCCGCCAGCAGGTTGAAGCCGATCAGGAGAGCGCTGTAGATAAGGGTTACTCCAGCTACCAGGAAGACATCGCGGCTCAAGACGCCTTCCACGAAGAAAGAGCCCATCCCGTGAATGCCGAAGATCTCTTCGATGACGAGGGAGCCGGTCAAGAGGTTAGCGGCCAGCGGGCCCGCGTAGGCAACGATGGGAAGGGAGGCCGGTTTCAGCCCGTGGAGAAACAGAATCGCGGCCGGGGCCAGTCCTTTCGCCCGGGCCGTCCGGATATAATCCATCGGCAGGATCTCCAGCATGCTCGCTCTGGTTAGTCTCGCGACGCTCGCCGCGTACGGAATGGCGAGGCAGCTCGCCGGTAGAATCAGCTCACGAAAGCTGCCCCAACCGCCGGGAGGGAGCAGCTCTACTTCCAGGGAGAGGAGCAGGACCGCGAGAGGGGCCAGCACAAAGCTGGGGATCGAGATGCCACCTAGGCAGAGCATTTGGACAAAATGATCCGCGCTCCGGTCGTGCCGGATCGCTGCCCAGACGCCGGCCGCAATGCCGAAGCCCAGCGCAAGGCAGAAGGCGCTTCCTCCGAGCACCAGGGAAACAGGGAGCGTCTGGCCGATAATCTCGTTAACGGTGCGATTTCGATATCGGGTCGAAAGACGGAGATCCCCATGGAGGACATCGGAAACGTAACTCACATACTGTTCCCACAGGGAGCCGTTCAGCTTGTATTGCGCTTCGAGCTGCCGGAGGATCGCCGGGGGTATGGCTCGTTCTCCGGCAAACGGGCTTCCGGGAGCGAGACGGACGAGGAAAAATGTGATCGTGATCACCCCGAAAAGCACCGGGAGGGCTCCGGCCAAGCGACGGGCAAGAAAGGTGAGCATCGGAGACCCGTCAGAACTGCCTGCTCGCTGCAGAAGCCGGCTTCGCCCATATCCCGGCCGGGAAACCGGCCGCGTCTCTACCGAACGCGGCTCCAATTGTGAACGAGCGATGGTCCATCGATGGATTGAGAGTAGGACGTTTCTGTTCTTTTTCCTTATCGGCTGGAGGAGCCCGGCTTCGGCGAATGACGAAAATAGAGCTCTCGGAAAGGATGGCGATCGAGCAGGTTGGCGGCGATGCCGCCAAGGCGGGATCCATCGTAGAGCATGATTCCAGAGTAAAAGTAGATGGGGAGGATGGGAAGTTCCTCTTTTACGAGAATCGCCTCGGCTTCGCGCAGCAAGGTAAAACGCTCTTCGCGATTTCGAGCAGCGGTCGCGGCGGCTAAGAGCTTTTCATATCGGTCGCTCGACCAGCCGGTGTTATTGTTCCCGCTGTTGCGAAGAAAACAGCCGAGGAAGGTGAAGGGATCCTCGTAATCTCCTACCCAGCTCGATCTGGCGATCTGATAGGAGAGGGATTGCACCGAATTGAGATAGACCTTCCACTCCTGATTGCGCAGGCTGACCGTGATTCCCAGAATCTGTCGCCAGAGTGCCTGGATCTCCGTGGCGATCTCTTCGTTCTGCTCGCTCGAGTTGTAAAGCAGGGTAAGAGGAGGAAATCCGTGGCCGTCGGGAAAGCCCGCCTCCGCGAGCAGGGCTCGGGCTCGCTCGGGCTCGAAGCCCAAACCTTCCGGGGGCGTATAGCCGGGAATGCCGGGAGGAGTCAAGGATTGGGCCGGCCGTTCTCCGCCACGGGTGATCGTTCGGATGAGGCGGTCCCGATCGATGGCCAGGGCAAGCGCCTTTCGGACTCGAGGATCATTGAGGGGTGGCGCAGTCACGTTGATCCGGTAAAAATAGGTAGCCAGGAACGGAGCGGAATGAAAGTAGGGCTTATTCCTCAACTCGGAGAGGAAAAAGCTCGGAATGAGCCCCTTGTCGAGTACGAGGTCGGCCTTTCCGCTCGCAAATAGGTTAAACGCCGCCGAAGCGCGGGCTACCGCTAGCGTCTCGATCCACGGAATTCGGACGGTGTCCGCTCGCCAGTATCGAGGATTTTTTCGCAGGACGATCCGATCATTGATCTTCCAGGATTCTAGAAGGTAGGGGCCGTTGCCGATCAGTTTGCCCGGTTTAATCCACTCTTCCCCCTGTTTTCGTATGGTGGCCAACGGAACCGGGAAAAAGGTGGGTTGAGCGCAGAGGGAGGGGAAAAACGGGATCGGGTCGATCAATCGGACCTCGAGCGTGTGGGAATCGATTGCTCGAATGCCGACCTGGGAGAAGTTCCGGAGTCGCCCAGTGTTATAGGCCTCGGCATTTTCGATAAAATAGAAGAGTTCCGCGTATTTGGCCGCCATCTGCGGGTCGAGGACGCGTTGCCAAGACGCGACGAAGTCCGATGCGGTAAGCGGATTGCCGTCGCTCCAACAGCTATCCCGAAGGAGAAACCGATAGACTCTTCCGTCCGGAGAGACGGTCCACTCTCGTGCGATTCCCGGGACCACTCTTCCGTCCTTGTCCTCTGCCGTGAGCCCTTCAAAGAGGGCCTTGCAAATGCGGCCCTCGGGTTGCCCGGTGATGACTTGGGGATCGAGGCTTTCGGGCTCGGGGCCGTTGATCACCACCAGTCGATCGGACCCAGGCGGCTTGCTGCAATTCGCCAGGATTGCGAATAAGAGCCCACAGACAAGAACTCGGAGGCAGCGCGAACCCATCGCACCGAGTTTATTTTGCCGGCTTTTGGGCGGCCGGGGCGGCAGGAGGGGCCGGAGAGGCGGCGGATGAGGAGGAGCGGCTCAATCTCTCTTGGATTGTGCCATGATCGGAGGCAAGTCGACCGGAAAGAAAGGAGAGAATCACCGCCAAGGCGAAAAAGAGGGTCGCGAGCCATGCCGTTCCCTTGACAAGGATGCTTGAGGTCTGTGCTCCAAAAAGGGCATCGGTTACCCCACTGCCAAACGCTGCTCCTAACCCTTCTTGCTTGCTCCGCTGCATCAGGATGACGAGGACAAGCAGAAGCGCCACCAGCGCGTAACCCACGGCGAGAAAGTCGAAAAGAATCCGTACCATTGCCAACCTATACTACAGAAAGGAGGATCGAGGCAAAACTTCTGGCATCCAAGCTGGCGCCGCCTACTAGAAGGCCATCGACGTCGGGTTGGGCCAAGAGCTCGCGGGCATTCTGAGGCGTCACGCTTCCGCCGTATTGAATCCGCATCGGCAATGCGACCCCTGTCCCGTGAAGCACCGCCATCTCTTTCCGAAGCAAGGCATGAGCTTCTTGCGCCTGCTCAGGCGTTGCATTGCGCCCCGTGCCAATGGCCCAGACCGGCTCGTAGGCGAGGACGATTTTCGCGAGAACGTCCGCCGGAAGCCCATGAAGAGCTTCTTGGAGCTGGGAGCGCAAGTAGAGGGGCCATCGGCCCGATTCCCGTTCGGGAAGCTCTTCTCCCACGCAGAAGATCGGCCGCAAATCCGCCGCTACGGCGGCTGCCAGCTTCTCTCGAAGGAAAGCTCCGCTTTCCCCGAAATAGCGGCGGCGCTCGGAATGACCGACGATGACGTACCGACAGCCCGCGTCCCGGAGCATTCCGCCCGAGATTTCGCCGGTGAACGCTCCTTGGGCTGCGGGATAGAGGTTTTGCGCCCCGAGCTGAATGCCGGGGGTTGAGGCCAGGAGCTCCGCAACGCTCACCAGCGCGGTGAACGGAGGACAGAGGACGACCTCGGAGCGCGCAAAGCCGGCCAACTCCTTCTTCAGCTGCTCAACGAGAGATCTCGCTTCAGCAACCGTTTTGTTCATCTTCCAGTTGCCGGCGATGATTTTTGTACGCGCCGTCACGCTGGAAGAAGCGCCTCGGTTGGCCCTCCGTTCGAAGAGGAGGACTGCTGGTTTGCGGCCTCGACTTTGTCGGGAATCACGGCTAGCCCCGGCAGAGGTTCACCTTCGAGAAACTCAAGCGAAGCACCGCCTCCAGTGGAGATAAAGGTGATTCGGTCGGCGAGCCCGGATCGATGAAGGGCCTTCACCGAATCCCCACCGCCCACGACGCTTACGGCGTCTCGATTTTCAGCGATCATCTCGGCGACGGCGAAGGTACCCCGGTCACAGCCGCGAATCTCGAAAACCCCCATGGGTCCGTTCCAGAAAATCGTCCGCGCCCCGGCAATCTGCTTCCGCATAGAGGCAATCGTGGCCGGTCCGATATCCACTCCTTTCCACCCGTCGGGAATTTCTTCTCCCGGCTTCGTGTAGTGCCCCGGCGAGGTTCGGCAATCGTCAAAATCGATGCTTTCCACGATGTAGCTATCGACGGGCAGGAGGAGATCAATGCCACGGCGGCTCGCCTTTTCCAGGGCGCTTCGGGCGAGCTCTACCCGATCGGCTTCGACCAGGGATTTTCCAACCGGCTTGCCCTGTGCCAAATAAAAGGTGTAGGCCATTGCTCCCCCGATGATGAGAGCATCGGCTTTGTTTAGGAGACGGTCGATCACCCGGATCTTGTCGGAGACCTTTGCCCCGCCCAGAATCACTACAAAAGGCCGAGCGGGATTTTCCAACTCTTCTCCGAGAAAATGGAGCTCCTTTTCCATCAGGAGACCGATGGACCGCTCGGCGACAAAATGCGCGATCCCCTCGGTCGAGGCATGGGCGCGATGGGCCGTTCCGAAGGCGTCATTGACGTAGACTTCGCCGAGTTGGGCGAGACGCCGGCTAAAAGAGGGGTCGTTCTTTTCCTCTTCCGGATGAAAACGGAGGTTGTTGAGCAGTAGGACTTCGCCGTCCTGAAGCGACTTTGCCGCATTCTCCGCGGCCGGACCGACGCAGTCGTCGGCAAACAAGACCCGTTTTTGGAGCAGATAGCTCAATCGGTCCGCAACGGGGCGAAGGCTGAGCTTGGGATCCGCCTTCCCCTTGGGACGGCCTAAGTGGCTCATCAGCACCACTCGTGCGCCGCGCTTCATGAGGTTCTCAACGGTCGGCAAGCTGGCCCGAATTCGTGTGTCATCGGTGATTCGCGGATCGCCGTCGACATATTCCACCGGGACATTGTAATCTACACGCACCAGCACTCGTTTCCCTCGTACATTCAGATCGAGAATCGTCCGTTTTGCCATAGCGTCCTAACCTCCGTTGATGGTGAGTGGTCTTATACTGGTTTTCTACAGGGTTGATGCTCGGCTTCCTCAGCCTATTTCCTGTCGGAGCAGATGCTGGACAAGGTCCACACAACGATTGGCGTAACCCCACTCGTTGTCATACCAGGCGATCAACTTAAAGAAGCGTTCATTAAGACCGATCCCGGCCCCGGCATCGAAGATGCTTGAGCGGGGATCCTTCAAAAAGTCCCGCGAGACGACCGAATCCTCCGTATAACCGAGAACTCCCTCCAAGTAGGTTTCGCTGGCGCGCTTCATCGCGCTGCAGATCTCGGCGTAGCTCGTTTCTTTTACGGTTCGTACCGTTAGATCGACTACGGAAACCGTGGGGGTGGGGACCCGGAAGGACATGCCCGTGAGCTTTCCCTTGACTTCCGGCAGAACGAGCGCGGTTGCCTTGGCGGCTCCGGTGCTCGCCGGGATGATGTTGCCATCCACCGCCCGTCCCCCTCGCCAATCCTTGCGGGAAGGCCCGTCCTGCACTCTCTGGGAGGCCGTGGCGCTGTGTACCGTGGTCATGAGGCCTTCTTCTAGGCCGAAACCCTCCTTGAGCAGGACATGCACCACAGGGGTCAGGCAATTGGTGGTGCAGCTTGCATTGGAGATGATCGTATGCCTGCGCCTGTCGATCTCTTGGTGATTGACGCCGTAAACGACGGTGATGTCGGCGTCCTTGCCGGGTGCTGTGATGACTACGGTTTTTGCTCCGGCCTTGAGATGGCCTCGCGCCCGATCGGCGCTCGTGAAAAGACCGCTTGCTTCGAGTACGAGATCGACGCCCATCTCGGACCAGGGCATGGCCGTTGGTCCTTCCTTGACTTCTAAGCAGCGAATCTCATGTTCGCCGATTCTCAGAGAATCGTCCCTGTCAAGGCTTGGGCTCGACTTTGCCGGCCGGATCGGGACCGGGAAACCACCGTAATTGCTGTCGTAGCGAAGGAGGTATGCAAGGTTGTCGGCGGGAACGAGGTCGTTGACCGCAACGATCGGGATCTGATCCAGGAGCCGTCGCTCCACAATGCTGCGCAAAATGAGCCGCCCGATGCGTCCGAACCCATTGATTGCAATTCTTGCCACGTCGTTTTCTCCTGGAAAGGTTGTGATTTCCTTAAGCTTACACGAACCACCGCCCTCGCCCAACGTAAAGATCGGGCGCGCTCGCGTCAACGGCAAAAGCCGTAACTACTCCATGAAGCGATTTCCCGCCATATTTTGGAGGTTGCCTTTCTTGAAGAGAATGAACGAAATTGCAACAGGAAAATGGCAGGAGAATCCCATTGGGAAGTAAAAAGCGTCTTCGCGCCGCTTTCTATGCTTCTTTTTGGGTTGTTCTTCCCTCTCGCCGGAAGAGCGTGGGGAGCTGTGGCGACAGGTGCCTCTATGGGAAATGGAACTTTCGTTTTTTTAGACGAGTGGGGAAGGCTGAGTGCCCCGACGAAGGGTGCCACTATCCAGAAAAGGAACGAGCAGTGGCGTTACCTGCTTGGCGAAGAGACCTATGGGATTACCCGGGAGGCTGAGACAGAGCCCGCCTTCTGCGGTCGCTTTGAAGCAGCCAAGGAGGCGGGCTTCTACTTGTGCGCCGACTGCGGGCTGCCGCTCTTTTCCTCGAGCGCGAAGTACGTTTCGGGAACCGGTTGGCCCAGCTTTTTTGCTCCTGTTGCTTCTCAAAACGTTCGGCATGCGGAGGACAGAAGCCACGGAATGATCCGTGAAGAGATTCTCTGTGCGCGTTGTGGGGCCCATCTGGGGCATGTCTTTCCCGACGGACCTCCCCCGACCGGTTTGCGCTATTGCATCAATTCCGGAGCGCTGGCCTTCGTGCCGGAGCACCTGCTGAAGGGAAAAGGGAAAGGGGGGAAAGCGCTTGAGAGGGCGGCTTTTGCGGCGGGCTGCTATTGGGGGGTAGAGCAGGAGTTCGAGAGATGCCAAGGTGTCGAGGCCGCCTTCTCCGGGTACTCCGGCGGGTCGGTTCCGTTTCCGACCTACGAGGAGGTTTGTACCGGACGCACCGGGCACGCGGAGACGGTTCTCGTGCTCTTCGATCCCGAACAGGTTTCGTATGAAAAGCTCTTAAGCAAGTTTTGGGAGATCCATGATCCGACGACTCCGAATCGACAGGGTCCGGATGTCGGCTCCCAGTATCGATCGGCGATTTTTGTCTATAGCGAGGAGCAGCGTACAGCCGCCGAGCGCTCGCGTCGCGTCATGGCGGAGAGTGGAAGGTTTCGCGATTCGATTGTGACGGAGATTACGCCCGCTCGAGGATTTTTTTTCGCCGAGGAGTATCAACAGCGATACAACGAAAAGCACGGTATCTCGGGAGGCTGCGGGCGCGCTCACTAGCGTGCATGTCTCACAAATTTCGTAACCGAGGCGCCGCAAAACAGGCATCGATGCGAGGCCGGCGCCGGTTTTCCACCGGAGCTGTATGGCGGACATACTGTGAGGATGGAAAATCAAGCCGAACGAAGCAGCCATGTCTGGATTTGCAAGCCACAGGAGAAAGCTTGTGGGATATGCAGGCTAAAGTCGGTTTCCTTGCCCTTCTCGGCAGCCCCGCGAGAAAGCCTGTGAGAAATGGAGCTGTATATCAACATGCCTCTCGCCGCTGCCGTAGACTTAGGTTCGAATAGCTTCCACCTGCTGGTTGTCCAAGAGGAAAGCGGGAAGATTCGGCCGATCGACCGAATCAAGGAGCCCGTGCGTCTGGCGGCAGGGCTCGACGATGCCGGGGTCTTGTCTCGAGACGCCATGGAACGAGCCCTGCGGTGCCTGGAGCGGTTTTGCCAGCGGTTGCAGCCGATTCCGGCGTCCCGGGTGCGGGTGGCCGGAACGAACACGTTGCGGAAGGCACGGAATGCCGAGGAATTCATTCGGAAGGCCGAACGGGCCATCGGCCATCCGATCGACGTCATCTCGGGGCATGAGGAAGCGCGTTTGATCTATCTGGGCGTGGCCCACGGCACGGAGGATGACGGACGATTGCGGCTGGTCGTGGACATCGGAGGGGGAAGCACGGAACTCATCTTGGGAAGGGGGTTGGTTCCGAACCGGATGGAAAGCTTGTTCATGGGCTGCGTGAGCATGAGCAGAGTCTACTTTTCCGATGGGGCGATCACCCCATCACGGATGCGTCGGGCGGAGCTGGAAGCCCTTCGAGAGTTGGAGCCCATCGCGGCGACTTTCCGATCGGCGGGGTGGGGACGGGCTATCGGCTCCTCGGGAACGATCTTGGCTGTTTTAGAGATTGCGCAGGCGCAAGGCTGGTCAACGAACGGCATTACAGCCGGCGCTCTGAAGAAGATCGAGAAAATCGTCGCGGAGGCTGGCAGGGTGGAAAAGCTGCCGTTCTCAGCACTCGACGAGGATAGGAAGCTTGTCTTTCCCGGAGGCGTGGCCATTCTTGGCGCGGTTTTCCGCTCGCTCGGCCTCGACGTCCTGGACGTATCGCCCAGCGCCCTGCGGGAAGGCCTTCTTTATGACCTCTTGGGCAGGAACTCAGAAGCCGATTCTCGGGAGACAACGGTACGCAACTTGGCGGAGCAGTTCCGCGTCGACGCGCAGCAGGCGCATCGAGTGCAAAATCTAGCCCTGGATCTCTTCGCGCAGGTGGCCTCGATCTGCGGCCTCACGGAGGAGGATCGTCATTTTCTCTCCTGGGCTGCACTTCTTCATGAAATTGGGCTTTTTATCTCTTATACCCAATATCATAAGCATGGCTCTTATATTGTGAACCACATCGATATGCCGGGCTTCTCGCTGCGAGATCAGCAGCGGCTCGCGTTCTTGGTCCGAAGCCATCGCCGGAAGTATCCACGGGAAGAGTTCCTCAAGATTCGGGAGGAGGATCGGGATTCGACGTTCTGCTTAAGCGTTCTGCTCCGGCTTGCCACGGTTTTGGAGCGGGGTCGACAAGACTCCTTTTTACCCAAGATCGGTGTTGAAGCCGGGGAACGCCGTTGGAGGCTCCGCTTTCCGCCGAACTGGTTGGAACAACACCCGCTGACAAAGGCCGACTTGGAAGCGGAAATGGCTTATCTCGAGCCGATGGGACTTCGCCTACGGTTCGAATGAAGGCTTCTTTCCCTGAGGAGAAAGCTCTCCGACCCACCAGGAGAGGTATCCCTCCTCCACCCGCTCCGGGGAGAGGGCGACGATTTCCGGACAGTCATAGCTATGATTTTGGCGGATCACGGCTTGGAGCGCATCCCACTGCTCTTCCGCGCTCTTGATCAAGAGGAGAACTTCGCCGGCCTCTGCACGCTCGCCCTGCCACCAGTAGAACGAGCGGACCCCCTGCACGAGGTTGACGCAGGATGCCGCCCGGGCTTCCAGGAGGGATCGCGCGAGCTGGGCTCCTTCCTCGGGAGAAGAGGCCGTGACAAGCACTAGGAGCGGTTTCATGGAGCAGCCTCCTCATCGTTCTTCCCGAGCGGGCTTTCGATCCATCCTCCACCCAATAATAGATCATCGATGTAGCAAACGGCAGCCTGCCCGGGAGCGACGCTGGCTTGCGGACTCGCAAAGTCGAGCCGGGCCCGACGATCGGAAAGAATAGTGAGCTTGGCGTCAACAGCGGGGAAGTTGTATCGAACCTTGACATTCACCGGGAAGGGGGTTGCGGGCACCGGCTGCTGCCAATTTGTGTCGCTCAAAAAGCAGTGGGTCTGGCCGAGGGCTTCCCATGGCCCGACCACGATGCGTTGCCTTGCGGGGTCGATCTCTAGCACATAGAGAGGCTTGCCTTGTCCGCCAGGGATTCCGCGACGCTGGCCCACGGTGTAAAACTCGATTCCCCGATGGCGGCCGAGAGCCTTGCCGGATAGGTCGACGATCTCGCCCGCCTCGTTTTGTTTCCCTCCGAGCCGCTCTGCCAAAAAGCCCTCGTACCGGTTACCCGGGATGAAGCAGATGCCTTGGCTCTCTTCTTTGTCCCAGACCGACAGGCCCGTCTTCCGCGCGATGTTTCGGACCTCTTCCTTGCCGTACGCTCCAAGGGGGGTCAGCATCCGATCGAGGGTCTTCCGTTCGAGTCGAAAGAGGAAGTAGGTCTGGTCCTTCCGCTCGTCCTTGGCTTTCTTTAGGCGGATGCCTCCCTCATCGCGCTCGATGCGCGCATAGTGCCCGGTCGCTACGTATTCCGCGCCCCAAGCTTTTGCCTTTTGGGGAAGCCGGCCGAATTTCATCTTTTCGTTGCAGAGAGCGCACGGATTGGGAGTGCGGCCTCTCCGGTATTCCTTGATAAAGGGAGAGATCACTTCCTCTTCGAACGCCTCTGCCTCGTCGAGGACGAAGTGGGGTATTCCCAACCGGTGAGCGACGAGCCGCGCATCCGAGATCGACTGGGGCCCGCAGCACTTTTCATGGGAACGAGAGAGGCAGGAGTCGGACCAGACCTTGAGCGTGACTCCGATCACCTCGTAGCCCTGCTGTTGGAGCAAAAAGGCGGCAACGGAGGAGTCCACCCCGCCGCTCATTCCTATGACGACTCTGCGCTTGATCGACATTCCCTGTTCTTCTTAGCTGCACCCTCGCCGGAAGAGCGAAGGGATGGCGCTGCCTCGCGCTCGCCTCAGGCCGCTTCTCGCTCGGAGCGGCGACGGAGGATGGGCAGACGTTTCCCTTCCACGACAGGGCGGGTGATGATGACTTCTTCCAGATCGGTTCGGGACGGGAGATCATACATGATGTCGAGCATGATCTTCTCGAGGGCGGAGCGGAGGCCGCGCGCACCTGTTCCTTTTCGGATCGCCTCTTGTGCAAGCAGCCGCAGGGCGTCTTTGGTCAGCGAGAGCTTGACCTGGTCCATCGCAAGGAGCTTTGCGTATTGTTTCACCAGAGCGTTTCTTGGTTCCGTAAGGACGCAGACGAGCTCTTCCTCGCTCAATGCTTCGAGCCAAGAAACGATCGGCAATCGACCAACGAATTCCGGAATCATCCCGTACAGGATGAGGTCTTCCGGCTCGATTTCCAGGTTTCCAGCCTCGATCTCCTCGCCATCCGATGGTGTCGAGAAACCTAGCCGTCCTTTTCCGCGGCGGCGAGCGACCATCTTATCGAGACCGACAAACGCCCCGCCGCAAATGAATAGGATATGCTGACTGTTGATGCGGATGCATTCTTGATGAGGATGCTTTCGCCCACCCTGGGGAGGGACGTGGCAGACGGTGCCTTCGAGCATCTTGAGTAGGGCTTGCTGGACACCTTCCCCGGACACGTCTCGCGTAATCGATGGACTGTCGCTTTTTCGAGCGATCTTGTCGATTTCATCGATGTAGACGATGCCCATCTCGGCTCGTTTCACATCGAAGTTTGCGTTTTGGAGCAGCCGGAGGAGGATGCTTTCGACATCCTCGCCTACGTAGCCGGCTTCGGTCAGAGAGGTGGCATCGGCTAGGCAAAAGGGAACATCGAGCATTCGGGCGAGGGTGCGTGCCAACAAGGTCTTTCCCGACCCGGTCGGCCCGACGAGCAGGATGTTGCTCTTTTCGATCTCGACATCGGACTGCTTGTCCAGACGGGTTCCTGCCCCGGTGTCGGCTCCCGACGCCACCCGTTTGTAGTGGTTGTGGACGGCCACCGAGAGAACCTTCTTTGCCCGCTGCTGGCCGATCACGTACTGATCTAGAAAGCGGTGAATTTCAGCCGGCTTCGGGATCGCTGCCGCCCCGACAGGCGGACTCTCTCCTTTGCCCTCCCGCTCGAGAATATCTTTGCAGACGTTGATGCAGCTGTCGCAGATGTAGACGCCCGGCCCCGAAATCAGCTTGCGAACCTCTGCATGGCTCCTTCCGCAGAAAGAGCACATGGTAACCTGGGTCGGGCGCGCCATGAGGCTCCTATCCGATCGTCGGCTCGGGGACTTGCGGCACGGTGATCTTTGTCTTTACCACTTCGTCGACGATCCCGTAGGCCTTTGCTTCGTCCGCGGACATGAAGAAATCCCGATCGGTGTCCTTTACCAGTCTTTCGAGCGGCTGGCCGGTGTGCATCGCCAGGATTTGATTGAGCTGGCGTTTGGTCCGCAGAATCTCCTTGGCTTGAATGCTGATGTCCGAAGCTTGCCCTTGAGCTCCGCCCAGCGGTTGATGAATCATGATCCGGGCGTTGGGCAGCGCAAAGCGCTTGCCTTTACTGCCGGCGGCAAGAAGAACCGCGGCCATGCTCGCCGCCTGGCCGATGCAATAGGTGGCGACATCGCAGCTGATGAACTGGAGGGTGTCGTAGATTGCCATGCCAGCGGTGACGTATCCGCCGGGAGAATGGATGTAAATACTCACATCCTTCTTGGGGTCTTCCATCTGCAGGAAAAGAAGCTGCGCGATGACGACGTTGGCGACTGTGTCGTCGATTGGAATCCCCAGAAAGATGATCCGATCTTTGAGTAGTCGAGAAAATACATCGTACCGCCGCTCTTCTCGACCGATCTGCTCAATAACGGACGGAATGATCTGTGCTGTAAACCGCTGCTCTGTCATACGGAGGCAACCTTGGCTTTTTCGATGAGGAAGTCCATTACTTTCTCGAGCAACACCTGTCTTTTCAGGGTCGCTAGGCTTTCCCGCGAGATGCGCTGGATAAATTGACGAGGCGGGAGATTCTGCCGATGAGCGAGCGAAGCAACCGCTTGAGTAAGCTCCTCATCGGTGACTCCAATCGATTCGTTTTTTGCGATCCGCTCGATGAGGAACCGGAGCTTAACGCGCTGAGCGGCCAGGCGTCTCGCGTTGGAGAAGATTTCGCTCTTCTTTTCCTCGAGGACCGCGAGAGGAAGACCTCGTTCCTGATTTTCCGAAACGATCTCTCGAACGGCGTTTGCCGTCTCCTCCTCGACGAGGGACTCCGGCAACGGGAACTCCACCGACCCGAGGAGGGTGTTCAAAACGTGATTGCCCTGTTCCCGCCGCGCCGCTCGCTTCTTTTCGGTCTCCACGACCATCTGCAGCATGGAGCGCAGGCCGGACTGATCTGTCCCGGCAATCTCTTTCGCCAGATCATCGGAGAGCGAGGGGATGTGGCGCTCCTTGATCGCCAAAAGGGTGACGGAATACCCCACGGTCTTTCCGCGCAGCGGCTCAAAAAACCAATCCTCGGGAAAGAGAACGGAGAGTGAACGGGTCTGTCCGACCTCCATGCCGAGGATTCCTTCCGTGAATCCCGGAACAAAGACCCCCGGCTTGACCAGCAACCACTGATCCTCGCCTTCCGCCAGGATTCCCGCCGCTGGGAAGAGGTCTTTTACGGAGCGCTCCTCGATCTTTCCTTCGTAACGGAGAACCGCATAGTCTCCTTCCGCCAACGGCCGATCCGTGGCATCGGCAAACGTAGCTCGTCCCTCGAGGAGCTTGTCCAGCGCCTGATCGACGTCCTCCTTGCTCACCTCGGTCTCCGTCCGGGGCAGACGAGGCGCGAAATAGTCGGGCAGGGAAAAGGCGGGCGCGCAATCCACCAGGGCAGCAAAGGAGAAGGAGAGTCCGTTTAGATAGCGAACGTCTTCGGTCCCGAGTCCTCGGACCGCGTCGATCTGCTGCTTTTCGATGGCTTCGCGAAAGCCGCGGGTCACCAGCGTCTTCTCCAGCTCGTCAGCGATCTCTTTTTGGAACTGCTTCTCCACGAGAGACGTGGGAGCTTTGCCCGGTCGGAATCCCGGCATCCGCGCCATTCGGGAGAAGTGCTGAACCACTCCCTTCCGCACCTGCGTTACCTCGTCTGCGGAAATCTCGATGCGAAGTCGCTTTCGGCAAGGAGCTACCTCCTCGATCTGAACCGTCACCATGTTTGCTTTCTTGTAAAAAGTTCGACTCTATCTCTAGGAGCCGTTGGAATCAAGCGCGGGAACCCGCCGATAGCGAGGAAAGATACCGCTCCGCATCCAAGGCGGCCATACAGCCCATTCCCGCCGCCGTCACCGCCTGCCGATAGGTGAAATCGACACAGTCGCCTGCGGCAAATACTCCGGGCTGGCTGGTATGGGAACCATCGTGTACGCGGATGTATCCCCGGTCGAGATCGATCTGTCCCCGGAAGGGCTCCGTACTGGGTTGATGACCTATCGCCACGAAAAGACCCGCGCAAGAGAGGATACTCGTGTTGCCCGTATGGACGTCGCGCAGGGCCAGTCCCGTGAGCTTTCCCTCGTCGCGTCCCACCACCTCGGTTACCACCGTGTTCCAAATGGGTCGGATCTTTGGATTGCCGAGGACCCGATCCGTCATGATGGGTGAGGCGCGCAACCGATCCCGCCGATGAATGAGGTAGACCTCGGAGGCGAAACGCGTCAAGTAGAGAGCTTCCTCGCACGCGGAATCGCCTCCTCCCACGACCACCAAGGTCTGGTTGCGAAAGGGCGGAAGAGCGCCGTCGCAGGTAGCGCAATAGCTTACTCCCCGCGTCTCCAGCTCCGCCTCTCCTGGCACATCGAGGCGCCTTGGCCGAGCGCCCACGGCAAGAATCACGGCCTTTGCTTCGAGAATCTTGTCTCCGAGAATAACCTGTTTGGTACTCCCGGAGAGACGGGTTTGAGTTACCTCCGACATCGACAGGACGCACGCCCCAAAACGCTTGGCCTGCTCTTCCATGGCGACCATCAAATCGGGACCTTGGATCCCATTGGGAAAACCGGGAAAGTTCTCGACAAGGGTAGTCGTGGTCAAAAGTCCTCCGGGTTGGATTCCTGTGATGATTAGCGGGCGGAGGTTGGCGCGCGCCGCGTAGATCGCCGCCGTCCAACCGGCGCAACCGGCACCAATGATGATGACTTCTTCCATACCAAATCCGATATACGCGGCTCATGGGGAAAGGTGCAAGCACTTGGGTAGTTCCTTCCTGCACTGGGAGACCCGGAGATCACCAATGACTCGACGAGAAGGGTTGACGAGTCGTTGCCCGCCGGGCTATGAGAAAAAGCTGGATTGAATCCGCCTCCTGGAGGCTAGCCCGAAATTGCTCCGCCTGGGTCCCGAGGCGCGGGTCTGGCGGGGGAGCGAAAACCCCCACCCGGTTATGCGGAGGGGATGCTGCCGAACAAAGCCGGAAGGGAGAATCCTTTTGCCCGAAAGCAGCCCGATCCCGGCGGGCGAGGAACCGATTCGATTTTGAACGTGCACGATCGATTGTCGTTCCTGCGGAGCGGGATGCCTAGCTCCGGACTTCTTGCGGAGAAGGAATGGCGCATCAGCGATGCCGCGTTTCCCCTGAGCGAACGTCATCTCGCTCTATTGGAACGGCTGGGACCGGTCCTGCACCAGTTTGTGCAGGGCTGCAATCTTCTCTACCGGTGGAGCGTCCAAGGCAAGGCCCCGAGTTGGATCGCCGATCTTCTCGATCGAGGTAAACCCGCCGAACTTGTCTCAATCTCCCGGCATGGTGCCCTGGCAAACCAGATTCCGCGCGTGCTTCGGCCCGATCTTCTCTGGACCGAAACAGGCTTTGCCCTTTGCGAGCTCGATAGCGTACCGGGAGGTATAGGGTTGACCGCTTGGCTTCAAGAACGATTTTCCCATTGGGATTCGGCGCTTCTTGGAGGAGCCGGGGGAATGCAGGAAGGCTTCGGAAGCATTTTTCCAGCCGGTGATGTCGTCATTTCCGAAGAAGCTTCTTCCTACCGCCCCGAGATGGAGTACCTAGTCGGCTCCGAGAGGGTGCGTTCAGCGGAAGACTATCGCTGTAGCGATCGCGCGATCTACCGCTTTTTCGAGTGTTTTGATTGGGAAAAACTTTCGTCGATCCGAAAGAGTTTCGACCCGGACAGGGTGTCAATGACACCGCCGCCGAAGCCCTACTTGGAAGAGAAGCTCTGGCTTGCGCTCTTCTGGCTCCGGCCTCTGCGGGATTTCTGGAGGCGCCAGCTCACCGACAAGGGTTTTCGGCTCTTGCGAGAAATTATTCCGCAGAGTTGGATCGTCGATCCGGCGCCCCTTCCTCCGCAAGCAGTTTATCCGGGCCTCGAAATCAACGATTGGCGGGAGCTCGGCCAGCTTAGCCAATCGGAAAGGGAGCTGGTCCTCAAGATTTCCGGCTTTTCTCCTTTGGCTTGGGGTTCGCGGGGAGTTTTCGTCGGATCGGATTTGGCACGAGCCGAGTGGGAAGAGCAGATCGAGCGTGCGCTCGAGGATTTTGCTTCTCATCCCTGGCTTCTGCAGCGGTTTGTCAAGGGAGCCATCGTCGAGCATCAGTTTTTCTCATCGAACGGAGAAGAGGCCCGAATGGCCGGCCGCGTCCGAATCTCCCCCTACTACTTTGTGGTGAATGGAAAAACGGAGCTCCGCGGCGCTTTGGCTACCATCTGTCCCTCGGACAAGAAGCTGATCCACGGAATGCGCGATGCCATTCTTGTGCCGGCTACCCGGGAGGCGGGAGCGCATGACCCGATGGGATCGCGTGATCGTGAGAGAAAGATCGGAGCGGCCTAAATGAACATTTTCGAATATCAAGCACGAGATCTTCTTTCTCGATCTGGCTTGCCGATTCCCGCCGGTGGCGTCGCGACGAGCCCGGAGCAGGCGCGGCGAGTCGCAGAGGGGCTGCCTAGAGGACCATTCGTCGTGAAGTCACAGATCCTAGCGGGAGGGAGGGGCAAGGGGCGCTTTCTGAGCGGGTTTGCCGGCGGAGTGCGGCTCTGTGACCATCCGGCCGAGGTGGAGGAGGTCGCACAGGCCATGCTCGGAGGCGTTCTGGTAACGGCGCAGACAGGCCCGGAAGGGCGACGAGTGGATAAGGTATTGGTCGCTCTAGCGCCGCAGATCCGCCGAGAGCTCTACTTAGCGATCCTAGTCGATCGGGAACGCGGCTGCCCCGTGGTGGTGGGTAGCGCTCGGGGAGGCGTCGATATCGAGGAAGTAGCCAGGGATAATCCTGGAGAAATCCATCAATTATGGGTTGATCCACAAGTGGGGTTGTGGCCGTACCAGGCGCGGGATCTGGCCGGTCGTCTCCGCCTGCGCGGTCCTTTGCTGACTCAGGCAGCCGACGTAATTGTCGGGCTCTATCGCTTCTTTTTTGAGCACGACGCGAGTCTTACCGAGGTCAACCCGCTTGCGGTGATTGACGACGAGAAGATCGCCGTGATCGATGCGAAGGTGGCCTTCGACGAGAATGCTCTGTTTCGTCACCCGAAGATTGCCGCCTATCGGGACGAAGTGGTCGAGGACGCCCGCGAGGCGGCCGCATTAAAGGCTCGGCTCAATTACGTCGGTCTTTCGGGAGAGATCGGCTGCATGGTGAATGGGGCCGGGCTTGCGATGGCCACGATGGATATTCTTGAGCGCTATGGCGGGGAGCCGGCCAACTTTCTCGACGTCGGAGGGGGCGCCGACCAGGACCAGGTTGCCAAGGCGTTCGAAATTCTGATGGCGGATCCCAAGGTGCGGGCGGTTTTGATCCATATCTTTGGAGGCATCATGAGGTGCGATGTAATTGCTCGGGGCATCGTGGAGGCTGTTTCCCGCGCAAAACCGAAGGTGCCGATCGTAGTGCGGCTCCAAGGCACGAACTTCGAAGAGGGTATGGCCATCTTGCATCAGTCGGGTTTGCCTATTCGGACTGCGAAGGATTTGGGGGACGCGGCCCGGAAGGCCGTGGCGGCGGCCAAGGAGCCCAGGTAGATGTCGATTCTCGTAGATCGTTCCACTCGGGTCGTCGTTCAGGGAATTACCGGGAAAGCCGGATCTTTCCATGCTCGCGCCTGCTTGGATTACGGGACAAGGATCGTGGCTGGAGTGACGCCGGGGAAAGGAGGACAAAGGTTCGAGGAGAGGGTGCCCGTCTTCGATTCGGTGGCCGAAGCAAAAGAGGCGACCGGAGCCAACGCGAGCTTGATCTTTGTTCCAGCCCCTGCGGCTGCGGATGCCATCCTGGAGGCGGCGGCCGCGGAGATCGATCTAATCGTCTGTATTACAGAAGGAATTCCTATTCTGGACATGGTTCGGGTCCGTCGATGCCTGGAAGGGAAGAAGACGCGGCTGATCGGGCCGAATTGTCCTGGAGTGATTACGCCGGGGCAGTGCAAGATCGGCATCATGCCGGGCTTCATTCACAAACCGGGAGCGGTCGGCATTGTCTCCCGCAGCGGGACGCTCACCTACGAGGCGGTTTGGCAAATTTCCCAGCAGGGCCTCGGGCAGAGCAGCTGCGTCGGAATCGGGGGCGACCCTATCCACGGTCTTGGATTGCGGGAAGTCATCCAGATGTTCGACAGCGATCCCGCGACGGAAGCAATCTTGATCATTGGTGAGATCGGCGGGTGCGAGGAACAAGAAGCGGCCGCATTTTGGAAGACCTCCTCCCGAAAGCCGACAGCTGCCTTTCTGGCGGGGGCGACCGCACCGTCGGGAAGGCGCATGGGGCACGCGGGTGCCGTGATTGCGGGATCGGCGGGCACGGTAAAGGCGAAAATCGCGGCCTTTGAAGCCGCAGGAATTCCGGTCATCCTCTCCCCCGCGGAAATCGGCAGCGGAATTGCCCAAACCATCGCGGCCGCCGCTTGAGGAAGCGCGGCAGCAGGTGCCTGTACGAAGTTTGTGAGCAACGGTGCCTGTGCCCCGGGCGACTTTTTTCAAGCTCCCACCCGAATCTCGCGAATCGGAACCCCCAGGGCCTCGGAAAGCTTTTCAGGTAGATCCGAGCGGCGGCGTAGCGAGAAGGCGAGCGACGAATTGAGCGATCGAAGGATCGCTCGACCTGCAGCCCGGTCGATGCGAACGAGTTGCGACTCGGATGCGATTTGCGGACCGACTGTCTTCTGCCAGAGCAGATCGAGCCAAGGGCGGCTGCTCATCCGTCGCCGTTCGATGTGCGAGAGAAGCCGCCGCAAGAGCGCGCCTCGGTAGATGCGGGCTCGCCGATCGACCGATAACGGATCGACTCCGGCATCCGAACCACGATCTTGTTCCTGCAAGAGCTTGTCATAGGCCGTAGAGCGGAACCGCTCCCGAAAGTAGGCGGTCAGGAAGTCCGCTGGGAAAGAGCGGGTCTCGCCGGCAAAGTTGCGGAGTTGCGAGGAGACGAGGTCGCTCAGAATCTCTTCATAGCGATTTCGCTCGATAAGAATGCGAGGGCGTTCGGGCGATTCTCCTCCAAGGGGGATCACTCTTCCAAGGGGATTTGAGAGTTCGCCCAGGCGCAGTGGCGCTCTCCCCAACCCCAGCGAACGATAGGTGGCTTCGGCGTCTTCCCGGTAGAAGCTCACGGTTTCGAAGTCGCCCACTCCGTCCGCCGCCGTTCGGCAACGAGCTGACGGCAAGCGCTTTTCATGCGAGCGAGAATGTAATAGACGGTCTGACTCCGTTGTCGCACCAGCTCCATCCCCACGATTTTCTGCACAAAGTTGCTCGGCACCGCCAACACCTCGTCTGCGGTCGCTCCAGCCAACCCCTGACAGAGGATGGAGGCCATTGCGCGTGTGAGTGTTTGCACATGGGAACCCAGCAGCATTCGGAAAAGCAGCCGATCTTCCGCATCGGCCTTCAAAAAGACTCCCACCGAGTCGGTGCATTCCTGGTCCTTGCGAATATCCGAGAGGGTAAACGTCTCGTCCTCCTTGGGAGAACATTCGCCGGACCGATCACTGTAGGCAATGAGGAGCTCGCGCTTCTCCTCCTCGGGAAGATTTTGAAAGAGGTCTACGATCTCTTGAAGGCGCAGGGGTAAAACTGGTTCGACATTTTGCATCGAAGATGAATCAAGTCCCAATTGGGCGGAACGTCAACTGCCGCTAACCGCCGTTCTATGGCCGCTCGATCGGGGCGCCGACTCTGTTGCCCCACTCGGTCCACGATCCATCGTAATTTCTGGCCTTCTTGTGACCAAGAAGATAGGTCAGGACGAACCACGTATGGCTCGATCGTTCGCCGATGCGGCAGTAGACGATCGCCTCTCGATCCGCCGAGAGCCCACAGCCCTCTTCATAAATCCGAGAGAGTTCATCGGCCGACTTGAAAGTTCCATCCTCGCGGACGGCTGTTTTCCAAGGCACACTTCTGGCGCCGGGAATATGTCCTCCTCGCAGAGCCCCCTCCTGCGGATATTCGGGCATATGGAGGAGTTCGCCCGTGAACTCGCCCGGGCTTCGGACGTCGATTAGAGGGCCGCCGGCTTTCAAAAAGGCCCGCACTTCGTCGTAAAAAGCGCGGATCGCTTGGTCATGGCGAGCCGTCGGCGTCGCGTAAGCCGCTTCAGGATAAGAGGGCTTTTCGCGAACCATCGGCCGCCCCTCCCGCATCCACTTGTCCCTGCCGCCGTTGAGAATCTTCACTCGATCGTGTCCGAAAAGACGAAATGCCCAGAGAGCATAGCAGGCCCACCAGTTGGACTTATCTCCGTAAAAGACACAGGTCGTCGTCTCGCTGATCCCGTTTTTTCGACAAAGGGCGCCAAATTTTTCCGGAGTGATGTAGTCTCGGATCATTGGATCGTTCAGGTCCGCCCGCCAGTCAATGTGCACAGCCCCGGGGATATGGCCGGTGTCGTAGAGGAGGACGTCCTCATTGCTCTCGACGACACGAATGCCAGGGTCTTGCAGATGATCCGCAAGCCATGCCGTCTCGACCAGAGCTTCCGGATGCGAGTATGTCTTCATACGCTATAGACTAAAAAGATTAGGATCGCGTTGTCGAGGAAGTTCCCTTGTTGTCCGGGCAAGGGGACGGATCCGGTCGGCAAAAGACCTAGTCGGCGGCTTCCGGCACCGGGAATCTTTTGTAAGGCGAGCCGACAAGGGGGTTGGGCTCCTCCCGAGAGCTCCCGCCTTGTTTGGAAGCGGACGGCTTGAGCCCTAAGGTCTCAAAAAGGGTTTGGTCCGCGTCGAAGGATTGATTCGGGGTCGTGAGAAGCTGCTCGCCTATGAAAAGCGAGTTTGCGCCCGCGAGGAAGCAGAGCGCTTGGGCTTCCAGCGACAGACTCCGCCGGCCGGCCGCCAACCGAATTTTGGAGTCTGGCAAGAGGATGCGCGTTACGCAGACGAGGCGAACGAGGTCGAATGGGTCGACCGGCGTTTGCGATGCGAACGGAGTACCCGGAATAGGCACGAGAAGGTTGAGCGGGACGCTCTCCGGCGCAGGATTTAGCTCGTGAAGCGCAAGCAACATCTCCAAGCGGTCATCGACGCTCTCTCCCAGGCCGAGAATGCCCCCGCTGCAGAGCCGCAGGCCAGCCTCTTGTGCCGCTCGCAGGGTCGCGATTCTATCTGCAAAGCTGTGAGTCGTCGCAACCTGCCCGTAAAAGTTTGGTCCCGTGTTGAGGTTGTGGTTGTAAATCTTGACTCCCGCTTCCCGCAGACGACGGGCTGCTTCCAGTCTCAGAAGACCTAACGTGACGCAAATCTCCAAACCCTCGTCTCGGATAGCCTCGACGAGCCGGCAAACCTCTTTCAACTGCTCGTCATCTTCTCTGAGGCCCCGCCAGGCGGCTCCAAGACAGAGACGCGTCGCGCCGTGACGGCGGGCCTCATCCGCCGCTCGGCGAAGAGCCTCGGGGTCGAGCAGCCTGTGTGGCGTCAACCCCGTCGTATACCGGGCGCTCTGCGCGCAGTAGCGGCAGTCTTCTCTGCAGCCGCCCTGCTTGATGTTCACCAGTTCGCAGCGCTGGATCTCGTTGTCGGGATGGCGCGCGAGATGGACCGTGCGCGCCCTGGTCAACAGGGGAAGAAACGGCTGTCCGTAAAGCGCGCGGAGGGTCTCCAAGGTCTCCATTGCGGCAACGTTATTGGCTCACCTCGGGAAGACAAGGTTCTTTTTTAAAAGGCAGGACGAAAGCCCCTTGCCGATCGAAAAACGCGAAAAGAACGGAAAGATCGTTGGGCGGACAAAATATGGTGCAATAATGGAAATAGGATGAAATATACTTTTACAAGATGACACGATGACATGCTATCGGTGGTCACCGGCGGCCAGGATGGACGGCGGTCTATCCTTCGTTTTCAGAGGAAAGCCGGCAAGATCCGAACTGCCGGTCCCCCGCGTCTCCTAAGCCGGGCAGAATGAAGCCCCTGGAATCAAGGCCTCGATCGATCGCGCCCGTGTAGACAGCGACATCGGGATGGGTCTCTTGCACTCGCCGTATTCCATCCGGAGAGGCGAGGCAGCAGATGAGGCGGAGTTGACCGGCTCCCCGCAGCTTGAGACGGGTAAGGATCGCCGTCGCAGTTCCTCCTGTCGCAAGCATTGGATCCAGAAGAAGAACGGACGTATCACGATCGATTCCGGAAGCGAGGTCGAGATAGACTGACGGTTCGAGCGTCGTCTCTTCCCGCCAAGCGCCCACGAAGGAGACGACGGCTTGCGGGAGCAGGGTGCGGAATGGACCGAGCATCCCCAGGCCGGCTCGCAGGATGGGTACCAAGGCGATGGAGCCCGCAAGGATGGCGCCTTTTGCCTCTTCGAGCGGCGTCACGACCGAAGTCGGCTGCAGTCCGAGATCTCGTGTCGCTTCCACGGCGAGAACGAATGAGGCTTCCTCCAAAAGATGGGCAAAGAGGCGCTGATCGGTTGTCCGATCACGGAGCCGAGTGATCCTGTCGAGGAGAATCGGATGTTGGACGCAGTGCAACGACGGCATAGCCGATGATCTCGAGGAGCATTCTGTGTAAGTAAAAATGCATTGAGAAGCAACAAATTGCGAATTTGATCATCAGTCTCACCCAAAGTTGCTGACGTCAACAAATGTCCACGGACGCAGACGCATCTCAATGCCGTGTCTAAGGATTTGGCACGATCTGCGTAAAAAAGCCCTTGGAAAGGGAAAACAAGAAGACGTAGCGTGGAACCATGTCCAAGATGTCCGATAAGCTGGTGTTGCGGCGCCGTCCCCGAAGGCTTCGAGCAACGGATGGGATCCGCCGGCTGATCGAGGAGCACCTCGTTACCGTCAACGACCTTGTCGCTCCGGTGTTTTGCAAAGAGGACGGCACGCGGGAGGAGATCGAATCCATGCCCGGTGTCTTCCGGTACAAACCGGAGGATGCGGCCCGGTTCTGTCTCGAACTCCATGAGGCGGGGGTCCCGGCGGTCGCCCTCTTCCCCTGTATTTCGGAAGGGAAGAAGGACTCCGAAGGATCCGCCGCGTTGGATCCCAATGGACTAGTCCCCCGAGTGGTTCGGGAGATCAAGGCGAGGGCTGCGGGGCTTTTGGTGATTGCCGACGTCGCGCTGGATCCCTACACGAGCCATGGGCATGACGGTGTCTGGAATCCGGAGACCGGGGAGATCGAAAATGATGTGACCGTACGCCTGCTTTGCGAGATGGGGCGGATTCTCGGTGAAGCGGGTGTCGATTTTGTCGCTCCCTCCGATATGATGGACGGAAGAATCGGCGCGATTCGGGCCAGCTTGGATGACGCAAACCTGGAGCGTGTGGGTCTGCTTGCCTATGCCGTCAAGTTTGCCTCCGCCTTTTATGGACCATTCCGAGATGCGATTGGGAGCCGGAAAGGGAAGGGATACTTGGACAAGAGGAGCTACCAACTCAATCCGGCCAACCTCCGCGAAGGGCTTCTGGAGGCGCGATTGGACGAGGAAGAAGGAGCCGATATCCTTATGGTAAAGCCAGCAGGACCGTATCTGGACGTGATCGCGAATGTTCGAGCCCGGACGCTGCTGCCGGTCGCCGCATACCAGGTGAGCGGGGAGTATGCTCAAATTGTGGCCGCAGCGCGAAATGGTTGGCTCGACCTAGAAACTGCCTATCGGGAATCCCTGGTGGCGATCAAGCGAGCGGGCGCGGATATGATCTTCACCTACTTTGCACCGTTATTTGTTAAAAATGGAAGACAATAGCTTGCGGATGAGCATGTTACAAATTTCAACCTCGTTGCTTAGCAGGGGAGACGGTGAGGAGAGATTTTGGGCGCTTCTCGACGTTTGACGCGGCGCTATCCGCATTCGAGAAGTTTTCCCGCGTCTCCCATGCTCGCCTTGCCGTTCATCCGGAATGGCGTGACTGGCTCTCGGCTCTCGTGGCGGTAGGCGCCGCCGCGAACCGGGGCCCTGGGCGGTGGGAGCTGGATTGGCGCGAACTTTCCGGGGCACAGGCGACCCCGGCCCGTCAGCTGGATGCGGTTCGATTGCTCAAGCAACGAGAGCAGCTTCGGATCGGTTTCCTCGATTTCGTGGGCCTCTGCTCGTGGGAAGAAACGGTTCTGGCGCTTTCTAATCTCGCCGATTTCTCTCTTGGCATCGTCTCCAAAATCGTCTGCGGGGAGATGCGTCTGAACCGAATGCCGCTTGCGGTTTTGGCGCTTGGAAAACTGGGAGGGCAAGAGCTGAACTACAGCTCGGACATCGACATCGTCTTTATCGGCGGGGACGAGGAGGGTTCGTTCGCGGATGCCCTCCGCACGACAACGGCCCAGAGGATAGCGTCACGCATTTCCGACGCAAACGGAGTTGGAACGCTCTTTCGCGTGGATTTGCGGCTACGCCCCGACGGCAACTCCGGTGCACTCGTACCGTCCCTCTCCGAATGCGAACGCTATTACGCCGCATCCGGCGAGACTTGGGAGAGGATGGCACTGATCAAAGGGCGGTTTGTCGCGGGAGATCCCGATTTGGGGTACGAATTCGAGGTCCTTCGACAGCAGTTTTGTTTTCCGCGCCATCTCTCCGAGGAGATTTTCGAGGAGATTGCTGCGATGAAAGCGCGGATCGACGAAGAAGTCCTGTTCGGCGATCGACGCCAGAGAGACGTCAAGTTGGGCCCCGGAGGGATTCGTGAGATCGAATTTCTCGCGCAAGCTCTCCAACTCTTTTACGGAGCGCGTCAGCCGATCGTTCAGGTGCGGCCTACCTGCGCGGCGTTGCGGGCGTTGGTAGCGGTCGGGCTAGTGCCGCGATCCCAAGCCGATGCCCTGATCGATGCTTACGGATTCCTGCGGAATATCGAACATAGATTGCAGATGGTAGAAGAGCTTCAGACCCACTTGCTTCCGAATTCGGAAGAAGAGCGGGCGCAGATAGCGGATTCGCTGGGGCTGGCGTTTTCTGAGTTCGAAGCGACTCTTCAGTCCCACCGCGCGTTCGTTCATGACTTATTCCAGCAATATTTCAACAAAAAAGGCGAAACAACAGTCCATGTGCCGCTCGAAATTTTCGCCTCTCCGGAGGAGGCCTCACGCAATCTGGAGGCGCTCCAGGCGAAAGATTCGCTGTTGAGCGCTCCGCGCGCTGCGCGGGCCTATCGTCGCATGGCTCCCTTTTTAGAAAAAGCTCTTCAAAGGGCGGTCGATCCCGACGCTGTTCTCCGCCGGCTGGTCTCTTTTGCCTCAAGGTATGGGGCCAGATCGTTTCTATTTGAAACGCTCGCGGCGAATCCGAAGGCGCTGGAACTTTTGATCAAGCTTTTCGATGCCAGCTCCTTCTTCAGCGAGATCCTCTATGCCCAACCGGAACTCTTCGAAGAGATTACGCAGAGTCGATCGTTAGGGGAAAAGAAGGATAGGAAGCTTTATCTCGAAGAGTTAATCCGTTTGTCCGGAGATGTTGGGGTTACGGCGCGGCTCTATCGCCGCGGCGAGCTTCTGCGCATCTTTCTTCGCGACATTCTGCAGTTGGCCGATCTCCGAGAGATTCAGCAAGAGTATACGGCGCTTGCCGAAGCCTGCCTGGAACTCGCTTGCCGAACCTTCGATTGCGACGGGCTCGCTTATGTCGCTCTCGGCCGATTCGGGGGCGGCGAGCTCGCCTATGGGTCCGATCTCGATTGCCTCTGCATCGGCTCGCAGGAGGAAACGGCGCTGGCCGTTCATCGCTTTCTTGGGGAGACACTTTCCACAGGCATCCTTTTTGCGATGGACTATCGGCTTCGACCTCACGGAGAGGGGCCGCTCGCCCTGTCGATGGAGGCATACGAGAGCTATTACAGGAACGAAGCGCAGTTTTGGGAGATTCAAGCCCTGACCCGAGCACGCTTTGTAGCCGGGGACAAGAAGATCGGCGAGAGATTTATCGCAATGGTCGACCGGGTGTGGGGCGACCGGAGCGCACAACGCCCTGTGGATGAGATCGTCTCTATGCGAGAGCGAATTGAGCAGGAACGGCATGCGGAGATTTCTCAGTTCCGGCGCTACAAAACGGGGGCGGGGGGACTGCTCGATATAGAATTCGGCACGGTCCTCTGGCTGATGCAGCAGGGAAGGCGGGAGCCGAATCTATGGAACGCCTTGGACGATCTTCGAGGTGTTGCACCGGAACTGGCTGAACCTTTCGAAGCCGGCTATCGATTTCTGCGGCACTTGGAAGCCGTGCTCCGAAGGGAAAGGAACCAGCAGCAGGAGGTACTGCCGGAAGATCCGGTTGCCTCGAACAAACTAGCACGACACTTGGGCTTTTTCACCCCGGAAGAGTTTGTCGCGGCTTACGAAGGGCACCGGAAGGCGATCCGAGCTGCCTATCGGGAGCTATGTGAGCGAGCGCGTCACTCGCTGCATTAAGCTCGGCCTCTTTCTTGCTCCCGCCGACTCCTTCGCCGAGACGCTCGTCGCGCCACTCGACAATGACGGTGTACCGCTTCCGATGAGCTGCGCCGGCTTGTCCGATGCAGCGGTAGCGAGGCGGTTCTCCTCCTCGTCTCTGCAGCAGTTCCTGCAACATTCCCTTTGGGTTACCGACCAGGGCATCCGGCGAGAGAACGAGTTCCTTGATCGCCCCGGCGAAGAGTTTGCGGATCACGGTCTTCGCTTTGCGCCATCCGCCGTCACGGTAGATCGCTCCGAGGATCGCCTCGAACGAGTCGGCGAGGTTCGAGTCCTTTACCCGACCACCGCTCCTTTCTTCTCCTTTGCCCAACTGGAGAAGCTCTCCTATCCCCATTCGCTTCGAAATGGCCGCAAGGCGAGAGCGATTGACGAGGCAAGCACGCATCTTGGTGAGCGGACCCTCCTTGTGCCTGGGGAAGAGTGCATGGAGACAGTCCGTTATGGCAAGCTGGAGTACGGCATCGCCGAGGAACTCGAGTCGCTGGTAACTGGGCCCCTCAGCGCTCCTCTCCGCAGTGCAAGAGGGATGCGTGATCGCTTCGCGCAGCAGCTCGGGGTTCCGGAACTCGTGCTCTATCTCTTTCTGAAAACGAGCCAAGCTTGCCGCTTCCTTTTTACTGGTGACCATAATAATATGAGTAAAGCATTAGTGAGCAATTAGATAGACGCTATAATTCTTGCCAACGGAGCGGAGGAAGACGGTTCTTCTCCCATGGCTTTGTCCTTCCTCCGGGTAGGCCTGACCGCAAAATGCCGAGACGGACCGGTTTATTTTTCACGTACTTGGATAAAAATAATATCCAATCACCGATCACATTGGCCGCGAGGGTGATATTGACGATGCACCGCACGTAGCCGATCGGCATCGACATGAGTGTAAATCTGAGTCGTGGCTAGGTCGGCGTGCCCCAACAAGAGCTGTAAAGAGCGGAGATCGGCCCCATGGTGCAGCAGATGGGTCGCAAAGGAGTGGCGCAGAAGGTGTGGATGGATCCGGTGACGGAGCCCGATCCTCTTTGCCAGCTGCAAAAGAAGTTGATTGATGCAGAAGCGGCTTAGGGGCTTGGCGCCCCTTTTTAAAAAGAGGAATTCGCTTCTTCGGGGGCCGAGCAGGAGAGGGCGGCTCCCGTGCAGATAGGATTCGACCGCACGGATGCCGGCGGCCCCCAGAGGCACCATTCGTTCTTTTCGACCCTTACCAAAGACTCGCAGCATCCCTTCTTCCGGCAGGAAAGAGGTGACGCGGAGGTCGACAACTTCGCTCGCCCGCAATCCAGCGCCGTAGAGGATCTCGACGATCGCACGATCCCGCATGCCCTCAGGAGTTGATGGATAAGCAACGGATAAAAGTTGATCTACATCCCTTTGCGATAAAACGCGCGGAATGCGCAGGCCGACTTTTGGTAGTTCCAGGTCTTGCGCAAGATCTATAGGAATGATTGCTTCTCGCCGCAAAAAGGAAAAAAGATGGCGCAGAGCCACAATAGAAGCTTTAAGCGAGCCGGACGCCAAGCCTCTTTCCCGCTCCTCCAGAAGATACCGGTGCAAATCCTCCATGGTTATTGCGGTAGGCGCGGCGAGACGATTTGCGACCGCCCAGCGGGCAAAGGCTTCGAGAAGGAAGCGATTGGTGATCTGAGTATTGGGCGAATGATCCTTTTCGGTTGCAAGATAGCGCAGTGTCGACTCAATCGCTCCGGTCCAGGCTTCAGTCCCAGAAGATTTCATCGAAGATCAGCGGCCCCTATGGCCTGCGATTGAGCGCCGCGAGGATTTGGGGATCCCGTACGTCCGCCCAGTCCCCTTTTAAGATCAGTGCGTGAACCTTTCCCGCACGTGCAAGGTTTCGAAGGACGTCCGTCAGCTCGTACTCTCCACGAGGCGATTTTTGAAGGCCCTCCATAAAAAGAAATGCTCTAGAGGGCAGGACATAAATGCCGGCATTGTAAAAGCTATTTGCGTAGACTTCCGGATTTTCCGGCTTTTCGATAATATCAAGCACAACGCCCATGCGATCGAGAAGGACGGCGCCTCCAAAGCGGACGTCTTGGCTGGGACAAACCGCGATGACGCCGTCGTCTCGATAGGCGGCGATCAGACGTCGATATTCGTCGGAGTCAACCAGGATATCTCCGTAGGAAAGAAGAAACGGATGGTCTTGGACCCAGTCGCGAGCGAGGAGGGGTGCTCGGCCGGTTCCGTCGAGGACCATTTGCTCTCGATAGGTGATGGAAACCCCGAAAGCGGCCCCATCCAGAAAATGCGAGACGATCCTCTCCTTCTGATGACCCACTACGAAACAGAACTCTCTCACCTGAGCGGAGTCACGCAACCCGCGGACGATCCATTCGAGTATCGGGCGCCCGTCAACCGCGAGCATCGGCTTCGGGAGGTTCGAGGTGAGGTCACCCATGCGGGTCCCCTTGCCGGCCGCCAGGATCAACGCTCTCATGGGTGAATTCTGAAACAAGGGGTTGGGAAAGGTCGAGACGAATGGGAAGAAAATGCTAACGCCATCGGTCGGGTGGGAAGGTGGCAAGAAGCTGCGCGATCGCTCGTGCCCGATGGCTGTATCGGTCTTTTTCCTCAGGAGGCATCTTGGCAAAAGTATCGGTCGCGCCGAAGGGAACGAAAATCGGGTCATAACCGAAAGCATCCGTTCCATCGGGTGAGGGCGCGATTCTTCCGGGACAGGTCGCTTCCGCGGTCGCCAAGAGCGTGCCGCCGCGTGCCAGGGCCAAGGCACAGGAAAAAGTCGCCTGGCGTCTCTCTGCAGGCGCTTGCGAAAGGCGATCGAGAACGAGACGTCGATTGTCGTCATCGCTCGCCTGAGGGCCGGCGTAGCGGGCGGAGTAGACGCCCGGCTCTCCTCCGAGTGCGGCAACGGAAAGGCCTGAGTCATCGGCAAGAACCAGGCTGGGCGAGCAGGTACTATAAAATACAGCTTTTTTGATGGCATTATCCAGAAACGTTAGACCATCTTCAATCCATGGGTTGGATTGTGGAGGGAATGCGGCCGGAACCAGTACGAAAGCGGTTCCGAAGAGACGTCTGAACTCTCTAAGCTTGTGGGGATTTGTCGATGCGAGGTGAAGAGTAGGCATGTCGTCTTATAACATGGAGTGAACTGAGAAGGCGATAAAACATGAAAGGTGAATGGCACGCGCACGCCGTTTTTCTTTCCTTGCACCCGCAAACGGCTGTTGGTTAGGGTAGCAAGGTCGAGCGCGGTTAGCTCAGCGGGAGAGCACTACCTTGACACGGTAGGGGTCACAGGTTCAATCCCTGTACCGCGCAGTTACTTTATCTCTCTGGCACGACCTTAAAGCAAAACGAGAGAGGGCATAAGACGCTCGTACGGTGAAAAGCTTTTGAAGGGCCGGGATCCGTACCATGACCAGGGTGCCGCGAGCTTAAAATGCGTTTTCGCTAAAAAGACTAGGCGTTTCGTTGTTCTTATTACGCATAAAAGAAAATAAGCGGGGCGTCCGGAAGCGGCGTGCCCATGACCAGAGGCAAAAGGGGACTACGGCATGAACTGCGAATCCAGACGGATGTGGATGGCTCTACTTGTTTCCCTATGGGTTGGGTCAGGTGGTCTTGGTGGGATTGGCTCGGCGTGGGGGGAGCCGGAGAATATCCGGACAGTCCGAGTCCATGGGGAAGTCGAGGAATCTGCGCCCATCGATCGGGCGATCGTCCCATTTTTGCTGATCAGTGAAGGGAAGACGCCGACGGATGCGGAAGAACGGGATAGGACGCGTTTTTCCGAGGTGAAGGGGCGGATCGAGGAGGAGTTGCGGGGGGAGGGGAAAATTTGGCGGACGACGGAGATGCGCCTCCTGCCGGTTCTGGCGGAGGAAAAAGGGAAGAAGGAGGGGAAGGAACGGATTGTTGCTTACCGCATAGAACGAAGGGAGGCGGTCGAGGTCAGGGAGTTTTCTCGGCTGGGGAAGCTCTTGGCCGCCCTTTTTGCGACGGGAGTAGACGAGGTGGCCGAAGTGGAATGGCAGTCGGATCGGGTGGATAGCCTGTATCGGGAGTTGCTGGGAAAGGCGACGGTGATGGCTAGAGCGAAGGCCGAAGCCTTAGCCAAAGCGGCGGGTGCGCAACTTGGACCCGTCGTAAACATTCAGGAAGGGGGTTTGCCTCCCCGTCCGTTCACCCGTTTCGAAGGCGTCGCTGTGGGTGCCATGGCAAAAGGCGTCAATGCGCCTGCGCCCGTGACGATCAGCGGCGGCGAGCTGAGGATCCGGGCATCCGTTCAGGCGGTCTATCGTTTGTGGTGAATCGCTTGCCCCGGAGGGAAACGTGGCGGCCGGCCCTTGCCTTTGCTCAGCGTCGGCTGTATGGGAAGGGAAGATGCATCCGGACCTTCCCCCTTTGATTGCGCTGCAGGAAGTGGATCAGAAGATTGCGCGAATTCGGTCGGAACTCGCTCAGTTGCCCATTGCCGAAAGGAGGGTGAAAGCGGAATTCGACGAAGTGGAACAAAAATTGCAGCGGGCAAGACGCGAACAGCAAGCGGTCGAACTCCTCCGGCGCCAAAAAGAAGGGGACATTGAAGAGTTGCGCCGTCAACTCTCGCGGTATCAAAGCCAACAGATGCAGGCACGGAAAAACGAGGAATATCAAGCGCTCTCCCATGAGATTCTCAAGGTTCAGGGAGAGGTGGAGCGCGAAGAGGATAGCGTCCTGCTGCTGCTTGAAAAGGCGGATGTTTTGAAGGCTACGGTGAAGCAGGAGGAGCAGAAGACGAGGCAGGCAGAAAGAGATACCCAACAGAAGAGAAGAGAGTTGGCGGAAAAGGGATCACGATTGATGGCGTTGCTGGCGGAGACAGAAAAGGATCGAGAGGAAAAAAAAGGCGCCGTGAATGCCGCGCTGTTAACACGCTATCAACGCCTTGTGCAAGGGCATCGGGAAAACGCCGTCGTGCCGGTTATCCACGGGAGTTGTGGAGGATGTCACATGAGGCTGACTCGGCAAACCTTCTTTCAGGCGGAGGCGGCGACAGAAATCGCCTTCTGTGATAACTGTGGCCGCATCTTGTTTGTGGCTGCATGAATGCCGGTCGTCGCACAGAGCCGCGCAAGAAAGCCGGCGGATGGAGTGGATAGCTTTCTTTGAGAAAGGATTGTTTTTTCAGGCGGATCGGCTTACGGTTATCCCCCTAACTTAATGGATGGGCAAAACTAGTGAGTGACACGATTACCGTAATGCTTTCCTCGGCTCTCTCCAAGATGGATTCCCCCGAGGTGTTGATCAACGCAGTCTCGAGTCGAGTTCGCCTGCTTGCAAAAGGGGCTAGGCCCTTGGTGGAAGTCCATCCTCAATGGAGCCTTCTGCAGGTGGCATTGAAAGAGATCGCTGAAGGGAAGCTGACGGTGGCTCCCGCGGGGGAGGCTCCCACGGCGTTCACCTCGCTCGTTTCGGAAGAGCCAATGGTTTAAAAACCCCGTTTGGGGGCGGCTTCGACCAGGAAGGCGGCGAGGCTTTTGTTTTTACGTTGTGGAATGGAAAAGTAGCAATCCGTTGGAAAGATAGTGGGCGAAAAAGCCGACGTCGATCTGTTGGTAAACCGCCGAGCACGCCGGGATTACTCATTTCTCGACACCTATGAAGCGGGCCTGGTGCTTCTCGGCTCGGAAGTGAAATCTCTCCGTGAGGGCAAGGGACAGCTTGAAGGAGCATACGCCCAAATAGAGGGAGGCGAGGCTTGGCTCTACCAGGCAAATATTCCGATCTATGCAAACGCAACCAGCTTCGGGACCCGCGATCCGAAAGCGCGTAGGAAATTGCTACTCCACAAAGCGGAGATTCGGAAGCTTTTCGGAGCGACCTCTCTCAAGGGAAGGGCGCTGATTCCATTAAAACTCTACTGGAAGCGCGGAACGATCAAAGTTCTTCTCGGGCTAGGGGTCGGGAAGGCGGAGCACGACAAGAGAGAAGAAATCCGCGCTACCGAAGCAAAAAAGGATATCCGAACCGCGTTACGCCGGCGCCGTTAGCGAGAGCAGCTTACGAAGCCGAGGGCAACAAGCAGCCCGATAACGAATTGGACGATAGATACAGCGGAGAGCACCAAGATGGAAAGGAGTAGGCCGCGCAAGATGCGACGCTCATCTCCGTCGTCGTCCAAAGGCCACTTGGGATTACCGACCATAAGGTTGTAAGGTTCCGGCGGCAGCTGCACACTGATCTATGCTGGCGCAAGAGTGGGGTGCAGGCTCGCTTGCGCTTTCCTACAGTGCGATTCGATCGCGCCTCGATTTGACATAGGCCTATTTCCTCCGTAATCTTCCTCAGTGAGTATGGGGGCGCAAACGGTAATCGATTCTCGTGCATCCCCGTTCGTGGCAAGTCGAGGGCTGATGAGCGGGTTGGCCTCGTAAAAAAACCTGCTCAAAAAAGATAACTGCCGACCAAGAGTTGGCCCTTGCTGCTTAAGCGAATCGCTGAACAGCAAGCGTTTGTTTCGCATCGCGCCGGCGCGGGCGAGACAGGCGTGTTTTATCGCCGGACGGTGCACTCGGGGTTGCGAGCTCCCTGAGTGGATCGTAAAGAAAAGCTCGGCGTGTCGCCTGCATCGCTGGTGGCTTGGCTAGCGGCGTGCGCGGTTCGTTCATCAAGCCACTAAACTTGTAGAAGCGAGCGAGGTTCCCCGAGAAGACGAGGGTTCGACTCCCTCCGCCTCCAGGCAGACAAGAGCCATGCGGATCGGCGCTGGCGTCATATGGACTCGCCAAGCGCGGGTTCGGCTTGGTCGACTAGCAGAGGTGAACATGGCCCTTCCCGGATTCGAGCACGCCGACTATCCGGCCCTTGACCGCATGCGCAATGCGTTCTCCGTGAGCGGCTGAGGCCACCAGGATCATGCCGATTCCCATGTTAAAAATACGATAGCTTTCCTTCTCCGATATCTCGCCGACCTTGGTCAAAAAGCGAAAAAGGGGGGGGACACGCCAACTTCTCAATTCGATTCGAGCATCGAGACGTTTTGGCAGGATGCGTGGGAGATTCTCGGGCAGACCTCCGCCCGTAATGTGGGCAATCGCCTTGAGGGGGAGGCCCAACTGGCGGAGCCGGCGGAGTTCGGGCAGATAGCAGCGATGAACTCGCAGTAGTTCTTCTCCCAAGGAGAGGGAACAGCCGGGGATGCGCGTTTCGAGCGAAAGCTTCTGCTCCTCGAACAGGATCTTTCTCGCCAGGGAATATCCGTTGGTATGAAGGCCGCTGGAACGAAGGCCAATGAGGAGATCTCCCGGCACCATCCCACTCCTGGGAAGCATCGCCTGTCGGTCCACCACGCCCACGATGACTCCCACCAGATCGTACTCATCGTCGCGGTACATTCCCGGCATTTGGGCGGTCTCTCCTCCCAAAAGAGCACAGCCGGCCCTTCGGCATGCTCGGGCCATCCCCCGCAAGATGTCTCGGAAGCTGTCCGGATCGAGACGAGAAGTTCCTACGTAATCTAAAAAAAAGAGTGGCTCGGCTCCGGTCGTGGCGATGTCGTTGACGCAATGATGGACTAGATCTTCTCCCACTCCCCGATGGCGGTTGGCGAGAGCGGCAACTTTGAGTTTCGTGCCCACGCCATCAATGCTGGCGACGAGGACGGGCTCTCGATAGCCCGAGAATTCCGGGCGAAAGAGACCTCCAAAACCACCGATTGTGCCCAGCACTTCGGGCCGCGTGCTTTTTCGGACAATGCCGCGCAGACCGGCTTTCACCGTGGCGGCCAGATCGAGATCGACTCCTGCTTCGCTGTACCGATCCATGACCAATAAACAGGAGGGCCGCTTGCTATTTCGTTACGAGGCTGGTAACCGCCGGCCGGCTTTTCTCCAAGATCTCCTTGTGGAGTCCTCGATCAAAGGAGACCGGATAGCGGCCCGTGAAGCAAGCGGTGCAGAAGCCCATGCGCGATTCCGGGAATCCGCACGCTCGAAGTAGGCCGTCGATATCGAGATAGCCGATGGAATCGGCATTCAGGTACGATTGGATGCGTTCCATTGTTAGCTGATTGGCCAGGAGGGAGCTAGGATCGGGAAAATCGATGCCGTAATGGCAAGCAAAGCGGTGAGGCGGGCAGCTAACCCGTATATGCACCTCCGATGCGCCCGCTTCTCGTAGATTGGCAACTCGGGCGCGAGCCGTGGTGCCTCGCACGATCGAATCGTCTACTACGACAACCCGCTTCCCTCGAACGGATTCTTGAACGAGATTCAGCTTAATGCGGACATTGAAATCTCGAATCAGCTGGGTGGGTTGGAGAAACGTGCGACCGATGTAGTGATTGCGAACGAACGCGAAGTCGAATGGGATCGCAGACTCTTCTGCAAAGCCTAGTGCGGCATAGTTGCCCGAGTCTGGGACTGGAATGACGAGATCGGCCTCCACAGGATAGAGCCGGGCCAGTTCACGACCCATTTGGATGCGGGCTTGGCTCACGTTCATCCCGTGAATTGTGCTGTCCGGCCGAGCGAAATAGACAAATTCAAAGATACAAAAGGCTGCCATGTTCGTCGGAGTAGGCGGACGGAGCGTATGCAGCCCATTTGCATCGATGGAGACGACCTCTCCGGGCGCGATGTCTCGGACGAACTGAACATGAAGCAAGTCGAATGCGCAGGTTTCGCTGGCAATCACATAACCGTCGTCCAATCGTCCTAACGACAAAGGGCGAAATCCCTGGGGATCTCGGGCGGCGAGAATCTTGTCCTTCGCCATCAACACGAGGGAATAGGCGCCTTCCGTCTGATCCAACGCCCAGAGAAATGCATCTTCCACGGGCCTGCCGACTCGTTGAGCCATGAGGTGCAAGATGACCTCGCTATCCGTGGTGGTCTGGAAAATCGAGCCGCGGCCTTCCAAGCGTGCGCGAAGCTCGGCCGCGTTGACGATGTCGCCGTTGTGGGCCAGCGCCAACTCCCCTTGCGAGCAGAGGACGGCGATGGGTTGCGCATTCGCCAAGTTGCTGGAGCCCGTGGTAGAATAACGCACATGCCCGACGGCCATCTGTCCGGAAAGCGACGCGAGGGAGGCCGAGTCGAACACATGCGAAACGAGTCCCATCCCTCGATGGATCCGAAAGGGACGCTTGCCGTCCGAGGTCGCGATCCCGGCGCTTTCTTCTCCGCGATGTTGTAAAGCGTAAAGGCCGTACATCGCAAGTGTGGCCGCATTCGGGTGACCGTATACGGCAAAGACCCCGCATTCTTCCCCAGGGTAAAGACGCACTAATAACCCATAGCGCACGATGGCCGGATGCACAAGGACAAGAATGAATTAAAGGAACATTAAGCCGGGTGATGAACTGAAGATAAATCAACTATGGATATATAATCATCTAAACATGGTTAAATGTGAGCTGCAGGTGCGCGCGAGTGCGGAGAGTATTTTTGCTTTGACGAGAGAAAACTAGGAGCCTACAAAAGCGAGCATGGCTGGGAAGCCCTACCGGAGCAAACTGGAAGCACACTGGGATACGATCCGGGAGCTGCGTCAGAGGCGCAAGAGTTGGCGCGAGATTACGGAAATTCTTCGAGCGCGAGGCGTGACAGTCAGCCAACATGCTCTATACAACTTTGTGCAGGTGCGCAGGAAATGGGTGAGAGAAGGCAAATTCGGTGAGCTTCCTAAGCCGGATGCCATCGGAAAAGACCGGGCTGGATCGCAGCGTCCGCCTGTAGAGGCGAAGACAAAGGCGCAGGAGGCGCCGGTGACGGCGGCTCGGGAAGAGCCGCAGAGTGCGGCGAAGGAGGGCGTTTTGGAGAGCGCGATTGCCGCCGCGAAAGCTGCGGCGAGGGAACGGGCAGCTCACCAGACGGTATCGGAAGTAGCCGAACGGATCGAAGGGCTAACATTCCTGACTTAACGGGAGAGAGCCGGAAGCCGACCAGCGGAAGCCGATGACAGAGAAGGGGCGACGCCGTGGTTCCTCGTTAGGGAAGTAGTCCACGGGATAAAGACACTAGGAGTTACTTGCAATGTCGAAAAGCGTGATCCATATCGTCCTCGGCACAAAAGGCGGGGTAGGGAAGACAACATTAGCCTGTCATTTTGCGGATTATCTTGCTGGTCAGCATGTACCGCATCTACTGGTCGATGCGGATGATGAAAACCATTCGTTTCACCGGTTTTTCCCGGACTCGATCTTGGTCAATCCGCGGAACGTTCGTAGCGTCGATTCCATTGTCGGAATGGCGGAGAGCGGCGATCACCGTATCGTCTTGGTCGATCTGCGCGCGGGGAGCGGCGAAGAAATGCTCCGATGGTTTGAAGACGTTCCTTTTGACGAACTGCGGGAGACGGTTCGTTTCGTCGGTTGGGGCTGCGTGACCACCGATCCTGATTCCGTCGTCGTGCTTTTGCGGTGGGCACATTCCCTGGGTGATCGGCTTCAATATGTCGTCGTAAAGAATGAAAAGGACGGCAAAGAGATGGCTGCGCTTGAGCAGACGAAGGAAGGCGCGGAATTCCTAAAAAAAAGGCGACCCGAGGAAGTCCGTATCCCGCTGCTTTCCCCTTCTTCGGCCGTTGCTGAACTTAACAAGAATAACCTTTCCCTCGGGAGCGCGCTCGCTTTGAAAGAGAAGCTTCCGGGCTTAACGGATACAATGATGCGCAGTCGGTTCCGGCGATACCAACGTGTCATCTTCGATCAGTTTGACCGGCTGGCAGAGGTGATTTTTCCCTAGCAGAATACCACCGGGCCACCCTGTGCGAGGCTGCCGGTTAGACGGTCGGTTACCATTCCAGCAGTGCGCTGGCCCAGGTGAGGCCGCCGCCAAAGGCGATCAGGAGGATTTTCTCGTCGGGTTCGATGCCGCGCGTAGTCAAGACCTCGTGGAGAGCAATCGGAATACAGGCGGCCGAGGTGTTGCCGTAGCGCTCCAGATGGGTGAAGAAATACTTGAGAGGCAGGTTGAGGCGGTCGGCCAACAGCTCGATAATCCGGAGGTTTGCTTGATGAGGGATCACATAGTCGAGCTTCTCGACGGAAATGCCCGCTTTCTCCAGGCAGTTTCTTGCCGTGGATTCCATCGCATCGACGGCGAAGCGAAAAACCTTCTTGCCGGCCATGTGGATATACTGCAGGCCTTCTCCGATGTTTTCCGCGGTGAGCGGTAGACTGGAGCCGCCCGCGGGCACTGTGAGCACCTGCCCTTGGGTTCCGTCCGCTCCCAAATCATGCGCGAGCATCTGTCCCCCTACGGCAGACTGCCGGATAATCACCGCACCCGCTCCGTCACCGAAGAGAACGCATGTATTCCTGTCGGACCAGTTTACGATGGAGGAGAGTTTCTCCGCACCGACGACAAGGACTGTTCGATAGCTTCCCAACGCGACAAGGTGATGCGCCATCACGAGCCCGTAGAGAAATCCGGAGCAGGCGGCTTGTATATCGAAGGCAGGGATTTTCCGCGCGCCGATCTTTTGTTGAATTTGGCACGCTGTCGAGGGAAAGAGCGTGTCCGGCGTTGTCGTGGCGACGATAATCAGATCAAGGTCATCCGCTCCCAGGTCCGCTTGCTTCAGTGCCATCAATGCCGCCGAAGCCCCCATATCGGATGGAAATTCCTTTTCCGCTGCGATTCTTCGTTCTCGGATACCAGTTCTCTCAACAATCCATGAGTCGCTGGTTTCGACGATCTGCTCGAGATCGCTATTCTTGAGAACCTTCGCCGGCAGGTAGGCTCCGGTGCCCACAATCGCGGGTCTAGGCTCTCGAAGCCGCTGTGCCTTCGGACTTTGCCTCACAATGGCGCCTCATCTCCAGGATGATCCTGTTGTTAACATTCTGTGTCACGGCTTCTCGGGCAATGCGAATCGCGTTGCAAATGGCCTTTGGCGTCGAAGCTCCGTGGGCGATGATGCATGTCCCGTTGATCCCAAGGAGAAGGGCCCCTCCGTATTCCTCGTAGCTCGCTTTCTGCTTCACAGACACGAAAGCTCCCCGAGCGAGATAGGCACCGAGCATCCGAAGCGGATTCCGTCCAAGTTCCGATCGCAACCAGTGCATGACGGCCTTTGCGACGCTCTCCGCCGTCTTCAGCACCACGTTGCCGACAAAACCATCGCAGACAACGACATCCACCGGCTTTTCAAAAAGATCATGACCCTCCACGTTGCCGCCGAAGTTGATTTCCGCTTGCGTCAGAAGCTTAAAAGCCTGTTTCGTGAGTTCATTTCCCTTTACGTCTTCCGTCCCGATGCTCAAGAGACCAACGCATGGATCGACGACATGGAGCATCTCTCGCGAGTAGATGCTGCCCATGATTGCATAGCCAAGAAGGTGGGCAGGATCTGAATCAATGTTGGCACCGGAATCAATGAGCAAAAACGGCTTATGCTCCGTCGGGATGACTGTCGCGATACCGGCTCGCGGAATCCCGGGTAAGGTTCGCAAGAGGATCGTGGCCGCCGCAACCACCGCCCCCGTGTGACCGGCGGAAACCAAGGCATCGGCTTCTCCTTCCTTCACCAGTCGAACGCAGCGGCTGATCGAAGAGTCCCGTTTTTTGCGCACACTTTCTATTGCTGGATCGTCCATCGCAACTACTTGAGTAGCGTGGACAAACTCAACTCGGTCGGCAAAAGGGCGCCCTTCAAGCCGCCAAAATGCGTCGGCGATCTGATCGCGATCTCCTACGAGGAAGAGGAAGGTGTCGGGATAGGCTTGGAGCGCCGCTAGAGCCCCTAAAAGAGGGCTTTGAGGCGCAAAATCACCCCCCATCACATCTAAAGCGATCTTCATCCGCTCTAGCTGCTACTCATTCCTCGGTCTTCTGGGTCAGGACCTGACGATCGCGGTAGCTTCCCGTTGCAGGATCGACGCAATGGGGGTGGTGAAGATTCCCTGTTTTCGGGTCCTTGAAAAGCCCTGGAGGCGTCCAGCGGTTTGCCGCTTTCCGAGAACGAAGCCGGGCCTTCGATGTCTTGCGTTTTGGAACTCCCATGTTTGTCTCCTTTTAAAAACCTGGCGTGGGAAATCCGCGTTCTATCACTCTCGCCACTATGGCTCCGTCTTTGCTCAAAGGAGGGGATCAGCGATCCCTCTGGAAACGTTCCAGGATTCCCCAAATCTCCTTTCCATGAATCGACTGCTCTACACCGCTTTCGCTTGGGGGTTGAATCCCTTCAGTAAAACAGCCTCCCGCCCGCTCATCGCAAACCGCTACCAGCGGAAGGGCCAACAGGATGTCCTCTCGGACGAAGGGTGTCAAGTCGATCCATAAGGGAAGGGGGGGGCGCATGCGAATTTGAAAATCTGGTAATTGAATCGACCAGTTCAACCAACGGCAGCACCGGCCGCACTGCAGCTCCACGACGGTTTCCACGCTCCCTGTAGCCACTACCAGATCCTCGAGAAGGTAGAGGGAAAGATTGATCGCAATCGGATCCTTCGCACGGGCAGCCGGTTCATCCAATCCGAGAATCGTCGGCTGCAGGACCTCTTGCACGCGAAGCGGTTCTGCGGAAAGACTCGCGGTCTTGATTTTCATGGTCCAAGTAAGCCCACGGGCATTCGCTTTTCCACTGAAAAGACCAAAAAATCTACCCATTAAAATAGCCTACGGCGGCGCGGGAGGTTCGACGACATTGTGTTTTGATCGAGAATTGACTATAAAAAGGCGTCGTGCGCGGCTCTATTCCAAAGGCGATCACTCCTTCACGGAGAACGCTTCTCGTTCCAAATCGGCAGAATTTCACAGTCGAGCTACGATGAAATGTCCAAAATGCGGAGAACGAAAAGGTCGGGTCATTGATTCGCGACCGCTGCAAGAGGGAGTCGTGATTCGCCGCCGCCGGGAATGCCTCAGGTGCGGATCTCGCTTCACCACCTACGAGGAGATCGAGCAGCTTGCGCTACGGGTGAAAAAGAAGGATGGCAGCTTTGAGATTTTTGATCGACAGAAGACGATTCTGGGGATCGAAAAAGCCTGCGAAAAGCGCCCCGTCAGCCTCAAGGTGATCGAAGATCTCGTCGACCGAGTCATCGCTGGTCTTGTCCGCGCCCATGGTCGGGAGATCCCCACCAGCGCAATCGGAGAAGGGATCGTCGAAGGATTGCGGTTGCTCGACGAGGTCGCTTACGTACGCTTTGCTTCCGTTTATCGGAAGTTTCGAGATGCACGCGACTTCGTCCACGCGGTAAAAAAGATGAACCGATCCACGCCGAGACCCGAGACGATCCAGCTCTTGTAATACGCTTGCGCTTAGCCTGTTATGAAAAGTCTATTCAGTCGAATCATCGATCGGGAGCTGCCGGCAGAGGTGATTTACGAAGACGAGCAGTGCATTGCGATTCGCGACGCTCATCCTGTTGCCGCCGTCCATGCGCTCCTGATTCCCAAAAGACCGATCCCGCGCCTCTCGGAAGCCGGCGCAGGGGACCAAGAACTTTTGGGCTATCTGCTCCGCATCGCAACAACCGTTGCATCGAAGCTGGGGATCGCCCGGACGGGCTTTCGGGTGATCATCAATAACGGCAAGGATGCTGGGGAGAGCGTTCCGCATCTGCATCTTCATCTCCTGGGTGGCGAGGCCTTGGGATGGAAGCACGGTGGATCGAACTAGGTGCGGTATCTCACAAGTTGGAGCAGGGCAGCGCTGAGGCTGCGAACCCGGAAGCCTTCCATCTACCCATAAATTAGTGCGCACAATATTTGTTATGTTAAATGTACAGGGGTGAATGTTACGGTGGTCTCCACCTGGTTCTGCCCCTGCGCCAAACAGTCCTATCCCCAACTTCCGGGTTTACGACACGGCGCGGCTACCGCCCATCCGGGCGCAAATCGGGCCGTCCGATGGCATAAAAGATGCTTTTCATGTTGCAGTCGTGCGAAAAGACGGCTAGCAAAATGGCTGAAGTAGCCCCGTAGACTTTCTGATTAGGCGGGAAAAACGAATAGGCTGAATTGGGAGACGAAGACATGGCGCTGTGCAAGATCGAGGCGATAATCAAACCCTTTAAGCTGGAAGAAGTGAAAGAAGCGCTTACGGAGATCGGCATCGCCGGTCTGACGGTGGCGGAAGTCAAAGGGTTTGGCCGTCAAAAGGGGCATACGGAAATCTACCGAGGCAGCGAGTACACCGTCGACTTTCTCCCAAAGGTGAAGATCGAGGTGGTCCTGGAGGAAGAGCTGTTGTCCAAGGCAACCGAAGCGATCATCAAGGCCGCGAGAACGGGCAAGATCGGGGATGGAAAGATCTTCGTGGTCCCGGTGTCCGAAGCCATTCGGATTCGAACCGGGGAACGCGACGAGCATGCGATCTAGCCGGCATGCTGGTGCACCCGTGGCCCTCCCCCCTTCTCTATTCGTGGGCGGAGGATCTGCACCCTACGCATTAAGCTTTCGCAGGGGAAGTTGGCGTCATCCTGCGCTTTTTCATCTGTTTTGCGCTAGGCATTGGGTACGAGCATGATCCAAATGACGTAGCGCAAAAAGCGGGACCGAGCATCCGGTGTTGACCGGGGGACGCTCTCCGCTCGGGAATGGAACGTGATTCAATCAATGTAGGTATAGGAGGAACGGGAGTCGTATATGGCCGAAAAGTACATGCGATGCGCTTCGGGAGAAGAAGCGCTGGCGTTCGGGCG
>JBFXFN010000010.1:0-51150 GCA_050179015.1 Methylacidiphilaceae bacterium | reverse complement strand
CATCCATTTCAAGCCCGAAGCGGCCATGGAAGCCGCGCAATGGGTGGACAAGATCCGCATCAACCCGGGCAACTACGCGGACCGCAAGAAGTTTGTCGTTCGGAGCTATACCGATGCCGAGTACGCATCCGAAGTCGAACGGCTCGAAACCGCCTTCCTTCCGCTCGTGGAGCTCTGCATGCGCCGAGGAGTCGCCATGCGGATCGGAACCAATCACGGCAGCCTCTCCGACCGCATTCTCAACCGGTATGGAGATACCCCTCTAGGAATGGTGGAAAGCGCGTTGGAATATGCGCGGATCTGCCGAAAGGCGGGTTTTCACCGGATCGTCTTTTCGATGAAAGCCTCCAATCCTCGCATCATGATCGCGGCCTACCGGAGGCTGGTCGCTACCCTCCAGGAGCTGGGCGCGGATTGGAACTACCCGGTTCATCTCGGTGTCACGGAGGCGGGAGACGGGGAGGACGGAAGGGTAAAGAGCGCGATCGGCATCGGTTCGCTCTTGGCGGATGGAATCGGCGATACGATTCGTGTCTCCCTGACGGAGGACAGCGTGCGGGAGATCCCCGTCGCTCAGGCGTTGCGGGCGCTCATCGCGCAATTTGCCGATGCACCCCATCCCAGGGGAGAGCTTGCCGCCCCGTTCGATCCGTTTGCCTTCGAGCGCAGGGCTTCCAAACCCTGGGATCGGGATCCCAGGGTTGGCGGGGGGGAGCCGGTCCGTGTCGCCGTCCTGGAGGAAGACCTCAGATCCCTGCAGGACGCGACTCGCGGGACCGAAATCGTTCCGGAGCTTGGTTACCGAGCGAATCGGATCGTGGAGGTGGATCCCGAAGACGCCGCAGGGCTGGCCTCGCTTCAGACTGGATCGCCTCGCCTGGTGACCGTGCGAGACGGATGCCCCTATCCGCCGCTCTTCGCATTCCGGATGCTTGCCGCGCGCATTCCGGCGCACCATCCGATCCTACTCAAGGACACTTTCTTTCCGGGTGAGCAAAGAGATCCCCTCCAGGCGCTCCTGAATAGCGCCATTCAGTTCGGAGGCCTTCTTTGCGATGGCATTGGAGACGCAATTCTCCTTCGGGGCGAGTCCGATCCGAAGAAAGCGCTGCAGCTCTCCTACAATATCCTTCAAGCGACCGGCAACCGCAGCTTCAAGGCTGACTTTGTCGCTTGTCCCTCCTGCGGCAGGACCCTATTCAACCTCCAAGAGACTACGGCGCGGATCCGGGCGGCAACCGGTCATCTCAAGGGGGTGAAGATTGCCGTGATGGGTTGCATCGTGAACGGCCCCGGGGAGATGGCGGATGCCGACTTCGGCTACGTCGGCGGTGCTCCCGGAAAGGTCAATCTCTACGTCGGAAAGAAGGCGGTCCGTTTCAATATCCCGCAAGAGGAGGCCGTCGATTCCCTGATCGCATTGATTGCGGACGAGGGGAAGTGGCTCGAGCCGCCCCGGGCATGATTGCTTTTTGGGCGGCCCTGTTTCCAGGAACAGTTTGCAAAGAGGCCGGGAGAGCGTAAAGTTGGATATGCTCTGGTTGGCATTCGGTTTGCCCTCGGGTTCGGAGTGGTTTTGGATCTTCGTCGTCGTCTTCCTTCTCTTCGGTGCAAAGAAGCTTCCCGAGCTTGCTCGAGGAGTGGGCAAAGCCCTGGGCGAGTTTCACAAGGCCCGCGAGGATTTTGAGCGGGAGATTCACCACTCCCTGCGAGAGCCTCAGGCGGGCGCCCCCTCGGGCACCGCACAGACCTCCTCTTCGCCGGCGCCTTCCTCGCCTCCCAACGGCGCGATTCCGCGGGAGGAGAAAAGCCCCTCTTAAGCACCTACTCGAAAGGGGAGGTCATCCGGATCGGAAAAGGCGGAATCGTTTTTCGGGGATTGACAGGCCGCCGTCTCGTCGTAACCTGGAAAACTTATGGTTCCGCTCTCCCAAATATGGACGGTTTCTTCCTACATTCTCAAACAGAGGCTCACCGGCCGGAAGAGATATCCCCTCGTCCTGATGCTGGAGCCGCTCTTTCGATGCAATCTCGCCTGTGCTGGTTGCGGTAAGGTTCAATATCCCGACCACATTCTGAATCGGCGGCTGACTCCCGAGCAGTGTTGGGCGGCGGCGGAGGAGTGCGGCGCTCCCATCGTGAGCATTCCTGGAGGCGAACCGCTGATCCATAAGGAGATAGACCAGATTGTAGAAGGGCTGGTCGCGCGCAGGAAGTATGTCTACCTCTGCACCAACGCTCTTCTCCTCAAAAAGAAGCTCGATCTCTTTCGGCCATCGAAGTTTCTCACTTTCAGCGTCCATTTGGATGGGCTGCGCGAAGATCATGACGAGTCGGTTTGCCGAGATGGTGTGTACGAGACGGCCGTAAGCGCGATTCGTGAGGCCGTTCGCCGCGGCTTTCGCGTGACGGTCAACGCGACCTTCTTTGATGGGGCGGACCCGCAGCGCATTCGCAACTTCTTTGATGAAGCGATGCAGTTGGGCATTGAAGGAATCATGTTTTCTCCGGGCTACAGCTATGAGAAGGCTCCCGACCAAGGGCATTTTTTAAAAAGGGAGAAGACGCGGGCGCTCTTCCGGGAGGTCTTTCGCGACCGAAAGAAGAGTTGGAAGTTTAATCTCTCCCCGCTTTTCCTCGAGTTCCTCCAAGGAAAGATCGAGTACGACTGCACCCCTTGGGGCAACCCGACCTATAACATCTTCGGCTGGCAGCGCCCCTGCTATCTCCTCCAGGAAGGTTATGCAAAGAGCTTCCAAGAGCTCATGCAGACGACCCGCTGGGAAGAGTATGGCTGGCGCAGCGGGAACCCCCACTGTGCCGATTGCATGGTTCATTCCGGATACGAGCCGAGTGCCGTGAATGACACCTTTGGTTCCTTCGCGGGGCTGCTGCGCACCATTCGCGCGAGCTTGGGCACCAACCGATCCTCGCAAACGTCCCAAAGAGACGAACCGCCGCCGCGTCCCGAGAAGCAGAAGGAAACGGTCGCCGTCTGAAGCGGGCGATGGTGGAAGCGAGGTTGTGACGATGCAAGAGGAGTCGAATCCCTCGGAAGGCTCCGCGCAGCCGGCTGCTCTGGCCGCTCAGATTGAGAGGGCGTTCCATTACCGGGGAGACGTGACCTTGCGTCTTTCCGGTGCGCGATCCCTAACGGGGTACCTCTTTAACCGGGCGGGCGAAGCCGAGAGTGCCTTCGTCGAGGTCATGCTCTCGGATGGGCTCGGCGTCGTGAGGCTCCCTTATCGGGAGATCGAGGAAATTGTGTTCAGCGGAGCCGATCCGGCGGACGGAAAATCCTACGAAGCCTGGAAGGCTAAAAAGGCCGGGGAGCGGCAAAAGGAAGCGGAGCGGATCGCTTCCGAGATGCGTCAGCAGGGACTTCTTTAGGTCGGCTCGCGGGGTCGTCGGCTTTCTATGCGCGGATGCGTCAGCGCGGCAGCATGGCAACCGCCCACATCCTCCCGGTTTTTCCCTTCTCCGCGCGGTACGAAAAATAGCGGTCGAGGTGACATGCCGTACAGGTACCGCAGTCGAAGAGACACCTAACACCCATTGCTAAGGCCTGCTCCCGGATCTGTCCCGCAAAGTCGACTTCGTAATGGGGTGGGCGGATGCAGGGGCTGATTTGGACGATCAGGCGTTCGGCGGGCGATCCCCAATGCTTCTGGAAGCCCTCGATCGCCTTCGTGACAATCCCTGCGTCGCTCCCCCTCCGGCCGGAATGGAGAAGACCAATTGCAGGAACCTCCGGATCGAAGAGATAGACGGCGGCGCAATCCGCCACGCGAATCTGGAGGGCCAGACCCCGGCATGCCGTGAGGAGACCGTCGACGGACGGGTAGAAGCGGCGGACCGGTTTCTTGACCAAAGCAATGCCGTTGCCATGAGTCTGCTCGGCTCCGATGAGCCGGTCCGGTTCGATCCCCAGGTCGCCGACCGGGGGAAGACGATCGATTTCGCGGCTCCTGAGAGAGAAGCCGTGGGGGAGGCCCGCCGCGGCAAGGGCGGGAAAAAACTCCCAGGATGGTGGACAGGATGCCGCGCAGCTCGATTGGGTCTGATCCGTTGGATGCGACCTGCAGGGGGCCGAGGTCGCGGGGGGCGGTTGCGATGCCATTCGCGGTCTCCTCGGGCTGCAGGGATTTGAACCCTGGACCTCTTGGTCCCGAACCAAGCGCGCTACCAGACTGCGCCACAGCCCGCGATGCCGGATCAACATGACAGAGATTCCGCCAAGGGCAAACTTCTTTTCTGCCGGTCTCCTCGTCCCGGAATTTGTGTTGACCTTCCCCGGGCTCCAAAAAGAATAGCGGTTGGCTGCCTCCTTCGAAAGAGGTCCCTTCTCGTCTCGGGAAAGAGGCAGCGGCGGTCGCGGCAGGGTAGCTCAGCGGCAGAGCAGGGGTTTCATAAGCCCTTGGTCGAGAGTTCGACTCTCTCCCCTGCCACAGAAAGAGGGAGGAGGATCGGGCCTTTTTCGCTTCCCCCAAAAGACTTGTCTCCTTGGGTGGGCTGTGTTAGCCGGTCTTCTGACGCGAGAGAAGGTCTCCGGCGACCGGGAAAGTTTGCGGTGGGAGAGTTGTTTTCTCGTTTCGCCGCAGGGTTCTGGATGTAACGAATGGCGAATCTCTTCGGGAAATCGGCCAATGAGCTTCCACCGAAGATGGTCGTCGGAATTCTCATCATCGGAATTCTGACAGTAGCCGGAATCGCCTACTACTTCACGCCGAAGTACACTCGAGTCGGCTACATGCCAAAGCAGCCGATCCCGTTCGATCATTCCCTGCACGTGACCGGGCTCGGTCTCGACTGCCGCTTCTGTCACAGCTTTGTGGAAAAGAGCGGCTTCTCCAACATACCGACCACCCAGACCTGCATGGCTTGTCACCGAATGGTGAAAGCCGACAGCCCGAAGCTCGCCGAACTGCGGGAGAGCTGGGAGAGTGGGGAGCCGGTGCGATGGGCACGCGTCTACCAGTTGCCGGATTATGTCTATTTCGACCACTCCGCCCATGTGAACCGCGGAGTGAGCTGCTTTAGCTGCCATGGGGAGGTGAACTTGATGAGGACGGTTTATCACAAGACCCCCCTTAGCATGAGCTGGTGCTTGGATTGTCACCGGAATCCCGAATACTTTCTTCGCCCTCAAGAGAAGGTCTTCGATCCGAGTTGGGTCGCCCCGGACGGTCCGCAGCAGGTCAAGATGGGCAAGGAGATGATCGAGCGAGAGAAGATCAAGCCGTCGGACAACTGTTCGGCTTGTCACCGGTAGTCTGTGCGAAGGAGAGGATGAGTTGAAGGAAGCAAGGAAAATCAAGCGAAGCCCCGGGACGGGAGTTCTCTCCCCCTCCGGCGGGGCGGCGTCGCCCATGGATGCAGCGGAGCCACCGCAGGATTTTTCCTGGGAGTCGATCAACCGTCGGACGTTTCTCCGGCTCATGGGGGCGTCGTTCGCTCTCGGGGGGATCGGCTTGGCCGGCTGTCGGCGTCCGGAAGGCCACCTGGTCCCCTACACCGCCAGTCCCGAGTGGGTGGTCCCCGGGAAGCCGCTTCTGTACGCCACGAGCGCCCCGGCAAGCTATGGGGGCGTCCCTCTCTTCGTGACGACATACGAGGGCCGGCCGACGCATCTGCAGGCAAACCGGCTCTTCTCCGACGCCGGATTGACGCCTCAGCTTCAAGCTTCCATCCTGGATCTCTACGATCCGGACCGGGCGGTGGGCTTCCAGCACCACGCTTATCCGGCGACTCGCCAAGAGTTCGTGGAATTCTTTGGCAAAGAGCTTGCCTCCTGGCGCGAGAAGAAGGGGGCGGGCCTCGCCGTGATCGTCGAGCCGACCGTTTCTCCGACCATTGCCGCCTTGCGCGCAGAGTTCCAGAAGCAGTTTCCGGAAGCGCTCCTTTCCGTCTACCATCCCGTACGGAACGAGGGATCGTTTTCGGCCACCAGGGAACTTTTCGGTCGCCGGCTCGCCCTTCTTCCGCGCTGGGCCGAAGCGGACGTGATCTTCTCGGTGGGCTGCGACTTTGCTTCGGGAGACGAAGAGGGGCCGTGGGCGGTGCGCGGGGTCGCCGCACGCCGCAGGCTGCGGGAGCCGGGGGATGAGATGAGCCGGATTTACGTCCTCGAAGAGCGGCTGACCTCCACAGGGGCGTATGCGGACCATCGGCTTGCTTTAAAGGCGGCGGATCATGCGGCCTTTCTGGCGCTGGTCGCGCGGGAGCTGGCGGCGGCCGGACTTTCTCAACTGCAGCCGTTCGGACAGATGGCGGGAGAGGATTGGGGAGAGCCGGTTCGGAGGTGGGCGAAAGAAGTGGCGCAGGACTTGGCCCGAGCCAAGCGGCCGTTGGTCGTCGTGGGCCGGGAATACCCGGAGTCCGCTGCGCTGCTCGGCCTGGCCATCAATGCGGCGTTCGAAAAGCGCTCGGCTCTTGATTTGATCGCCCCGTTGGAGGAGGAGACACGGTCGCTCGAGTCGATCGCAGAGGAGATCCGAAAGGACAATATCCAGGCGCTTCTCATCTTCGGAGCCAATCCGGTCTACACGGCACCCGTGGATCTCGATTGGATGAGGCTCCAGCGGAGCGTGCGGCAGGTGATTCATTTCGGGCTCCTGGCGGACGAGACCGGACAGGCGAGCCACTGGCATGCTCCCATGGCTCACTATCTGGAAAGTTGGGGGGACGCGCTGGCCCCGGATGGGACCTATCTGAGCGCGCAGCCGATGATTCTGCCTCTTTTCGGCTCGCTCCCGGAGCTCGATGTTTTGGCGGCCTTGTGCGGAGACGCCGATGCGCTGGCCGCTCCGGAAGAGGGGAGCCCGATGCAGCTTTCTCAGCCGCCGCTCGCGGGAGGTCCGCCCCTGCTGCCCCTACCCGTTGCGGCACGACGGGTGCAGGACAACTTCATCAGGATTTGCGGCATCGACGAAAAGGATCGATCGGAGGGCTGGCGGCGATGTCTCCACGACGGATTTTGGCCGGGCAGCAACCCCGGCCCGCTCTCGCCGGAGGCGAACTGGGATCGGGCGCAGCAGGCGCTCGGCAAGGAACTTGGGCCGAGAGCCGCAGCCGATCGGCTGGATCTCTCCTTTTATCCCTGCCCAAAGATCGGCGATGGCCGGTACGCGAATAACGGTTGGCTCCAAGAGCTGCCCGACTTCATCACCAAGCTAACTTGGGACAACGCGCTGCTTCTCGGTCCGGAAACGGCCCGCAGGCTGGGGATCTCACCCGGAGGAGGAGACTCCCGTCGGGCGGAGTTGGTGGTTGTGGAAGTTGGCGGGCGTCGGTTGGAGGTTGCGGCGCTGGTGGTGCCCGGTCACGCGGAGAACGCTCTTTCGCTTGCTCTCGGCTATGGGCGATCCTTCGGCGGGCGAGTCGCGCAAGGGCATGGGTTTAATGCCTATCTGGTCCGTTCTCGGGAAAGTTGGCGTTTCGCCGCAGGCGTTTCCCTCCTGAGAACGGGGAAGAGCTACCCGATTGCACAGGCACAACTTCACGGCGATCCAGGCGACCGTGGCCTGGTGCGCGAAGGAAGCCTCGCACAATACCGGGCGGCCCCCGATTTTGCCAAAAGAGAGGATGCGGAAGCCCGGGCGGTCCCGGAGGTCTCCATTTATCCCAATCCCTACGGAGCCAAAGAGCCGGGCCCCGCCTATGCCGAGGGGGTAAGTAAGGGTGCTTACCAATGGGGTATGGTCATCGATCTGGGGAGCTGTGTTGGATGCAATGCGTGCGTCATCGCTTGCCAGAGCGAGAATAACATTCCGATCGTGGGGAAAGGGCAGGTGGCGCGTGGCCGGATCATGCAGTGGATTCGCGTCGATCGTTACTATTCCGGTTCCGAACCGGATTTGCGCGTGATTCCGGAGCCGATGCTCTGTCAACAGTGCGAGAATGCTCCCTGCGAAGCCGTCTGTCCCGTCAACGCCACTGTACACAACGATGAGGGCTTGAACGTCATGACCTACAACCGCTGCATCGGCACGCGGGCCTGCGCGGCCAACTGTCCCTACAAGGTGCGGCGCTTCAATTTCTTTGATTACAACAAGCGCGATGTCCTGAAGACCAAAAGGATAGGCCCCTGGTCGGTGGGGAACCTTTACCTGGGGCCGTTTGGCGATCTCGGAAGCCCGTTGACGGTCCAGATGCAGAGAAATCCCAACGTCACCGTCCGCATGCGCGGCGTCATGGAAAAGTGCACCTTTTGCGTGCAGCGGATCGAAGCAGCGAAGATCGCCACCCTCGTTCACGCCCGGGAGGGCGAGCCGCAGCCGATCCCCCGGGACAGCGTGCGGACCGCATGCCAGGAAGCTTGTCCGGCGGGCGCGATCGTTTTCGGGGATCTGGCCGATCCGGAAAGCCAGGTTTCTCGCTGGAAGGCGGACTCGCGAGCCTACCGAGTGTTGGAGTATTTAAACGTTAGGCCGCGGGTTTCGTACCTGGCGCGCATTCGGAACCCCAATCCCGACTTTTCGGCAGCCGGAGGGCGCCAAGGGTCGGAAGAGCCGGGAAAACCCCAGCGTGAGAGACCAGAGGGCGGCTGAATTAGATAGCAAAGCGAAGGAATAAGGATGCCCACGGTAGAGGAAACGGCCGAAAGAGAGGAAAGCGGGCAGGTGCTCTTGGCGCGTCCCGAGCTTGTCTTGAACGAGCGGGAAGCCTCGTGGGTGAACGACGCGGTCTGCTCGGTGGTGGAAAAGCCGGCACCACTCTGGTGGTGGCTGGCAGCCGGGGCCTTTGGACTCCTGGCGGGAGCCGTTCCGCTGGTCGTAGTCTATTTCATCAGCACGGGCTTGGGGGTTTGGGGACTGCAGAGCCCGGTCTTTTGGGGCATTGCCATTCTCAACTTCGTCTTTTGGATCGAGATTGGACACGCCGGCACCTTGATTTCGGCCATTCTGCTCTTCACCCGCCAGCGGTGGCGCAACTCGGTGAATCGGGCGGCCGAGGCCATGACGATCTTTGCCGTCCTTTGCGCGGCGGTCTTCCCACTCTTTCACATCGGCCGGCAGTGGATGTTCTGGTACATGGTGCCCGTACCCGAGTCATATGCCGTCTGGCAGAACTTTCGAGCTCCGCTGCTGTGGGACGAGTTTGCCGTAGGGACCTATTTTACCGTCTCCTGCCTGTTCTGGTATTTTGGTCTTCTCCCGGATATCGCCTCCCTTCGGGATCGAGCAGCCAAGCTTTGGAAAAAGCGACTTTATCATGTTCTCTGCTGGGGATGGACGGGTTCCCTTCGAGCCTGGCGCCACTACGAAGCGGGATACCTTTGCATCGCCGGCGTGGTCAGCGTGCTTGTGATCTCCGTTGCCTCGGTGGTCTCCACGGATTTCGCGACGACCGTGCTGCCCGGATGGCACACGACCATCTTTCCGCCGGATTTCATTACTGGGGCTATCTTCAGCGGCTTTGCGATGATCGTTACGCTGATGGTGCCGCTGCGCGCAGCCTATCCTCGTCTCAAAGACATGATTACGGCGAAGCACCTGGACAACATGGCAAAGGTGCTCTTGGCGACGGGATCGCTTGTCGGCTACTCCTACCTGATCGAGCTCTTCATGGCCTGGTATGGGGCCAATTCCTACGAACGATACACCTTCTGGAATCGGATCACGGGCCCGGACCGGTTCACCTACTTCGCCATGTTCGGATTCAACGTCCTCTTGCCCCAGATCTTCTGGTTCCGCTTCTGCCGGACCCATCCGTGGATTCTCTGGACCGCCTCGGTGCTGATCAACGTCGGCATGTGGTTTGAACGTTACTCCATCATCGTCGTCAGCCTCGAGCGGGATTTCCTGCCTTCTTCTTGGCGCCATTACCTGCCGACCTGGGTGGATTGGGGTCTCTTCTTCGGCAGCGTCGGTCTCTTCTTCTTCCTCTTCCTGCTCTTTCTGCGTGTCCTGCCCGCCATCTCCATCGCCGAGATCAAGACGTTGCTGGCGAAGCCGAAGCCGAAGGAAGCTCCGAAACGCGCGGACGAGGAGCCCGTGGCGCGGCCCGGCCGGGAGATCTATGGCTTGGGAGCCGAGTTTTCTTCCGCAGAAGAGCTGCGGAGGGCGAGCGAGGAGACACGAAAGAAAGGATACGTCTGGTGGGATGCCTACGCTCCCTATCCCATTCACGGCATGGAGCAGGCGATGCGGCTTCCGAAATCCCGCGTCTCCTTTTTCGTCCTGATGGGAGGTCTGCTCGGGCTCTTCATCGGCATCGTCATGGTGACAGCGACCTCGATTCCGAGGCCCCAACTGCTCCAGAGCCTCACGACGGGTCAGCTTCAGGGTCTCTTTTATGCTGCTGTCGTTCAGGGCAAGCCTTATTTCAGTCTTCCTGCATTCGTCCCTGTTTTGCTCGAGCTCACCATCCTTTTTGCGGCCTTCAGCGCCTTTTTGGCGGTGGTTTTTCTTGCCCGGCTCCCCCGACCCCATCATCCAGTCTGGAATTGGGGAGAGCTTTCTCGGCGAGCGACCGCCGACGGCTTTTTTCTCGTCATCGAAGCTAGGGATCCCGCTTTTTCTCTTTCCGAGAGCCGGAAGTTCCTGGCGAGTTTAGGAGGAACGCGGCTCACGGTTATTCCTCGCTAGGCCAAACGGAGTCATGCGCACCTTTCTTTTGCTTCTCGGTTGCCTCGTTTTCGCGATCGTAAGCATAACGGGATTCCGCGGCGCAAAGACGGCACGTAACCCCATCGAGATCTTCCCCGACATGGTCCGGCAGGCAAAGGTGAAGGAGCAGGCTCCGAGCTTCTTTTTCCCGAACCAGCGCGCAAGCCGCTACCCCGTCTCGGGAACGGTGCCGGCGAGCGATCCAGTGGATCTCCCCTATCGGAACACCGGCATGATGGGAGATCACTGGGGCGATGGAATTCCCATTCCCGTGACGGCGCAAACCCTGAAGACGGGGAGGGAGCGGTTTGGGATCTTTTGCAGCGCCTGCCACGGGGCGACGGGATCCGGAAACGGCATTGCGACCCAGTACGGTCTTGTTGGAGTGCCCAATTATCATTCCGAGCATACCCGGCAGATGCCGGACGGTCAGATCTTCTACGTCATCACCCACGGACAGGGACTGATGTTGGGGTATGGAGCAAACCTGAGCATCGAGGAGCGCTGGGCGATCGTCGCCTATGTTCGGGCTTTGCAACTCAGCCAAAACGCCGCGCTCGGGGATGCGCCGATTGCCGAACGGCAGCAGATGGAAGGCAAGTAGCGATGGGTCATACCGAATCTGCGCCAGAGACGCGTGCGGCCGTTCCGCTTCCGGCGGGGAAGCTGAAAACGTTCGCCCGTGCACTGCAGGGAGCGGGCATCCTCTGCCTGGCCGCCTCGTCTTTCGGGATCTGGTGGCACCCGAAGGAATTTTTCCATAGCTGGCTTTTTTCCTTCTTCTTCTTCTTCAGCCTCTGTGCCGGCGCCCTCTTCTGGGTACTTCTTCACTATGTGACCAACGCGGGGTGGGGAGTCATCGTGCGCCGGCAAGCGGAAAATGTCGCTAGCCTCTTTCCATGGGTTGCGCTCTTCTTCCTGCCGATCCTCTGGGATGCATTTTGGGGCCACCATCTCTATGAATGGACGAGCCCGGCCCTTGCTCATGATCGGGCGCTACTGGCGAAATCGGCCTATCTCAATCTCCCGTTTTTTTGCATCCGGGCGATATTCTTTTTCGTCTTTTGGATCCTCACAGCGCGATTTTTTTGGAACGGTTCGCGACTCCAAGACAGCGATCGGGATCCGTGGCGCACGGTCCGAATGCAGAAGCTTTCCTACGGGCTTCTGGTCGTCTATGCCGTCTGCATGACCTTTGCGGCGATCGACTGGTTGATGGGGTTGGACTTCCGCTGGGGCTCGACGCTTTGGGGAGGTTTCGTCTTCGTTGGGGCGGCTGGAGCAAGCCTTGCGCTGTGGATTCTCATCATCCTCTGGCTGCGCGGAAGGGATTATCTCCCTCAAGTAAACGGAGAGCATCTCCACCTCATGGGCAAGCTGCTGTTTGCCTTCACCGCCCTCTGGGCCTACTTCGCCTTCAGCCAGTACATGCTTATTTGGTATGCGAATATTCCCGAGGAGACCTACTTCTTCATCCAGCGCAACTTCGGAAGCTGGAACTGGGTTGCGATCGGGTTGGTCCTTGGCCGCTTCTTTGTGCCGTTTCTGCTGCTTCTTCCCCAGGCGACCAAGCGCAACCCGGCGACGCTCGCCCTTACAGCCTCTTGGGTCCTTTTAATGCAGGCTGTCGAGCTCTACTGGCTGATCCTTCCGGGGGTCTTCGAGAAGGGGGCCGCAATCGGGTTTCTCGAGATCGTCGTCTGGACAGGGATGGGATGTCTGATGGCAGGCGCATTCCTGCGGAGACTCGTTTCCTGCGAACTCTATCCTAGACATGACCCTCGCTTGCGGGAGTCGATGGAGGTGGTCAGTTAACGGAGGATCACGCATGCCGAGCGCAAAGGAGTGCAGCGGAGCCGAACCGAGAGGAGTCCGAAAGAATCCGGGCGCAAGCTCCTCCCCTGGGGCAGGGGCTTTCTGGTGGGCCGCCCTTCTTCTCGTTTTGCCGGCCGTTGGAGTCTCTTTGGTTACTCGGAGTCTGGGGCGGGCGGAGGTGGAGGCCTCGCATCGGGAGCTGGCCGAGCGGGTCGTTCGGCTCGAAGCCTTGCGAAAGGCGGATCGCGAGGCGCTCGAGAGCTACCGATGGATCGACCGGGGCAAGGGGGTCATAGCGATTCCCATCGAGCGGGCGATGGAGCTGGAAGAGGAGCGGTTGAAGAGCAAGCCCGTGGGCCCGTCGCCGGTCCTTCTTCCTGGAGCGCTCATGCGGCAGCAGCCCGCGCCGAAACCGTGAAAGCGGAGAGAATGCAACCATGACAAGCACTTCAGAACCTGAGGAAGGACCGACGAAGGCTTTGCCCGGCGAAGCGAGCCAGTCGCTGCGAGCCCCCTTTCTCTGGTTGCTGGGGCCGGCCGCCGTCTGGCTCTGGGTGGCGACGATCCTGGCGCTGCTCGGCAGCCTCAAGCTCGTCGACCCCCGCTTCCTGGGGGCTTGGGGGTGGCTCGCCTTCGGAAGGATCAGCCCGGCGGCTTTCTTGGGCTTTGTCTATGGATTCGGCATTCCCATCGGTCTGAGCGCGGCAATCTGGACTGTCACGCAGGGTGGACGGCTGACCCTCCCCGGGCGCCGATGGTTTCTGGCCTCGTCCTTCCTCTGGAACTTGGGATTGTGGAGCGGCATCACCGGGGTCTTGGCGGGAGAAAGCCGGTCTCTTTCCTGGCTTGGGTTGCCGACGTTCTCTCTTCCTTCCCTGGGAATGGCCTACCTATTATCCGCAGGTTGGCTGGTTGCCGCCCTCGTGGGCCGCTGGGAGGCAGCTTCGCTCGTATCCCGTTTTCTCCTCCTGGGTCTCGTCTGGATTCCGTGGGCTGGTGGGGCAGCGGCGCTCATGCTGCATGACCCCGCGGTGCGTGGGGTGGCTGTCGGATCTCTGGAGTGGTGGTTCAACGATGGACTTCTTTACGCGGGCCTCGGAGCTCTCGCCGTCGGCATCGTTTACTTGCTGACCCCGGTTTTTCTCGCACGTCCGGTCGCTTTTCCCGGGCTTGGGCGCGGGGCGTTCTGGGCTTGGGTGGTTTTTGGGAATCTTGCCGGAACCGCTCACCTAGTAGGCGGACCTTTCCCGCTCTGGATGGTCTCGCTCGGCGTTTCTTCCCGATTCCTTCTCTGGGTAGCGGCCGTCGCGGTCGGAGTCGGGTTTTGGGTCGCGGTGAACCGCTCGCCGGCCCCGGAGGCAGAATGGGACCCAGGCTGGCACTTCCTGCGGTTCGGCGTCTTTTCCTTCCTGGTGGCGGCGGGCCTCGGGGCGCTCCTAGCCGTCCCGGCTTGGAGCCGGTATGTGCATTACACCGTCCTGGAAGAGGCTCAGCTTGTTCTATTCCTGTACGGTTTTCTGGGAATGATCTTCTTTTCCCTGGTTTATACTCTCCTGCCCCGGGTGCTGGGCCGGCCCTGGCCGTCCCCGGCCTGGGCGAAGGCGCACTTCCTGCTCAGCGGCTACGGCATTAGCTTCCTGGTGGGCCTGCTGATCGCAGGCGGGCTCTTTCAAGGGGTCGGGCTCGACGACCCCGAGGTTCCCATTCATGAGGTGCTCGTCTCCCTTCTTCTCTTCCTCCGCAGCGCCGCGGCACCGGCGATCCTCTTGTTGGCGGCCCATGCGCTCTTCGGGCTGCATCTTCTCTGGCTAGTCGTGGAAAGCGGATCGAGCCGCCGGGACGGAGTGGAAGTGGCGCTTTCCGGCGGTGCTGTGAAAGGAGTTCCGGCGCCGTGACAGAGCCAAAACGAATTCTCTTGGGTATCCTCCTGGCGACGGGGGCCGGATGGGTTTTCCTCGTCTGGATGCCGTTACAGAAACTCGGCCCGATCGGTCCGTCGGCGGCCGGAGCCCCCTTCGGTAGAGCGGCCGCCGGTGCCGAAGTCTATGCGGCAAACGGATGTGCTTCGTGTCACACGCAGGTGGTGCGGCCGGCAAACCTCGGGTCCGATATTGCCCGAGGCTGGGGAGCGCGCCGGACTCTGCCGGCGGATTACCGGGAGGAGCATATCATCCCGTTAGGCGTACTTCGTATCGGGCCCGACCTCTCCAACGTGGGAGAGCGGCGAACCGATGCCCGCTGGTACTCTCGCCTTCTCTACGATCCTCGAACGTTCTATCCGGGCTCCGTAATGCCGTCCTACCATTACCTCTTTGCGCGCGTTCCGTTGTTGGGGGCTCCTTTGCCCGATGCTCTTCCTCTTGTCGGTCGCGAGGCGCCCCCGCCTGGATTCCAGGTCGTGCCTAGCCCGGATGCACGGGCGCTCGTGGCCTATCTACTCTCCCTCAAGAGGGTGCCTCTGGAGACGAAGACGCCATGAATCGCGAAGGTCCGCAGGAGGGGACGAGCCGGGGCGCCCCTTCCGAAGAGCGCATTCCCTGCTCGTTTCTGGTCTTTTCGACCGTCATCGTGCTCTTCGCGGCTGTCTTTTTCTTCCGATATAGCGGCGGCTTTCGCTGGGACGTCTACGATGCAAGCGGCTATCTCGCCGGCCTGACGCGGCCGTCCCCCGTCAGGGCGGCAACCCCTACGGGCGGGGTCGCCCAGAAGCCTGCGGCTCCAAGCCCGATCGAACTTGGTCGAGAACAATATCAAGCGAATTGCGCCGCCTGCCATCAACCTTCCGGCCAGGGGATGAGCGGCCAATTTCCGCCGGTCGCGGGCTCCGAATGGGTGAACGGGGATCCGCAGGTGCTGGTGGCGCTGGTGCTGGGGGGCCTGCAAGGGCCGGTCAAAGTTGCGGGGGCGGAATACAACGGGATGATGCCGGCATGGAAGACGGTAATGAGCGACGCAAAAATCGCGGCGGTCCTGAGCTTCCTGCGCCAATCGTGGGGAAACCATGCCTCGGCCATCGAGGAAGGCCAGGTGAAGGCGGTCCGCGCCGAGACGAGCGGGCATGCCGCACCCTGGAAGGCTGACGAGCTTTCGGCACTTCCCGGAAAGGATGCGGGGAAGAAGGGAAAATAGCGCTTGGAGAGTGCCCTCGGGCAAACCCCTAGAGAAAATCCCTTTAAAAGCCCTCCTTTCTCGGACCCGTGGGCCGCCAGGGCTTGAATGGTCTTGGCTGCTAACTTGTTAGGACAAGTTGAACAGAAAATTCTTGTCAGCTTGAGCGGAAAGAATTCACTTGTAGATGAAGGGCGCAACGGGAGTATCGTTGCACCCAAAAATCCGTCGAAGAGCAAAAGGGAGCAGACAGGATATGGACGAGCAGAGACATAAGACGGCACCGCAAGGCGGCGCGAGCATCGCTGCTGTGCACGGAGCCGGCCACGAGGGACATCACGGCGAGCTTTCGTGGTGGAGGCGGTACGTGTTTTCCACGGACCACAAGATGATCGGCATCCAGTACATGATCACCTCTCTGCTGGTTGCGCTCTTCAGTTTTGGCCTCATGGTCGTGATGCGCTGGCAGCTCTCTTTCCCGGGGAAGCCCGTGCCGGTGGTGGGTCCGCTCTTGACCGCGATCTTCGGGGCCAACATGGCGCCTGGCGGCGTGATGACCCCAAACCTCTACAACTCCTTCGGGGCCATCCATGGAACGATGATGATCTTCATGGCGATCGTCCCCGCGCTCTTCGCCGGCTTCGGCAACTTCGTCGTTCCCCTGCAGATCGGGGCACCGGACATGGCCTTCCCCCGCCTCAACATGGCGAGCTTCTGGAGTTTCTTTGTCGGCGTCGTGATCATGCTCGGGAGCTTCCTCGTCCCCGGAGGAGCCGCCAAGTCGGGTTGGACTTCCTACGTGCCTTTGGCCGATGTCGCCGACACCGGAATGGGCTTCGATCCGATTCTCAATGGACAAACCCTCTGGCTGATCGGCATGGCCTTCAACATCACCGGGTCCCTGCTCGGCTCGATCAACATCATTGCTACGATCATTCAGCTTCGCGCCCCCGGCCTGCAGTGGATGCGGCTGCCGGTCTTCGTCTGGTCCGAGCTGGTCACGGCCTTCCTTTTGCTCCTGGCCTTCCCCCCGCTCGAATCGGCGGCGATCCTGCAGCTGATGGACCGGCTCTTCGGAACGAGCTTCTTCTCGCCCGACGGCCTCGTCATCGGAGGCCGTCACTGGCCGGTGAGCGGGGGCGGCTCTGCGCTGCTCTGGCAGCACCTCTTCTGGTTCCTCGGCCATCCCGAGGTCTACGTGCAGATCCTGCCCACCATGGGAATCGTAGGGGAAATCATTGCAAACAACACTCGGAAGCCGCTCTGGAGCTACAAGGTCTTCGTTTACTCCCTATTGGCGATCGGTTTCCTCTCCATCGTCGTCTGGGCCCATCACATGTACATGACGGGCATGGGCCAGAGCATCACGACCTTCTTCCAATTCTTCACGACGGTGATTTCGATCCCATCGGTTCTTTTAGGAACCGTGCTCCTCCTTTCCCTTTGGGGTGGGTCGATCCGGCTTCCGGTACCCATGCTCTTTGCGCTCGCCTGGTTGCCGATGTTCGGGATCGGCGGGTTGACCGGGCTGCCGCTCGGTTGGACCGCTTCGGACATGGTGCTGCATGACACCTATTATGTAATCGGCCATTTCCACTACATGATGGCGCCCGCCTCGATCATGGGCCTTTTTGCCGGGATCTACTACTGGTTCCCCAAGGCGACGGGCCGGATGCTGAACGAGTTCTGGGGAAAGGTGCATTTTTGGATGACCATCATCTTCTTCAACGGGGTCTTCTTCCCCATGCTGGTCCAAGGTTTCGCGGGAGTGCATCGCCGATGGTACGACGGCGGAGCGGGCTGGCAGATGGCGCAAAACGTGCTCTGGCTCAACCAGGTGATGTCTGTCTCTGCCTGGATTCTTGCAATCGGACAGATCCCGTTCATCATCAACTTCTTCTGGAGCATCTGGCGAGGGAAGAAAGTCGTTTCGGATAACCCCTGGCAAGCGAACACCTTAGAGTGGGCGACCCCGACTCCGCCGGGACACGGGAATTTCGTCCATCCGGTCATGGTCTATCGTGGTCCCTATGAGTATAGCGTTCCCGGAGCGGCTCGCGATTACTGCCCACAGTGGGAGCCGGAAGAGAGCAAGGTTGCGGAACCGAAGCTCTCCTCCGCCTAACGGAAAAGGAAACGAGAGATGGAAATGGAGATTCCCTACACCGTAACGGCGCGGCCGGATACGGGCTCTTACAACGCGAAGATCGGCATCTGGCTCTTCCTGGCCTCGGAGGTCATGCTTTTCGGAGGCCTCTTCTCGGCCTACATCTTTCTTCGGATGGGGGCGACGCATTGGCCGCACCATCTTCTGAACGTACCGATGGGGCTTTTCAACACCTTTGTCCTGATCACCTCGAGCATTACGATGGTGATGGCCTGGACTGCGCTCAAGATGCGCCAATTCCAGAGCTATCGGCGATGGCTCGGGGCCACGCTGGTTTGCGGGGTCGTCTTCCTGAGCGTGAAGACGATTGAATACAAGGACAAGTTCCACCACTACGGGGTCATCCTCAACAACGGCCAAGAGATCACGGGCCACCTGGAAATGACTCCGGCCGAAGCGATGAAGAGCCAGACGCTTCGGATCCTTCCGGATGCGGAAGACGCCGGCAGCTTCGGTTTCCAGCTCCGATCGATCTTCGGCCGACCCGCGACGGGAGAAGAAAAGGTGCTGGAGATCCCGAAGAGCGACATCCAGTGGTGGTCGAATTTCACTCCGCGGTACAGCACCTACCTCGCCACCTACTTTACGATGACCGGGCTTCATGGTCTCCACATCATCGGGGGCTTGTTGGTCCTCGGCTTCTTCTGGGGTCCCGGAGCCAAGCTCTATCGTACCAATCCGGAGCATCTGGCGAATCGGGTCGAAGTGGCAGGACTCTTTTGGCACTTCGTCGACTTGGTCTGGATCTTTCTCTTTCCCACCCTCTATCTGCTTTAGGAGCGCCTTTCCCATCGGAGAGAAAAACATGAGCGAAGAAATCCATGATCCGAGGAAGCAGATTCCCGCCTATGTCAAGGTATTCGGTCTGCTCCTGCTCCTTGCCGTGATCAACGTGGCCGCATCCTACCTGCCTCTCGGTGGAGGCAACATCGGGGTCGTGCTTCTGGTCGCCGGCACGCAGGCGATTTTGGCGCTTGGGATCCTGATGCACTTTTTTTCAGAAAGGAAGACCGTGCATCATCTCATGGGACTTGCGATCGCCTCGGTGGTGGTGTTGCTTGTAATATTCGTCTGCTGTTACGTCGATCAACTCAACTCCGTGAGGTAAGTTATGTCGCTGCGGCAGTTCCACATCCTCTTCGTGACCATCGTCACCTGCCTCTTTTTGGGGCTGGGGGGCTGGGCGCTCGTGGGCTACTACGAGCAGCAGGGCGGCATGCTGCTCTGGTTCGGCGCGGCTTCTCTGATCGTCGCGCTGCTCGTGGTCGCCTACGGGATCTGGTTCCTTCGGAAGACTCGGCGGATGGGGATCATCGAATGAGAGTGCGAGTGAGTACGCTCCTTTCCTTGGGCGGAGGTATTCTTTTCTTAGGGGCGGCAGGGCTGGTCGCGATCGGAAACCGCTTCTTTCGCTCGGTTCTGGACGTTCCCGCGCTCGGACATGAAGCCGGAGATGCCGCCGCTTGGGTTCTGGTTGGAATCGTCCTCATCCCGCTAGGGAGTATCGCGTTTTTTATTTGGACCCTCTACCGGCGCTCCAAGAAGCCCCTGCCGGCCTATGCGGAATTTCTGGAAGGTGTCAACGTGGAAGGTCTTGATGCGGGGAGAGGAGCGCGATCTCGGTAGTCGAGGGCGGTCTCGGCGGAGAGCGAGTGGGAAGAGGAAACCGAGGGTGAGAAATCTACCGGGACAAGCGGCGGGCGTGCTCGCTGGGCTCACAATAACGATCCCGTCGCAAAGCTGGTCATGCGCCATCTGCGGCGTTCCCAAGTCTCAGGCTACGCAGGGAATTCTGCCGGCGGTGATCCTCATGCTGGTTCTCTTGGGGTTGATCTTCGGCGCATTCATTCGCTTTTTCATTCGGGCTAATCGGTCAAAAAATCAATCGGGAGGATATAATCGTGTTCGCAGTTCTTCTTGAGCTCAGTGGCATTTCCCCCTGCATGTCCGAGCATGGGCGGCAGATCGACCTATTCATGGAGGTGATCCTCTGGTTTTCACTGATTCTTTTTGTGATCTGGTCAAGCTTCTTCGTCTATGCGCTTTATCGTTTCCGGGCGGACAAGTCGCCAAGGGCGAGCTACGAAGGGTTGAAGGCTGCGTGGCCCAAGCACCTCGAGTGGACGATCATCTTCGCGGAGATGGTGCTCCTCTTCGGTTTTTCGGTCCCCTTGTGGGGACACCGAGTGCTCAATCCTCCCGGTCCGGGCGAGGCCGTGACCCTGGAGGCGGTAGCCCAGCAGTTCGGATGGATCTTCCACTACCCGGGACCCGACGGCAGGCTCGGACGGAGGGATATGCGGTTGGCGGACGGGATGAATCCCATCGGCCTGGATAAGACCGATCCGGCTTCGAAGGACGACATCATCACGATGAACGAGATGCACGTTCCGGTCGGCAAGCCTGTGCTGATCTATTTGGGTTCCCGGGATGTAGTTCACAACTACTACGTGATCCAGATGCGGATTCAGCGCGATGCCATCCCGGGCTTGACCATTCCGATGTGGTTTACCCCGACGCACACGGGCCGTTTTGAGATCGCCTGTGGCCAGCTCTGCGGGGTTGGCCATTTTGCGATGAAGGGATTTCTTGTCGTGGATACGCAGAGCGACTACGAGGCTTGGTTAAAAGAGATGGGGCAGCTTTCTCAAATCACCATGCCATCCGGCGAGAAAGCGGTGGCACGGCGATAGCGGCTGTAGCCTGCGCGCCAAAGTCCCGCTGCTTGCGGCCGATCGGCCGATCTTTCGTCCAACGATCTTCTCCTGCGTCCAAGCGGATGCCCCTCCCGTGAGGACCGTGAGGAAGGGGGTCGCCGGGTCGAGAACGCGGTATTGCGGCCTTGGGGCGAATCGCCGAAAGGGACCGGCCTGCGTCTCAAGGAAGGGACGGTAGCGACCCCTTTAGCGGCGCGGGCTTTGCCGACTGGAAATAGTCTCCGCCTCTATAGAGGCTCCCCCTAAGGCACTACGAAGATCTTGCCGGTATAGGGACAGCGCACTTCGGTTCCGGGCGGGAAACCTCGAACATCGACGAGCCCGGCATCCGGGGCGTAAGGGCTCTTGACGTAGCCTGGCTTTCCTTCAACCGGGACACCCTTAGGATACCTGGCAGCTGTGCTGGAGGTGCCTGCGGGACCTTGGCCTTCCTGTCCCCACGGCTTATACTGGCCGGTTGCCGGCGTTTGGCTGGAGGTAGCTCCGGGAGAGCCGGTCGAAGATGGGGTAGAGCCCGCTGGTGGATTGGCAGCATTCGCTTCGGGCTGGTTCGCGGCTTGGGGCATGGAGCCCGTACCGGCACCTGCCGCCTCACCGCTCTTTACTTTCTTGGACGGAGAGGCGCATCCGAGGAGAAAGAAACTTAAGCTTAACGAAACCAAAAAGATCTTTTTCATCCCTTGCGCAGGAGAGTAGAGAGAACCCTTTCCGAGATCAACCTTGGAGATGCTGAAACCGAGTGAAAATCGCAAACGACTGAATCCCTTGCGCAGAAAGAGAGAGCGGCCAGACGATGCCGAGCGCCGAACCCTGATAATTTTGCTCAAACTCTCCATTCGCATATCCGATGGTGTAGATCGGATGGTGCCAGAGAGTGGCCGGCCCATCGGGCAGGGTCCACGTCCAGCGCAAAGAGCGGGTTTCATCGACCAACTCCCAAGACTGAATCCCTGTTTTTTCAAAGAGAAGGCCGCACGGGAACCGCTCGCCATCCACGGAGACAAACCGGTGAGCGCCCTCTGGAGAAAGAAAGGTGTAGTTCGCCTCACAGAGGAAGAGGATCTCGAGCGGCACCTCGCTCTCATTGATCATCGTGTATCGAAGCCGGAGAGTGTCCGGCTCTTCCAGCTCGAAGAGCTTTTGGCAGCGGAGCGCCCTTCGTTCGTCGCCGAGATAGATTCCGCCCTCTCGCTCAAGCAGCAGCCTTCGCGAAGGGCCTTCTTCCTCAAGCGAAACGATGCGATAAGGCAGGTTCACGAAGTCTCCGCGCTCTGTGTAGGACTCCTTCTCAAACTGGGAGAGGAGCGTTTCGCCCGGCACGAAGTGTTCCTGAAAAAGGTGGCGGCGATGCCAATCCTCGATCAGCTCCATGGGCGGAACGTCCGGGTATACCTTGGGATGCCGACGCAGGGTGTTTGCCACGTTGTAGTGCGACGGAAGGAAATCAAGCTCCACAAGAGAGCCGCCATAATCCGGGTCGACGACGGCTCGGCAGAGCCGGGCGCGCAGGATCACTTCGGGCTCGCGATCTCCATCGAGATCCGCGGTCTCGGTCGCGGAGGGCGGAGGGGAGGAGATCCGATCGAGTTCCTCTTCGGCTTGGAGAAGCAGACGATAGGCGGCATCCCGCAAGTAGTTGGCAAAGAGCCCGCCGCTTAGCGCATGCCAATAGGGGGTATGCTCTTGGGCGGCGAACAGGCGCTCTCGGCATGGCTGGTTTTCCCCGTTCGGGAGACTCCGCAATCGGCGGCTGAGCGCAAGCATCTTGCCGTGCATCCAGTTTGCCTCCGGATACTTGGCGAAAAACTCCTGCCAAGCCCCGCCATGAAGGAAGCGGAAGAAACGATCCGCATCGAAGCGGTGAGAGAGATCTTCCCGTACCGCATGGTAAGAACGGCTTGCGGGGGCTGGAAGCGCATGCCCTTCCAATTCGGTCCGTGCGCCTGAGGATAAAAAAACCAGGGGCCAACGTCCCCGCGCCGCCTCCGAGGGCGTCTGCAGGACCAGCCGTTGCGACTGGCTTTCCAGGTAGGCCAGCCATTCTTCCAACGCGGCTTCCTCATAAAAACGGTGAAAGGTAGAAGGCCAAAATCCATAAGCTTCCGCACTCTGTGCCAAGATCAGCATCTGCGGCTCCGGACGGTGCCAGAGCTGAACGAGCGATGCGTGGATATCGCGGAGTGGCCGGAAGGGAAGTTCTCGGGAGAGACGGGTACAGACCGGTAGGATAGAGACCGGGGTGGAGAGATAACTGGTCAGGAAGGGGTGGCAAAGGTCGGCTCGCTCCGGGCCCGCTCGTTCGAGCAGATTGTCTTCCAACAGGACGTAGTCGTAGCCTGCCTCTGCGAGGAGATCCGGAAAATAGGGTTCCCAGACCGATTCGGGCAACCAGGTGCCGTGCGGTGCAACGCCAAAATGCTCTTGCAGCCAGACGACGGTTTTTCGGAGCTGCGTCAGGGCGTCTGCCCGGGGGATCATGCTCAAGATCGGTTCATAAAAACCGCCTCCCAACAGCTCTACCTGGTCGCGAGAGACGAACCGGCCGATCTGTTCTAGGAGGCCCGGTTCTTCTCGTTCCAAGTAGAGGAAAAAGCCCCCCGAAAAATGGAGTCCCATGCGAACGCGAGGATGGCGTTCCAGCGCATCTAGAAAAGGCCGACAGACCCGTTCCAGGAAGCGACGGTGGGTTTCCGGAAAGTTGCCGATCGGCTGATGAAAGTGGACGACCCAGACGAGTTGCACCGCGCTTAGACGAACCATTGACGGGCTTCGAAATCCTTTGACGGAAAAACGAACTCAATCGTTCCCCGTTCCGGGTATCTTTCCAGAACGAGCCCCTCGCGCACTAAGCGGACAAGAAAGCTGACTGGATCCTGTGGTTTCCATCCGAGCGCGGCCACCGGCACCATGAGGACAAAGAAGTCCTCCCAGGCTGCTTTGCCTCGCTCGTCGAATGGGGCAAAGAGAACCGCATCTTCGGAGGTTTCGGTGCGGACCTTCCAGACCCCGGAGGACTGGACCGACGCGGTTACTCGACGGATTTGCGGGGTAAGGAACTCTACTTCGACCTGTTCTGGGGCTCCTGAAAGGTCGAGCCGCAAGTAGAAGTGCTCCTCGTTAAAACCGAAGTAGAGCTTCTGGCCCAACCGGTGCGACTGGAACATGGGGGTCTGTTGAACCAGCGCGTCCACGGTGCCGGCGCCCACCCAATCGAAGAAATTGTCCAATCGGCCCGTAAGCTGTGGATGGATATAGAGCCGCGGAGTCGCATAGGGGGTGGGAGCCGCTGGGGCGCAGATTGGGACGTCCAGATACGGAGGGGGCGAAAAGCCCAGTGCAAGATAGGTGTTGCGCAGGTGCGTGCGGAAAATCTCGTCGAAAAGAAGGTCGGAGTCGGTCGAGAAGTCGGGCCCATACCACCAAAACCAATCGCTTCCCTCGGCCGCGTAGAGCGAACGCGTCGCAGCCGCCACCTTGTCCGCGGGCAGCATCTGCTCATCCGCGATGCGGCGCAAGAACTGGCGCGTCCGGCCTAACCATTCCCAGGCGCGGTTTTCCTCCGCATCACCGATCCAGATATCAAAATCGGCATTGATCCAGGAGCCCGTATGGAGTGTTCCCAGCTCCACTTTCGGCGGGTAGCGATCGAAGTGATCCGCCGGTCGTACGGTTTGAAGGCGACTGTGGGTTGTGAGCCCCTGGTAAAGGGTGGAGAGAAAATGCTCGCCGCCGTCTGGGAAAGCCTCCCAGGCATTCTCGCCGTCGAGGGCGATCAAGAGGGCGGCTTCTTCGGAAGCGGCGACATGGCAGATGTTCTCGAAATGGTGGAGGAGAAAATTTGCCGCTTGATCGGGGGGGTTCTGCGAGGCTTGAAATCCGATGAAATCTGAAAGAGGTCTTTCTCGGAAGAGGGCGGAAACCCTTGCATCCCCCCAACTCACCGTCCATCCCTGGAAGAGGATCATGTGATCGACTCCCTTGCCACGCCAGCGCGGATCTAGCTCCAAGCTGCGGAAGAGAATCGCCTCGTCCGTGAAGAAGTAATCGAAGCCGGCTTCACGAAAGAAGGGGATGAGCTCGGGAGCCACAGACCCTTCCGATGGCCAGATGCCACGCGCCGGCGCCCCGAAAACTTCCCTCATCTTTGCCTGCGCAAGGGCCAGTTGGCTTCGCACATCCTCCGGAGCGGAAAATTGGGGCGGGAGGTTGACATGCGGCATCGATCGGCGGGCAAGGTTGGTATCCAAGAGCAGCGGCAGGATCGGATGGCAGTAGGGGGAGGTCGTGATCTCGACCTGACCCCGTTCGACCGCCGCCCGATACCGGGACAGGACCTCCCGGGCGATTTCCCGGTGAATATCGAGTAGCTGGTTCTTCTGCCCCTCGGTGAAATCCCTTCCCTGCGCGCGCAACTCCCGTAGCAACGGATACGTTTGAAATGAGGCAAAACCGCACCAGGCCAAATTGTAGAGCGTTTGGAGGTCGCGATAGTCCTGGGGGGAGAAGAGGTTGGTCAGTTCCGCCAGGTGTTGAAAATTGACCATTCGGCCGCGCCGGTTCAGGAGCTCCCAGTAACGCGGCAGAGGGCGGATTAGCGTTTCGAAATTGGCACGGAAGAAATGCTCGAGAATCTTTTCCTTCTCTCCCGGAACGAGATCCTCGGCCCGAATGCGGCTCCATGCCTCGCAGTCGTCGACCACCTTGCCTGCGCCCAGCTCGGCGAGCTGTTCGAGCAGAACGGGCGTGAAGTTGAACGCGACCTTCAATTGGGGGAAGCGGTCGACCATCTCGATCATGTCCAGGTAGCTATGGACCGCATGGAGCCGCACCCAGGGCATGCGGGCCTTGCCGTTCTGCCGGTCGACGTAATCCGGCTGGTGCATGTGCCAGAGGAGAACGATATTCACTGGGCCATCCCCTTTGGCTCTGCCTGGCGAAAATCCCAGGAAACTGTTTTGCCGTCTTCCGAGAAGGGACTGAGTCTCATACTACGTTTCAATGCGAACGCGGCGGAGGAAGCTCGCGGCTTCTTCCGGGAAGGTGGTGTTGATGTAGAACCCTGTACCATATTCGAATCCGGCGACCTGCGCCAACCGGGGTAGAATTTCGATATGCCAGCGAAACTCCATCTCGGGAGGGATCCATTCCCGGACGCGGGTTTGATGAAAGGGCGCGGTCTGAAGGATCATGTTGTACGCGGGCTTCCGGAGACCTTTCCGGAGCCGCCGAAGGACCTGCCGGAGCGCTTCCGCGAGCAGGCCGAGGTGATGATCGTCCAGCAGGTGGAAGTGGGCGGCCGGAAACTTCGGCAGGATCCAAGTTTCGAAAGGGAAGCGGCTGGCCCAAGGGCAAAATGAGGCAAACGCCGAGTTTTCGTAGACCAGACGGTCCCCCGATCTCAGCTCCGCCAGCAGGACATCGGCAAATAGGCTTCGTTCCTTGAGTTCGAAGTGAGAGCGGGCGACCTCGAGCTGCTCTTCGACCGCGCGGGGAACGATCGGGAGGGCGATGAGCTGGGAATGGGGGTGGCGGAGCGAAGCTCCCGCCAGCATGCCGACGTTCTTGAAAACGAATATGTAGCGGAAGCGGATGTCTTGGACGAGGTCGATGATCCGAGCCCGATAGGCTCGGAGCACATCGGCGACGCCTTGCAGGGACTGGTCTTCGAGCTCCTGCTCCGGATCCGGCGTCTCGATGATCACTTCATGAGCTCCGATCCCATTGATCTGATCGTAGATGCCAACCCCTTCCGGAAGAAGCTCTCCTTCGACGCGAAGGGCGGGAAAACGGTTGGGGACGACGCGAACCGTCCAGCCCGGAGAGTCCGGAGCTCCTCCGTTTGGACGGATCGCAAAGACTTCGTGCGGGGTGAGGCTCTCATTGCCCGCCATGAAAGGGCAGACCGGATTCGGCGGCTCGGGCGGCGGCGGGTAGTCCATCGGACGCTGCTTGCGCTCCGGGGCAAAAACTACCCAACGTTTCGGAAAAAGCGGCTCCCGGCGCAATTGTGGCATATAGCGATGATGCGACGGCTTCCCTCTTTGCGGCTCGGCCTCTTGGCGCGATCGGAAAAAAGGTTGCGAGACTTCTCTTCTATGGAAAGAGTAGCTCCCACTCAACGGAAATCGTCGCAAGGACGGAACGCAGGATCTTTTTTGCTCCTGGGCTCCCGCGAGGAATAGGCTTGAGCGCGGTGAGATGAGGTTTCGACGGATCGGGCCGGTGGCGGGAAGTGGAGCTCGGACGGGCGAGTTGAGCACAGGACACGGCTCCGTTCGCACTCCGGCGTTCATGCCCGTGGGAACGCGAGGGACGGTCAAGGGCGTCTTCCCTCGCGATCTTCTCGAGTTGGGAGCGTCGATCATTCTCTGCAACACCTACCACCTTCTGCTCCGGCCCGGAATCGATCTGCTGCGTCACCTAGGCGGGCTGCATCGGTTTCTCGGATGGCCCGGAGCCATCCTCACGGACAGCGGGGGGTATCAAGTTTTTAGCCTCGCCTCCCTTCGGAGCGTGGACGATCGCGGAGTCGCGTTTCGCTCCCATTTGGACGGAAGCTCTCTCTTCCTTTCCCCGGAGCTGGCCGTCGAGTTCCAGCTGATCGCCGGCAGCGATCTTGTGATGAGCTTGGATGAATGTCCCCCCTGGCCGGCATCCCCAAGCGCGCTCGACCTAGCGGTCCGAAGAACGGTGCTTTGGGCCGCAAGAGGGAAAGAAACGTGGGAGCGTCTCCGGGAATCCTATTCGGCGCTTCCCACGCCGGACGCGGGGCTATTCGGCATCGTCCAAGGAGGGGGAAACGCCAAGCTGCGGGCACTCTGCGCGGAAGAGTTGGGAGCGATCGGATTTGATGGGTTTGCTATCGGGGGGGTTAGCGTGGGGGAGCCGCCCGAGGAGGGTCTGCGCGCAGTCGGGGAAACCGTCCCTTGTCTCGACCCCGAGCGACCCCGTTACGTTATGGGGGTAGGCGAACCATGGCAGATCGTTGAGATGGTCAATCTAGGGATCGATCTCTTCGACTGCGTCCTTCCCACCAGGCTAGCCCGTCACGGGGTCGCTTATACGGAAGCTGGGCGGCTTTCGCTCCGGAACCGGTCGTTTCGCCTCGATCCTGAGCCTCTCTCCGTCGAATGCGGCTGCTACACCTGCCGGCATTTTCAGCGAGCCTATCTGCGCCACCTGCTGAAATCGGAGGAAATTCTTGGCGTGATGCTTCTCACGCTGCATAACCTGTATTTCTACCTCTGCCTGATGAGAGGGATACGTGCGGCGCTGGAGGCAGGGCGATGGGAAGCATTCTTGTCGGAGCAGAGAAAGCGTCGAAAAGAATATAAGGAAAGATCATGACCATGGGAGTGGAACTTTTATGGATTGCGACGGCGCAATCGACAGCCGCGGGGGCTCAAGCCGGAGCGCCGCCCGAGAGCGTGCCGGCCTTTTCGTCTCTGGTCACGCTGGCGCTCATCTTCGGGGTATTCTATTTTTTGCTGATACGGCCCCAGCAGAAGGCCCGAAAGGAGCAGGAGCGCCTGATCGCAGGGGTGAAAACGGGCGACCGCGTGGTTACCAGCGGTGGATTGTTGGGGACGGTGACGAACGTCAAGGAAAAGACGGTGATGATTCGGGTGGCGGAAAATGTGAAGGTGGAGGTGCTCAAGGCGAACCTTACTTCGGTCACGAAGGCAGAAGCGGAAACGAAGTAGGGCTTCGGTAGGCTTTGGGGAAGAGAAAATACCATGCTGCTCTGGTCCTTTGTCACCGCACTCTTCTTCCTCATCGCCCTGCTCTGGTATTTCACGTCGACGGAGGAGAGGGTGCGCCGCTGGGTGGGCCTCTTCTCCATCGTCATGCTCGTGTGCAATGCCGGCCTCTCCCTCTTCCCGTTGGACCGGGCGATTCGGCTCGGCCTCGATCTTAAGGGTGGCACGGCCTTTCTCTTGGAGTTGGAAGGCACCCCTTCCGCTGGGGCGTTGCAGCAGGCGACGGCGGTGATTCGGAAGCGAGTCGATAAATTTGGCCTCTCCGAGCCGATCATCCAGCCGGTGGGCCGCAACCGGATCAGCGTTCAGATCCCTGGCCTTGCCGAAGCCGAAAAGAGCGCCGCGCGTCAGCAGCTTTCCAAGGTGGCCAAGCTTGAGTTCAAGCTCGTCCATCCGCAGGCCGGCCAACTCCTCGCGGAGGTTCAGGCGGGCCAGGGGCGGATTCCTCCCGATTACGAGGTGCTTTCCTTTGCTCCGGAGGAGGGGCGGGCTACCGGGTTGCGGCAGATCCTGGTGAAGCGCAGGGCGGAGATGGGCGGGAAATATGTCCGACGTGCTTTCCGGGGCTTCGACGAGGTCGGCCGCCCGACCGTGGTGATTGAATTCAGCGACGAGGGATCGCGCCGCTTCGGGGCGGTTACCAGCGGCAATATTGGGCGACAGCTTGCCATCGTCCTGGATGGAGAGGTGCGCAGCGCCCCGGTGATTCAATCGGCGATCTTTCGAAGCGCGGTCATCTCGGGCGGCAATATGAGCCCCAAGGAAGCGGAAGATCTGGCGAGCGTGCTGGAGAACCCGCTCGAAATGCCTGTCAAGCTGCTGGAGGAGCGGGGAATCGATCCCTCCTTGGGCCGTGACTCGATCTTGAGCGGAACCAGAGCGGGATGGGTGGCCTTGACGCTCGTGGTGCTCTTCATGGTGGTCTACTACCGAGCGGCCGGTCTGGTTGCGGTGCTCGCCTTGGCGCTGAATCTCTTTCTGCTTTTCGGCTTCCTGGCGCAATTCCACTTTACGTTGACCCTCCCCGGACTTGCCGGCGTCATCCTGACAATCGGCATGGCGGTGGATGCCAATGTCTTGGTTTACGAGCGGATGCGGGACGAGATTGACGCGGGCAAGCCGATTCGGCAGGCGGTGACCGCCGGTTTTGAACGGGCCTTCAGCGCCATCTTCGACTCGAACGTCACCGTCATTCTTGTCGCGGTAATCCTGATGTGGCTGGGGAGCGGTCCGCTGCAGGGATTCGCGGTTACGCTGGTGCTGGGCATCGTGGCGAATCTCTTCGCCGCTCTCGTGGTCACACGAAATGCTTTCGAATGGCTCTTGGCGGGCGGCTGGCTCTGGCGCCTTTCGATGATGCGGATCTTGACGCGGCCAAACTTCCCCTTCCTGGCTTGGCGCCGGACGACGTGTTGGCTTGCCCTTGCGCTGCTCGCCGCTGGGATGACGACCTTTTTCCTTCGCAGCGACAGGCTCCTGGGGGTCGATTTCGTGGGTGGCGACTCCCTGACCGTCGGATACCGACAGGCGCCCCCGGTTCACGAGGTTCGAGCGACGCTGGAAGGGGCGGGGATCCATCCGAGCATGATGCAGTATGCACGGGAGTTTCGGCAGCTCTCTCTTGAGACCCGCTATGGCGAGGGTGAGCGTGCTCTACAAGTCCTCCAGCAGAGGCTTCCATCCGCCGGGTTTGCCAACGCCAGGCTCGACAGCGTCGGCCCCGTCGTGGGGGAGGAGCTAAAAGGTCGAGCGATACTGGCCCTCTCCCTGGGACTTGCGGCGATCCTTCTCTATGTGACCCTGCGTTACGAATGGTCCTTCGCCGCTGCAGCAGCGCTCGGGCAGCTCCATGACGTTTTTCTTGCCGTTGGGGTCATGGCGATCCTGGGCCAGGAATTCACTATGCCCCTGGTCGGTGCTTTCTTGACGATTCTTGGCTACTCGATCAACGAGAAGATCGTCATCTCCGATCGCGTTCGGGAAGCGGCCCGCCTGCGCCTCGCGGGCAGCTTTTCGGAGCATGTCAACAGCGGCGTCAATCTGACCCTGGCGCGTACGCTGATCACGGGCGGCACCGTTCTCCTGGCAACCCTTTCCATGCTGCTGCTCGGAGGCCCGGTCATCTCTCCTTTTGCTCTCGCCATTCTCATCGGTGTGTTGGGCGGCATGTTCTCGTCCCACTTTCTGACGCCGGCGCTCATGTACTGGTTTCACCAAATTCGGGAGAAGCGCGGTCGAGGGATGCAGCATCCCACTCCGCAGAGCGCGTAAAAGGGCGGGTCATGGGGGATGCCGAGATAAGCGACGAAGCCGAACCCAAGGCCGAGACGATTTGGGAAATCGGTTCGACCGGGGAAGAAGCCGAAGCTCTTGGAAGGGATCTCGGCGTCTCCTCGTTGCTCGGCGCGCTCCTCGCGGAGCGGGGGTATCGCGATCCCGGAGAGGCTCACCGCTTCCTCAATCCTAGGCTCGCCGAGCTGGAAGACCCTTTCCGGTTGAGCGGCTTGCGGGAGGCGGCCGAGCGGCTAAATCGGGCGATTGTTCAGAGGCAGTGGACGCTGGTTTACGGAGATTACGACGTCGACGGCGTGAGTGCTACGGCTCTTCTGGTTCGGGGCTTGCGTCTTTTAGGGGCTCCGGCTCAGGCTTTCATTCCCGATCGGGCGTCGGAGGGATACGGGCTCACCCGGAAAGGCTTGGAGCGGGCTTTCCTGTTTTGTCGCCAGGAGAGAGGCAAGGCTGGTTCGGGAGAGAAAAAAGTGCCCGATCTCGTGGTAGCCGTCGATTGCGGCACGACCTCGATCGAGGAGTTGTCCTGGCTTGCCGAGGAGGGCATAGAGGCCATCGTCGTCGACCACCATCGGCCCGCCGGAAGCTGGCCGCGGGCCTGCGCGATCGTCAATCCCCACCGGGACGGCCGCGGTAGCCAGTTGGCGAGCGCCGGGCTTGCCTTTAAGCTTCTCCACGGGCTCCTCAAGCTGGAACCCGCCTACCGCGATCGGCTGCTGCTTCGGGAGGAGCTGGACCTGGTAGCCCTGGGAACCATCGCCGACGTTGTGCCCTTGAGCGGCGACAACCGGATTTTCGTCGCTCGCGGCCTGGAGCAGCTTGGCCGTCGGCGCTTGCCCGGTTTACGGGCGCTGGCGGCCATCTCGAACGTGGGAGAGAAGCCGACGGTGGACGATGTCGCCTTTCGCCTGGCTCCCCGTCTCAACGCGAGTGGGAGATTGGACGACGCCATGGAGTCGGTGCATCTCCTGCTGACCGACTCGCCCGACGAGGCGAAGAAGGGAGCTCTTTCGTTGCATCAGAAGAACCTGCAGCGGCGGCTCGTCGAGCGGGGAATGCTTGAGGAAGCGCTCGAAGCGTTGAAAAGAGAACCATTGGCATTGACGAGCGGGGCGGTCGTGGTCGGGAAGAGGGGGTGGCATGCGGGGGTGGCGGGAGTCGTGGCCTCGCGTCTCCTTAGCCGCTTTCATCGGTTGGTCGCGGTTATCGCCTTCGATGAAGCGGGGGAAGGGAAGGGAAGCGCTCGCGGGATTCCCGGACTCTCGATCGTGGAGGGATTGCGGGCGAGTGCGCTCCACTTGGAGAAATTCGGCGGACACGACTTGGCCGCCGGCTTTTCCCTCCGGGAGGAAAACTTGCCTGCGTTTCGTGCGAGCTTTGCCGAGTGGGCGATGCGCGCGGGCAAGCCCGAGATCTTTCGAAAGCGTCTCAAGATCGCCAGGGAGCTTCCGCTTTCCGCAGCGGACATCCCGCTCTACGAGGAGCTGGAGCGGCTCGCCCCCTTCGGGGCGGGAAATGCGCGACCTCTTTTTGCCTTCGCCACCCTCGCTCTGGAAGGGTCGCCGGTCCAAGCTCGAAGATACACTCGGATGTGTCTTCGTTCTGGAAGTGCCCGGTGCGAGGCATTCGGCTTTGATCTCCCGATGAGCAGGTGGAGTGCGGATCGATTTCAAGTCGCCGGCCATTTGGATTGGGACTCGCTGGGCGGAAGGGTGCGGGTGCGGATCGTCGATTGGAGAGCGCAACCAGGTTGAGGGAGATGTGTAGCGCAGCGGAACGATTGAATGGGAACGGAGCGATTGGATAGAAGAGAGGAGAGCGACGGATGGATTCTTTTCGCATTGGTTGTGCCCCTTATTTTAACGCCAAGCCCCTTATCTACGGGTTGGAGGAGCGGGTATTATTCTTCCCGCCCTCGGAGCTGCCCGACCGGCTTCGCTCGGGTGATCTCGATGTGGCGCTTGCTCCGCTTGGTGCGTCTCTTTCCAGCGAGTTTTCCATGGTAGACGGCGCGGGAATCGTGGCCGACGGTCCTGTGAAGAGCGTCATTCTTGCCCATGAGAAGCCGCTGAGTGGAGTGGAAGCGGTCGCCATCGACCCTCATACTCGGTCATCCTTCCTGCTTCTTCGAGTGCTCCTTGAGAATTTCCTTGGTTTGTGTCCAAAGTATCATCCTTTCTCGGAGCGGGCCTCCGCGCGGCTTATGATCGGCGATCGGGCGCTCGCATTTCGGAAGGAAAATCCGGATGCGACGGTTCTCGACTTGGGAGCCTGCTGGCGGGAACAGACTGGGCTCCCTTTCGTCTTCGCGGTTTGGACGATGCGTCGGGGCATGCCGAACGCCCGGGATGTCGCCTCCCTCCTCCGGAAGGCAAAGGAGCGCGGACTGGCGGCGCGAGCCTCGATTGCTAAAGATGAAGAGGAGAGGGAATATTTGACCCGGTTCATCCGATACGAGCTGGGGGAACGGGAAAAGGAAGGGCTCTGTCGCTTCGTGGAAGAGTTGCGTTCGCTCGGGGAAAAGCCGATCGGCAGGAAGGAGCTGGAATGGATCTGACCAACGGTAAGGGAACGGGGAGAGCGGGGGCAAAGGTTTTAGCCGGGGAGAGAATCTCTCCGGAAGAGGCGCGCGACCTCTATGCTCTTCCGCTGGCGGAGCTGGGACTCCTGGCCGATGCCCGGCGTCGCTGGAAAAAGAAGGACGCCTACGAAGGAACCGGAGAGAGAATCGTCACCTACATCGTCGATCGCAACATCAACTACACCAACGTCTGCAACGTCGGTTGCAAATTCTGTGCCTTCTACCGTCGGAAACGGGATGCGGACCATTATGTCCTCAGCCCGGAGAAGATCAGTGAAAAGGTCGCGGAGCTCGAGGCGATCGGCGGGACCCAGATCCTTTTGCAAGGCGGGCACCATCCCGATCTGGGAATCGACTATTATCTGGAGCTTCTCCATTACCTAAAAGAGAGACATCCGCGAGTCAATATTCACGGATTTTCTCCACCCGAGTTCATCCACTTCTCTCGAACCTTTCAAATGCCGCTCGAAGAGGTGCTGCGCCGCTTTCGGGAGGCCGGTTTGGGTTCGGTGCCGGGAGGAGGAGCCGAAATCCTGGTCGATGAGGTGCGCAAGCGCATCGCGGCGCTCAAATGTACGGCGGACGAGTGGCTCGAGGTGATGCGGACCGCTCACCGTTTAGGGTTGCGGTCAAGTTCTACCATGATGTTCGGGCATGTCGAGAGTCTGGCGGATCGGATCGAGCACCTGCGGCGGCTCCGCGACCTGCAGGACGAGTCCGGGGGGTTTACCGCCTTCATCTGCTGGACATTTCAACCCGAGAATACGGCGCTTTCGGGAAGCAAGGTGGGCCCCTCCGAATACTTGCGCATGCAGGCGCTCTCTCGGATCTTCTTGGACAACATCGACAATGTCCAGGCCTCGTGGGTAACCCAAGGCCCGGAGATCGGGCAGGTGGCGCTGCGTTTTGGAGCGAACGACTTCGGAAGTGTCATGATGGAGGAGAATGTCGTCTCAGCGGCGGGCACCACATTTCGCATGACGGAGAAAGAGATCGAAACCTACATCGGTGAGGCGGGCTTCGAGCCGAGGCGCCGGAACAACTGGTATGAGCTTCTCTCATGAAGAGAGCTTTTCCCCTTTGCGGCGGAGCCCACCCGGGCGATTGGCTGCGGCAACGACAGGTCGTTATCTGCCCTTTCCGACTGGCAACATTCCGCTATTGCCGAAGAGATCGGTAGAGGAGTTTTCCCCGAACTATGCCCAAGCGGGATGATCTCCATTCGATTCTTCTGATCGGCAGCGGGCCCATCGTGATCGGGCAGGCTTGCGAGTTTGACTACTCCGGAGTGCAGGCCTGCAAGGCGCTCAAGGAGGAGGGGTATCGAGTAATCCTCCTCAACAGCAATCCGGCAACCATCATGACGGATCCGGAGTTTTCGGATCGTACCTATTTGGAACCGATCTCCGTCGAGGTCTTGGGGAAGATCATCGAGAGGGAAAGTCCCGATGCGGTTCTCCCCACCCTGGGAGGACAGACCGCGCTCAACGTAGCCACCGCGGCGGCCGACAGTGGGTTATTGGAGCGCCACGGCGTTCGGATGCTCGGCGCTCAGCCCGAAGCCATCAAAAAGGCCGAGAATCGGCAGCTTTTTAAAGAGGCGATGCTGCGAATCGGGCTCGACGTTCCCTGCTCTGGGACCGCGAGAAACGTTGAAGAGGCCCGGAGCGTGGCGGAGGCGATCGGCAAGTTTCCACTGATCATTCGCCCCGCGTTTACCTTGGGCGGCATGGGCGGAGGAATTGCCTACAACCGGGAGGAGTTCGATGGGATGGCGGCCGGAGGCCTGGCGGCCTCTCCCATCGGGGAGATCCTCATCGAGGAGTGTCTACTCGGCTGGAAGGAGTTCGAGATCGAAGTCATGAGAGACCGGGCGGACAACTGCGTTGTCATCTGCTCGATCGAGAATTTCGATCCGATGGGGGTGCATACCGGGGACAGCATCACGGTCGCTCCCATCCAAACTCTTTCCGACCGGGAATACCAGAGTATGCGCGATGCCGCGTTCGCCGTGATTCGCGAGATCGGCGTCGAAACCGGAGGATCGAACATTCAGTTCGCCGTCGATCCGAGGACAGGCCGGCAGCTCGTCATCGAAATGAATCCCCGGGTTTCTCGCTCTTCCGCCCTTTCTTCCAAGGCGACCGGCTATCCGATCGCCAAGATCGCCGCAAAGCTGGCGGTCGGTTACACCCTGGACGAGCTGCGCAACGATATCACGCGGGATACCCCGGCGAGTTTCGAGCCCGCGATCGACTACGTCGTTACCAAGTTGCCGCGCTTCGCCTTCGAAAAGTTCCCGGCTTCCGATCCCACGTTGACCTCGTCGATGAAGAGCGTCGGTGAGGCGATGGCCATGGGAAGAACCTTCCAGGAATCGCTTCAGAAAGGATTGCGTTCTCTCGAGGTCGGTGCCTGGGGCCTTGGAGCAGGCGGCGCGGAGTCCGATCTCCTCCCGGCCATGGAGACGATCCGTCACTATCTTGTCACCCCTCGAGCGGAGAGGATCTTCTATATCCGCCATGCTTTCCGGGCGGGAATGGATCTGCAGGAGATCTACGAGCTCTCAGGCATCGATCCATGGTTTCTGGAACAGATTCGAGATCTGGTCGAGGAGGAGGGGCGCCTCTCGAAGGCCCCGAAGGATCCCCTAGCCCTGGCTCGTGCCAAGCGCAAGGGGTTTTCCGACCGGCAGCTTGCCCACTTATGGCGGCTTTCGGAGGAAGAGATCCGTTCCCTGCGGAGCCGGCAGAATCTTTACCCTTCCTATCGACTCGTCGACACATGCGCCGGGGAATTCACGGCCTATACCCCCTACTACTATTCCAGCAACGAGGGCGAGTGCCGGGAGTTGCCGCCGCCCGGGAAAAAGAAGCGGATTCTTGTGCTCGGCGGCGGGCCGAATCGGATCGGTCAGGGGATCGAATTCGATTACTGCTGCGTCCATGCGGCCGCCGCTCTGCAAGAGCTGGGAATGGAGGCGATCATGGTCAACTCCAACCCGGAGACCGTCTCCACCGACTACGACTGCTGCGATCTCCTCTTCTTCGAGCCGCTCACTCTGGAGGATGTGCTCAATGTGTATGAGGCTACACAGGCCTCCGGCGCGATCGTCCAGTTTGGCGGACAAACCCCGCTCAATCTCGCCGCCGCTTTGGAGCGCGCGGGCGTGCGCATCTTGGGGACCGCGGTGCGCTCGATCGAGCGAGCCGAGGATCGGGAACTCTTCACCGACCTTGTAGCGAAGCTGGGTCTGCGGCAGCCGCTCAGCGTGACCGGGCGCAGCGAGGAAGAGGCGGCCGCCGGGGCGGCCAAGATCGGCTATCCGATCCTCGTCCGCCCGTCGTTTGTCCTCGGAGGAAGGGCGATGCAGATCGTCTATGCCGAAGAGGACTTGCGCCGCTACGTCCGGGAAGCGTTGCTCGTCTCTTCGGAGCGGCCGGTCCTGATCGATCGCTTTCTGGAAGAAGCAACGGAGGTCGATGTCGACTGCCTTTGTGACGGCGAGACCGTCGTCGTGGGTGCGATCATGGAGCACATCGAGCAGGCCGGGGTTCATTCCGGCGACAGCGCCTGCGTGATCCCCGCTCCCAGCCTCTCCACCGCTATTCAGGAGGAGATCCGGCAAGCGGTTCGAGCGCTGGCGCTGGAGCTTGAGGTCAGGGGGCTCATGAACGTTCAATTTGCGGTTAAGGGCGATGATCTCTATGTTCTTGAAGTCAACCCCCGGGCTTCTCGGACCATTCCCTTCGTCAGCAAAGCCATCGGAGTGCCGTTAGCCAAAGTCGGCGCGAAAGTGATGGCTGGACGGAAGCTGGCCGATCTTGGATTTACGCGCGAGGTGATCCCGAACTACTACTGTGTAAAGGAAGCGGTCTTCCCCTTCCTTCGATTTCCGGGCGTCGACATCCTCCTGGGTCCCGAGATGAAGTCGACGGGCGAGGTGATGGGCATCGACGAGGACCTGGGGTTAGCCTATGCGAAAACGCAGACGGCCGCCTCGCCGAGCCTCCCGCGTCGTGGGAACGTCTTTCTGAGCGTCCGAGACCAGGATAAGCAAGAGGGCGCCCGGATCGCCCGCGCCCTCCACGAGCTCGGATTTGTTCTCTACAGCACGGCGGGCACCGGCCGGGTGCTTGCGGAGGCCGGAGTCCCCTGCCACCGCCTGCACAAGCTTTCGGAAGGGCGCCCCAATATCCTGGACATGCTTAAGAACGGGGAGATCGCCCTGGTCATCAACTGCCCCGGCGGACGAACGGCGCGGAACGACGAGATCCAGATCCGAACGAAGGCCCTCTACGCAGGGGTTCCCGTCATGACGACGATGGCGGCGGCCCGGGCCACGGTGGAGGCCATCCGGTCCCTGCAACACAAGGAGTTCCAGGTAAAGGCGCTGCAGGAATATCATTCGGCCTTGTCACCGCTGCGGTAGGGGCCGGCCGGAGAATATCGTGGCTAGGAGAATACCGAGAATTTCTCTCTCGGCCCTCCTGGTCGGCGGCTACCTGGCCCTTGGGCTCTACGTGGTTCTTCGAGGGTGGGCCGTTCTCCCCCATTCTCCGATCCTTCGGGGCGGCTATCTCTTTCTCGCCGCCTCCTCCGTTTTCGGCTATCCCGTGGCGCGGCGCTGGCAAGAGCGGAGTCCTTCCCCGATCGCCGATTGGGCGGTACTCCTCTCCTCCCTCTGGATTCCCTCGGTTCTCTATCTCTTTCTCGGAATGACGGCCGGGGATCTCCTTCGGCTCTTTCCCGGAGTAGCGAAGTTCGAGGCGAGCCTTCTCCCTCCTTGGGGTTCGGCCCTTATCCTGGTGGGCCTAGTCACGACCCTGCTTCTTAAAGGAGCGGTCAACGCTAGGACAATTCTCATCCAAAAGCTCGACCTTTCGGTCACTCGGTCCCCGCATCCTTGCTCCGCTCCCTCCTCGTTGACGATCGCCGTCGCATCCGATCTCCATATCACGGGAACCTTCGGCCGGAAGAGGCTCGCCCGTATTGCCGAGGCGATCCGTTCGACCGGAGCGGACCTCGTCCTTTTGCCGGGCGACCTGGTCGATGCTTCCACGGAAGAGCTGGAGAGAGCGGGCGTGGGGCCGCTCTTCCTCTCCCTTTGCGCTCCCTTGGGTGTCTTCGCCTGTTTGGGAAACCACGAGTACTACTGCGGCGGGGATGGGGCGGCGGCCTTCCTGGAGGAGAACGGAATTGCCGTGTTGCGGGACCGGTGCGTGGAGATCGGGGGCTTCCTCCGTATCGTGGGAAGAGAGGATCGCGCCAAAGCGATCCTGGGCGATGGGCTGCCCCGCCGGCCACTGCGCCAGATCCTCAAGGAGAGCGATTCGCGCCTGCCCCTCTTGGTCCTCGACCATCGCCCATCGGCAGTGGAGGAAGCGGTCGATTGCGGCGCAGATCTGCTGGTCTGCGGCCATACCCATTGCGGCCAGTTTTGGCCGGTCAACCACATCGTGGCCCGGCTCTTTCCGCTCGCCTACGGCTATGAGCTCCGCGGCAAGACTCACGTCGTGGTCACCCGTGGTGCCGGCACCTGGGGGCCGCCCGTTCGTATCGGCCAGTGCTCGGAAATCTTCCGGATCACCCTTCGATTTTCCTCCGGCGCGGAAGCCGCCTGAGTGGGGTGCGCACGGGGCCCGGATCGCCTAACAAGAAGCGTAGGGGCGAACCGTGGGGCCGCGTACCGAGAGCATCTTTTTCGCGCTGTTCTTAAGCCTGTTTGCTTCCGAAGGCATTGCACAGTTTCTGGTTCCGTCGGCCCCAGGGGAAGATACACAAGAGACGCCGCCCGCGGCCACATCGATCGGCGCCTGCTGTCCCCCCCAAGTCCAGCCAGCAACCGGCAGAGGAACAAAAACCCAAAGAGCAAGAGCCGAGCGGCCCCCGCTATGGTCCCGATGGAAACGTGATTCCCGTCTATACGGAAGGGCAGGGGCCAGAAGACGAGGCGCGCAGCAATGCTCTGAAAAAGGCCTCGCTTCCGCCTCCTCAGGATCGAGAGGACCCCTACCTCGCCGCTTCCCTAGGGAAGAATGGAGCGAACCCGGACCGCGCGAACCCGCAGTCGATGTATCTTGCTGCCCCACCGGCTCTGCCGGAGCAGTTGGATCCCGTTAATCAAGAGGTGGCTGCCTACGTGCAGCAGGAGCTGAGGAGCGGATTTCAGACCAACGAGATCTGCGAGGACTGGGTGGCTCGGCTCTACGCTCAGGCGAACGCGCCACTCGATCCCGCCTGGTGGCTCTCAATGATAAACTCTACGCCCGTTATGGAGCCGAGTTTGATCCGGACTTAAAGCAAGCTTACAGCAGCTCGGGGCCGCCTCCACTTGAGTTGACGCCAAATCAAACAAAGACCTGGATCCAGATGGCGCAGGCACGCGCCCTGGGAAACCCGACGGCCCCCATGGACTACGACCCTAACTTCGAGGAGGTCTTCGATGGCGGCGTCCAAAGCGGCGACATTGTTGTTTTGCCGGGCTATAAGGATCCCCAGAGCGGCGCGCTCAAGATGGGCCATATAGGGATCGTGATCTTCGATACAAAGGAAAACCGGTGGAACGTGGTTTCCACCAACAACACGATCAACGGGAGACTCTACCGCGCCCCCTGCGCTGGACCGTATGCCGACTTTGAGGACGCCGACCCGCAGAATACCCTTGCGGCGTGTTACAACCCGCAAGGCCCCATGCGCGGCGTTCCCGTCGTCGCGGAACCCGAGGAGCGTGTCGACGAGGTTATCGGCGAGCTTCACCGACGGTACGCCTCTGTCATCGTGGATACGGCAGGTTTCCGAAACCGCACGGCGATCACCGCCCTAGTCGCGACCGATCTGGCCATTATCCCGGTCAAACCCGCCGTTGAAGACATCGATGCAGCGGTCGGAACTTTTGAGCTGATAAAGGAAATCAATGACACGCCGGAGCGGGCTAGTCGGCCGATTCGCTCCGTGATGGTGCTCACCATGACCATGGCCGGGACCGTGATCGCCCGGCATGCCCGTGCCCAACTCACCGAAGCGGGCTATCCGCTGCTTAAAGCCGAAATGGCGCACCGCGTGGCCTACCCCGAAGCGGGGATCGAGGGATTAAGCCCGAGCATCGTTGCCCCGGACGGCCCCGCCGCACGCGACGTTGCGGCTATTGCACATGAAATCATGAAATGATAGATTTATGAATTAAGACCCTAAAAGGGAGATCGCCTGCCTATGAGCAGCAAACACAGCAAAAAGCTTGGAGCCCTCCTCAGCCGAGTTCCCTCGGCAACCGCAACCGGACAGCCGTCCCGGCCCGCGCCAGTGCCCTACGCCCCCGAACAGGCGCCAACCCGCGCCACCGAGCCGCTTAGCGCCGCCGAGGAGCCGGAAATCCCCTTGCAAGTGCTCATACCCCGGCACGTCCGCATCCAGCTGGACCGGATGCATGCCGAAACCCGCAAATCCCTCCGTGCCCTCACCCTTGAGGCTCTTCGCGCGATCGGCATTGCCGTGAGCGACGAGGATATCGCCGGAAAGCGCGGCCGAAAGAAAATGATGAATTCATGAATAAATTATTTCATCATTTTATGATTGTATGTCACATGATTGCCGGATTGACCCTTTACGTGTCTTAGAAAAAAGGACGGATTAAGTGACAATTTTTTTCGACAGGCGGATTCCGGTTCGGCTTGTCACACAATCGAACGTTTATGTTACAGGAGAACCATGCTGATCGGCTACATGCGGGTATCGAAGGCGGACGGCTCCCAGGCGACGGATCTGCAGCGCGACGTGCTGATTGCGGCTGGCGTCGAGCCAGCGCAGATCTACGAAGATCAGGCGTCCGGCAAGCTTGAGGATCGCCCCGGCCTCACGGCCTGCCTCAGGTCGCTGCGCAAAGGGGATACGCTGGTCGTGTGGAAGCTGGACCGGCTTGGACGCGACCTGCGGCACCTGATCAACACCGTGCACGACCTTACGGGACGCGGCATCGGCCTTAAGGTGCTGACCGGACATGGTGCGGCAATCGACACCACCACGGCCGCAGGTAAGCTGGTCTTCGGCATCTTCGCCGCTCTCGCTGAATTCGAGCGCGAATTGATCGCCGAGCGCACTCGTGCCGGGCTGGCGTCAGCCCGGGCTCGCGGCCGGAAAGGCGGGCGGCCGTTCAAGATGACCGCCGCCAAGCTGCGCCTGGCGATGGCGGCAATGGGACAGCCGGAAACCAAGATCCGCGATCTGTGCCGGGAACTTGGCATCACGCGGCAAACGCTCTACAGGCACATTTCCCCGAAGGGCGAGGTGCGCCCGGATGGAGCGAAATTGCTAGCCAAGGCGTAAAAGGGTATCAGGAAATGATGTTCCGGGACCACTGTGTGAGAAACGGCGCTTCGATTTCTGAACAGGGCGTCCTGTTCGTCGAGGAGCCGATGCGGGCGATCAAGCGTGCAGGGAAAGCGGAACGGAGATCGTGATGGCACTCAATAAGAAGGCGGCACGCACGGAGGATGGCACGTCGAAGAAGCGCCCGATCAAATCCTACGAACATCGAGACAAACAACGCATCAACAATCCGCCCGCGGGACTGGTGACGCCGGACACCGACCCGGACGTCGGAGCGAAGCGCGGTTACGCTTATGACCCGCACCTCGACCCGCAACTCGTCTGGGCCGGCAAGGCAGAGCACACCTCCTTCGAGGTGCCGACAGTCTCGCTGCACGTCCACGAGCGCATTGACCCACGCACCATCACCGATGCGGTCAGGAAGCGCAACGGCAACGGGAGCGAAGGGCAGATGGTTCTCTTCGAGATCGAGCGCCAGGAGCCGCTACGCGACGCCATCGAGTTCTACCGGCACAAGCATGGCTGGTCGAACCGCCTGATCGCGGGCGACTCGCTGCTCGTGATGAACTCGTTGCTGGAAAAGGAGGGCATGGCGGGCAAGGTGCAGATGATTTACATCGACCCGCCCTACGGCATCAAGTACGGCTCCAACTTCCAGCCCTTTGTGAACAAGCGCGACGTGAAGGACGGCAAGGATGAGGACCTGACCGCCGAGCCTGAGCAGATCCGCGCCTTCCGCGACACCTGGGAGTTGGGCATCCACTCCTATCTCACCTATCTTCGCGACCGGCTGCTGCTGGCGCGGGAACTGCTCACCGAGAGCGGCAGCATCTTTGTGCAGATCAGCGACGAGAACGTACACCACGTGCGGGAGTTGATGGATGAGGTGTTCGGGGCTGAGAACTTCCTAGCTCTCATTTGTTTCGTGAAAACGACAGGTAAAGGATCAGAGCTCTTGGACATGACGACTGACTTCTTGCTCTGGTGCTCCAAGGATCGCCATGTCGTGAGGTACCGCCAGTTATTCGCAGAAAGACCTGAAACGACGATCAGGAAGATGTTTAACCTCGTGTATCTGCCGGACGGGACAATCCGCCGCATGTCGAAAACCGAGTTAGAGGCAGGAAGCGTCCCCGAGGGAGGGCGTCGCTTCGCGGCACAAGGACTTTACAACGACAGCGGGACGGAGAAAGCACGGTTCGTCTATAACTTCGAAGCAAGGACATTCGTGCCGCCGCCAGGATATTTCTGGAGGACCACGAAGGAAGGTTTAGATGCGTTGGCGTCGATGAACCGGCTCGTGGTACTGGGTAATACCCTACGTTGGAAGCAATACGACGAAGATTTTGCGCTGACGCCAGTTAAAGCTCTCTGGTTGGACACGATGCCCAGTGGGTTTGCCAGGGAATCAAGCATTTACGTTGTACAAACCTCAGCGAAGGTTATTGAACGCTGCCTCCTCATGACCACCGACCCGGGCGACCTGGTCTTCGACCCGACCTGTGGCAGTGGCACGACGGCCTACGTGGCCGAGCAGTGGGGGCGGCGCTGGATCACCTGCGACACCTCGCGCGTGGCGCTGACGCTGGCGAGGCAGCGCCTGATGACCGCCGTGTTCGACTACTACGAACTCGCCCATCCGGAAGAGGACGTCGGCAGCGGCTTCAGGTACAAGACCGTCCCGCACGTCACACTCAAGTCCATCGCCAACAACCCGGAGATTGACGGCATCCATGCCCGATGGCAAGCCCGGCTGGAGCCGATTCGCGAGCGGCTCAACGCCCTGCTCAAACAATCGTGGGAAGAATGGCAAATGCCGCGCGAGCCGGAGAGCGTCTGGCCGGAGGAGGCGAGGCGCTTGCTGGGCGAGTGGTGGCAGATTTGCCGCAAGCGGCAGGAGGAGATCGACGCTGCCATTGCCCGCCACGCCGATCAGGAAACGCTCTACGACCAGCCTTATGTGGATCGCAAGAAAGTGCGCGTAACCGGTCCCTTCACCGTGGAGGCGGTGCCCGCGCCAGCGGTGAAGTCGGTTGAGGAGCTGCTCGAAGGTACGTCGCAACCTGCGGACGCTTCCATTGCCCGCTCGGGCGAAACGCTGCGGCAGAGCGAATGGCGCGACGAGCTGTTGCGTACCGGCATTCGCGGCAAGGCAGGGCAATACATCCGCTTCGCGCGCCTGGAGCCACTACCCGGCTGCCGCTGGCTGCACGCCGACGGCGAGACTCGGCCCAGCGACGAAAGCGCGGATCGTGTGCGCGAAGATGCTCCGGCCTACAACCCCATGCGGGTAGCTGTTTCCTTCGGGCCAGAGCACGGGCCGCTGGAGCAGCGGCAGGTGGCTCAGGCCATTGAGGAGGCGCAGACGCTGGTGCCTAAGCCGAAACTCATCGGCTTCGCCGCCTTTCAGTTTGACCCGGAGGCGGCCAAGGAAATCGACGAGACCCACTGGCCAGGAGTGACCTTACTTAAAGTCCAAATGAATGCTGACCTCCTGACCGACGACCTCAAAAAGAAGCGCTCCAGCAACGAATCCTTTTGGCTCATCGGCCAGCCGGATGTGGAGGTGTGCCGGCAGGACGACGGCAAATACGTGGTCGAGGTCCACGGCTTCGACTACTACAACACCAAGACAGGGGGCATTGAATCGGGCAGCAAGGACAAGATCGCCGTGTGGCTGCTCGACACCGACTACGATGGGCGCAGCCTTTATCCGCGCCAAGTGTTCTTTCCAATGGCTAGCGAGACCGAAGGCTGGGCGCGGCTTGCCAAGAATCTCAGGGCCGAGATCGATGAACAGTTGATCGCGGCTTACCGCGGCACGATGTCGCTGCCTTTCAAACCCGGCGGGTACAATCGCATCGCGGTCAAAATCGTGGACGACCGCGGCATCGAGAGCCTGAAAGTGATGGCACTCGGGTGACGGCATGCTGACCAAGCTCACGATACGTAATTTCAAGCTGTTCGAGAACGTCGAGATCGAGCTCGGCGAACGGGTTGTGCTCATCGGCCCCAACAATGCCGGCAAGACTTCGGCCCTGCAGGCACTCGCCTTGTGGGATGTGGGAACGAAACGCTGGCTCGAAAAGCGCGGTGCTGGCGTTGTTCCCGAGAAGCGGCCAGGCGTGACCATCAACCGACGCGACATGATCGCCGTGCCGATTCCCGTGGCCAATCTGCTCTGGCGGGATCTACACGTCCGGGAGGGCAGCCGCGCGGACGGGAAGACCCGCACGCAGAACGTGCTCATCGAGATCGTCGTCGAAGGCGTGGACCAGGGGAAAACGTGGACGTGCGGGCTGGAATTCGATTACGCCAACGAAGAGTCTTTCTACTGTCGGCCACTGCGCACCGTCGATGCTCAGCGTATGGAGGTGCCGGCGCATTTATCCTCGCTTCGCCTGGCCTATCTGCCGCCGATGTCCGGCCTTGCGTCCCGCGAAGACCGGCTGGAGATGGGTACGATCAACGTGCGGCTCGGCGAGGGTCGCACAGCGGAAGTGCTGCGCAACCTCTGCTGGCAGGTGCTGGAATCCGAGCACGGGCGAGAAAAGTGGCAAAGCATTGTCAAGCGTATCGAAGAGTTGTTCGGCGCCAAGCTCAATGAGCCGCGCTACCTCAAGGAGCGCGGCGAGGTGGTCATGGACTACCGCACGCGCGACGGCATCGCGCTCGATCTTTCGGCAAGCGGACGTGGCCAGCAACAGACGCTGCTCCTGCTCGCGCACATGGCTGTGCATCCCGGTGCCGTGCTATTGCTCGACGAGCCGGACGCGCATCTGGAGATTCTGCGTCAGCGGCAGATTTACCAGGTCCTTACCGATCAGGCGGCCGAGACGGGCAGCCAGTTCATCGCCGCCAGCCATTCGGAAGTCGTCCTCAACGAGGCGGCCGATCGCGACATCGTGATCGCATTCGTCGGCCAGCCGCATCGCATCGACGACCGGGGTAGCCAGGTGCTCAAGGCGCTGCGCGACGTCGGGTTCGACCAGTACTACCTCGCAGAAGAGAAAGGCTGGGTGCTTTATCTCGAAGGCTCGACCGATCTCGCCATGCTGCGCGCCTTTGCTAAGGCGTTGAAGCATCGGGCGCAGGTGGATCTCGAGCGCCCTTTCGTGTGCTACGTCGCCAACCAGCCGAGCAAGGCAAAGGAGCATTTTCACGCCTTGCGGGAGGCTAAGGAGGACCTCGTCGGCATCGCCATCTACGACCGACTGGACACGAAGCTGCCGGATGACCCCTGGTTCAAGCAAAGGATGTGGGGACGGCGGGAGCTGGAGAATTACCTGTGCCAGCCGGAAACGTTGCTCGCCTATGCCGAGGAGCAGGGGCGCCAACAGGGGGGCGATCTGTTCGTCGCGCCGTGGCGCAATGCCATGGAGGCGGCAATCGAAGCAATCGAAAACGCCTTGCGGACTCTGGGTAAGGACCCGTGGAGTCCGGACATCAAGACAAGTGACGAATGCCTTGAGCCGCTATTCAAGCGTTTCTACGAGAAGCTTGATCTGCGCAATTTAATGGGGAAGACCGATTACCACGCGCTGGCAGCTTTCGTTCCCGCTGAGCTGATCGACCCGGAAATCACCCAGGCGCTGGACGCCATCGCCGAATCGGCCAACCAGGCCAAACCCCGAAAGGCCGCGTGATGAGCAAGACCACCATCGATCGGCTCATCATCAATTCACCCTTCGAGGAGCCGCAGCGGCACTGGCGCTATGAGCGGGGGACTCGCGCGTTCGACCTAGCTGAAGGGCGCCGCCCGGCGGGCTACGTCGTGGCATCCGGGGAATCCAAAGCCTTTGACGATCCAGGCATCTTCGTGGAGATCCCGCTGGTAAACCGGATCCGCCCGCGCGTGAGAACTTGGCGCGAGGCGGGCTATCCGGGCGTGACCAGTATCACCAAGCGCCTGCTCGATCACTGGCGCGACCCGGAAGAGTTCGATGCACGGCGGTTCTTCTTCTGCCAGTTGGAAGCGATCGAGACACTCATCTGGCTCGCGGAAGCGCCTGCGGCTGAGCGCGTCGGCATTGAGATACCCGGCGATGGCGGCGCGTTCGTGCGCCAGTGCTGCAAAATGGCGACCGGTTCGGGCAAGACCATCGTCATGGCGATGGTGATCGCATGGCAGATTCTCAACAAGGTAGCGAATCCGCAGGACGCGCGTTTCTCCCGCAATGCATTGGTCATCGCGCCGGGTCTGACCGTGAAAAGCCGGCTGGCGGTGCTGGAGCCTGCTGGCTCGGGCAATTACTACGAGGCGTTCAATATCACACCCTCGACCCTGCTGGACTGCTTGCGGCAAGGCAAGGTGCTCATCCGCAATTGGCATGCGCTCGCCTGGGAGAGCGAGGAGCAGATCAGGAAGCGCAGAAGCGTCGACAAGCGCGGCGCGAAGAGCGACGAAGCCTATGCCCGCGAGGTGCTGGGCGAGATGGCCGGCGCGCGCAGCCTGCTGGTGATCAATGACGAAGCGCACCATGCCTGGCGCGTCAACCGGGAAGCGGAGGGCAAGTATATGCGCGAACGCGATCTGAAGGACAGCGCCCAGGAAGCGACCGTCTGGATCGGCGGGCTGGACCGGCTTCATCGCTCGCGAGGAATTCTCAAGTGCTATGACTTTTCCGCGACGCCGTTCACGCCTTCGGGCAAAAAGAGCAGCGAGGAGGCGCTCTTTGGCTGGATCGTGAGCGATTTCGGCCTGAACGATGCCATCGAGTCCGGGCTGGTGAAGACCCCGCGCGTGGTGGTTCGAGACGATGCCCGGCCCGACGCGCGAACTTACAGGTCGCGTCTCTACCACATCTACAATGATCCGGACGTAAAGGACGATCTGAACCGGCGTGCGCAGCCCGAAGAGCCGCTGCCCGATCTGGTGCTGAACGCCTATTACTTGCTCGGCTACGACTGGCGCGAGGCATGGAAGACATGGCATAAAGATGGCTTCCCCACGCCGCCGGTGATGATAACGGTGTGCAACCGTACCGAGACGGCCGCGCGCGTGAAGCACGCCTTCGACTCAAGACGCATCCATATCGACGAACTGTGCGACCCCGAGCGCGTGCTGCACATCGACTCAAAGGTGCTGGATGAGGCCGAGAAACAAGAGGAACCTGCCGCGCCTGTGGATGAGCCCGGAGAGAACGACGACGAGGCGGAAAACGAAGCGCCTGTCGAGCGCAAACTGACCAAGGCCGAGCAAGCGGAGCGTCTGCGCCAAATTGTGAACACGATCGGCAAGGCCGGACAACCCGGAGAGAAGATCCAGAACGTCATCTCGGTTGGGATGCTCTCCGAAGGCTGGGACGCCAAGACCGTGACCCATATCATGGGGCTACGCGCCTTTACCAGCCAGTTGCTCTGCGAGCAGGTGGTAGGCCGCGGCTTGCGACGCACCTCCTATGAGCTAAACCCGGAGTCGGAGCTATTTGACGCTGAATATGTCAACATCTTCGGCGTGCCATTTACGTTCCTGCCGCACGAGGGAGGGCAGGATGGCCCGCCACCGCCACCGACCCCTAAGACCGCGGTCGAACCCGATCCGGCAAAAACCGCATTCGCCATTCAGTGGCCGAACGTCGTGCGTATCGACCGGGTATTACAGCCAACATTGACCCTGGACTGGGTGAAGGCTCGCTCGAGTTAAATGCGGCGGAGACCGCACAGGTGGCGGAGCTTGCCCCAATTATCGAAGGCAAGCCGGATGTAAGAAAGATTGATCGCATCGAGCTGGAGAAACTGACGCGCGAGTTCCGTACCCAGCGCATCGTCTTCGAGACGGCTCGCGATGTCTTCGACCAGACAAAGCACACCTGGCAGGGCGGTCGCGAAGTGTTGCTTGCGCAGTTGGTGCGGATCGTCGAACGGTTCATCGAGTCCGACCGGATTGTCATTGCGCCGCCGCTCTTCCACCAGGATGAGCTGCGTCGCAGGCTAATTATCACGCTCAATATGTCGCGGGTCGTGCAGTACGTCTTGGATGCGGTGCGGCAGGAGAACTCCGAGCGTCTGACGCCGGTTTTCGACCGCGATCATCCCATCCGCTCCACGGGCGACATGCGCACCTGGTACACCGGCAAGCCATGCGAGCGCGCCCGCAAGTCGCACATCAAGGTCTGCGTCTACGACAGCACCTGGGAGGCGTCGGATGCGTTCGCACTCGACGAGAGCGACAACGTGGCCGCGTGGGTAAAGAACGATCACCTGGGTTTCGAAGTGCCCTACGTGTACCGCGGCATCGTGCGCAAGTACCGGCCCGACTTTCTCGTGCGCCTCGCCAGCGGCGACATGCTTGTTCTTGAGACGAAGGGTCAGGACACAGAGCAGGATCAAGTGAAACGCCGGTATCTGGATGAATGGACGCAGGCCGTCAATGCTCACGGCGGTTTCGGGCGGTGGCGGCAGGCGGTGGCAAAGAATCCCGGGGAGATCCGGAACATCCTGTTGCAGGCGGTGGAAGCCACGACGGCACCCTGACTTCTTTGCCGCCTTCGACCAAGACAGGTGCACAGGGGAAAGCCGCCGGGGGATTGGGCGCTCGTGATGTGCCAAGGGTGATGCATCACGGGAGGCTCATCTGGTTGGGAGCCAGGTGGACCGGCCGCTGCCCCGCGAGGGGCCGAGCGGAACGAGGCGGGAGTCACCGCGTGACGAACCGACTCATCGAAGCGACCAACAGGATGATCCAGTTCGCCAAAAGGATGGGCGCCTTCCTCAAAGCAGGAAAGCTGACCCTCGATGTTCGCGCGCTATTCACTTAAAACAGCGAAGAGGCTGTGAGCGCGAGTGGGGAGGAAGGGCCAGGACGCTGCGGATTGCCTGAGGCAGTGTCCACGGCGGTCAAAGGGTGTCGCGGAAACCGAGGTCTGGATCGCCAGCGGGGAAACCGTTCCTGTCCCGCGTGAATAAAACAAGGGCGTGGTCCTGCGCCGCCGTCCAAACCACCGCGTCGGGGAATTTGCATAGGTCGGCGGCCCCGATCTTCGGCCAGGTGGTCGCAACGGCCGGGAGAATCCAGTTTTCTGTTGAAAAATCTTCGCAAAAAGTCAATTTGAGAGTCGGAAAGGCGGTATAGGTGGCAGCTCAGAATCTTCCTTTTGACGACCCCGAAGAGGTTCGCTTCCAGAGCCGCAGCGAAGGATGGACGATAGCGGAGCTGGACGATGGAACCGTTATCCGGGTCAAATCCGAAATCATTCGGATCCTTCGTTCCAAAGGAAAGAAGGATCCGGCGGGGAATCCCTTATACGCCGTTCAATCCACCCCTTTTCTCTTTATTGAGCACAAGCAGGCTGTCGGAACCAAGGAGTAGGGCATGACATCAACGGTGCTCGCGCCCGATCATCCGTGCGAGGAGTCAATCGGAAGGCTGGTCTCTCGTCCGGTCAGCCGTGTTCAAAAGTGCACTTGGGAAGAGTCCCTCCCGGAAGACATCCCCACCGTGGGAGGAGAAAGCACGGATGTCTTGGAGTCCTTTTCGGAGAATCCCGATTTTAAGCCAATCAGGAGCCGGGTTTCTCGCTGGGTCGTCCCCGCAGGAAGTCCTTCCTGCGAATCGGGACAGGCAGTTCAGAGCCCGGAAGAATACGCCGCTTCTCCTTCGTGGGAGCCGCAGCATGAACTTTGCGAAGCGGTGTTTCTCTTGCCGATGGTCACCCTTATTCAAGAGTGCGCTTGGGTTAAGCCCCGGACGGCGTTGTGCAAGGAACCAGAAAGCACGTCTTCGACCATTTCGCCTTGGGATCAGGCGACAGACCAGTCGGCACAGAGTTCGACCGCGAGCGCGGTTGAATATCTGCTTACGTTCTTACAGGGGAAGCAAGTCTATCTCAAGAACATCGATGAGATTCGCCAATATCTCTTCCAGTTTCCCGACCTGATCGATGTGGTTCCTATTGCTGTAGACACCGCTCGCCGATATTTTGCGTCTGCTCAGCTGGTTGTGGACGTTTACCAAGATCCAGAGTTTGAGGACCGCTATCTTGCAGTGTGCATTCGGCTAAACCAATACAACGATTTTGTTGAAAAGTTTGAAAAAGCGCAACGCCAGTTTTTGAACCACCTCGCGGATAAGAAGGGATGGATCCAGCTAACCACAGACTTTCGGGCACCAGAATAGGAAGATGCCTTTTGACTGGCGCGAGTACTTAAAGCTAGCAAAGGAACTATCCGGCACACAAAGCGTTGCCGACTATTCCTTGGAAGCTGCTTATCGGTCTGCAACAAGCCGAGCCTATTACGCGGCTTTTTGCTGGGCTCGAAATTACGCCAAACAGTGCTTGGAGTTCAAGCCAACTAGGAAAGCGGATGATCACGTGCGCTTAAGCAACTATTTGGGAGCCCGGGGGAAGATTGAACTGGCCTCTCACCTGCGTGACTTGCGGCTGTGGCGCAACATTTGTGACTACGAGGAGGAGGTGGTGGGACTCCATGATATGGTCAACACCGGGATCACGTATGCGGATAAAGTCATCGCAGAGTGCAAATAACGATCTTTGCCGACACCGTCAGCCTGAACGGATCTTCCTCATGATTTTCAGCATTCTTTAGGCGATGCGGCACTTACGCAAAATAGCTCTTCGCTGAATCGAGTAGGAAGGGAGAGCGAAGGTTTTGTCGGAGTGCCTTTTGGGGATGGAGTTGGGATACGTGACCCGGGCCACTCGGGCTCAACTCCAGGAGCTGGTGGACAAGTTGCCTCGGGATCGGCAGCCGGAGCTCTGGGTGCGCCGTGCAAAGGGTGCATCGCCCAGTGGGGGGCAGTGATCCCCACCCGGCA
>JBFXFN010000009.1:10573-52226 GCA_050179015.1 Methylacidiphilaceae bacterium | reverse complement strand
CCGGAACTTCCCAGGGGCTTCTTGGGCGGCATTGCCGCGGGTGGTCCTCCCGCAAGTTCTTCGAGGAGGAGATGTGCATGGTTTTCGATCTTGGCCAGAGCGATCGCGGGAGGTAGCCGGTCGACGTCGGCGACGTCCCAAAACCGGATGCGCTCGATCCATTGCGGGAAGAGCCGGACGATCATCGGACGATGTTCCCTCTCTTCCAGCGCGATGGCGCGGTCCGATCGAGCTAGGTCCGTTTCCGTGAGGCCGGTTGGGGATGGGCTCGTGTGAGAAAGCGCAATGCCAAGCTCTTGCAAGCGCGCGCAGGCAAAGGGAGAGATCGGAAAGGGAGTGGGTCCCACGGCAAGGCCGCGGGAAGAGGCCCGCCACGGCAGCTCCCGAACGGAAGCGTAAAAGTTGAAGACCGCTTCCGCAAAACGGCTCCGATAGTAGTTGCCTGTGCAGATGAAAAGAAGATTCGAGCGCATTCCCTCCTTAGCAGATTAGCAGTCGGGTTGCTTTCAAGAAAGCAAACAGACGAATCGCCGAACATGGACCTTTTTGCTTGCTGCGTAGGCCGTCGCCGTTAGATTGACGCATATGGGGCAGACGCAGGAATTAGGCTACAACTCCAAGATCGAGGGGGACGTCGTCTTGACGACCGTGGATTCCGCCATCAACTGGATGCGGAAAAACTCGATCTGGCCCATGCCGATGGGCTTGGCATGCTGCGCAATCGAGCTCATGGCCGCCTCCTGCGCACGTTTCGACATCGCCCGCTTTGGAGCCGAGGTGATGCGCTTCTCCCCGCGACAGGCGGATCTCATGGTCGTTGCGGGGACGGTAACGTACAAGATGGCGTACGCCGTAAAACGAATTTACGATCAGATGCCCGAGCCCAAGTGGGTAATCGCGATGGGTGCCTGCGCTTCGAGCGGGGGGATGTATCGAAGCTATGCTGTCCTTCAGGGTATTGACCAGCTACTTCCCGTCGATGTCTACATTTCCGGCTGTCCCCCGCGGCCGGAGGCGTTATTGGATGGGCTCTTGCGCATCCAAGCCAAGATCGAGGGCGACCCTTCCCTGCGTCGTCTGAAGCAGGTGGCCTAAAAAAATCAGGCGAGGGTAAGAGAGTCGGTGGACAATCGCTAGCAGAGAGCGGGAAGCGGAATAGTTCGGAATCAGGCAATGACGAGCGCGGAAGCGGTAGAACGGCTTCGGGCGAGCCTCGGGGAAGGCATTCAGGGGGTCGACGAGTTTCGGGGCGAGACGACGGTGCGGATCGAGCTTTCGATCATTGCGGAAGCGGCAAAGCTTCTCAAGGAGATGGGCTTTCGTACGCTGCTCGATCTCACGCCGGTCGATCACTGGCAAGAGGAGCCTCGGTTCGAAATGGTCTACCACTTTTCTGCGGCGCAGTCCGGGGCATTCCTTCGCCTGAAGGGGCGCGTGGGAGGGGAGGAGCCGGTGGTCCCGTCGCTCGCCGCAGTCTATGCCACCGCGAATTGGCAGGAGCGGGAGGCTTTCGACATGATGGGGATCCGATTTGCCGGCCATCCCGATCTTCGCCGCATCCTGATGTGGGATGGGTATCCATTTTTCCCGCTGCGAAAGGACTTCCCGCTCGAAGGGAAGGCGAGCGACGCGGGGGGGGTGGCTTTCTCTCGTCCCGCTCCTATGGATGGAGGTCCATTTGTGACGCGATCGGCCGAGGAGAGCCGGAGGCGGGAGCCTCGCGCACATCCAGCAGACGAATTGGAGGAAGAAAAACGATGACGGGTCCTGCCGGTCTCCTTAGCCAGAGAGTGCCTCAGGGCGGCGAGTTCCTTTCGGACGCTCCTGCCGGGGAACGGCTCATTGTCAACCTGGGGCCGTCTCATCCAAGCACTCATGGGGTTCTACAGATCCTGCTCGAGCTGGATGGAGAGGTCGTGGTGAAGGCGGATCCCGTGATCGGGTATTTGCATCGCGGCGATGAAAAGATCGCCGAGAACATGCAGTACAATCAGTTCATTCCCTACACGGATCGTCTCGACTATCTGGCTCCCTTGGCGAATAACGTCGCCTACGCCTGCGCTGTCGAAAAACTGATGGGTTGGACCGTGCCGCCGCGCTGCCAGGCAATCCGGGTCATTTGCTGCGAGCTGGCTCGGATTTCGTCCCATCTCCTCGGGCTAGGCGCCTTTGCCATGGATTGCGGGGCGATCTCCGTCTTTCTTTATACGTTTACCGAGCGGGAGAAGATCTATTCGCTGATTGAAGAACTGACCGGCGCCCGATTCACGACGACGTATACCCGAGTCGGGGGTGTCGCTCGGGATCTGCCCACGGGTTGGGCGGAGAGGGCGATGGCCTTCGTGGATCAGTTCGGCGCGCAGCTCGACGAGCTTGACAAGCTGCTCTGTCGTAATCGAATTTTCGTCGATCGGACGAAGGACGTCGGCGTCATCCCGCCGGAGGACGCAATGGATTATGGGTTGACCGGGCCGAACCTTCGTGCTTCCGGAGTCGAGCTGGATCTGCGGAAGAAGGCCCCTTATCTCGGTTACGAGCAGTATGAGTTCGAGGTGGTCGTCGGCAGCAGGGGCGACTCCTACGATCGCTTCGTCCTCCGCGTCGAGGAGATGCGTCAGAGCCGGCGGATTCTGCAGCAGGCGCTAGTCCGCATTCCGGACGGGCCGGTGGCCGTGGACGACGCTCGGAGCTACGATCCCGAGAAGTCGGCCGTCCTCTCCAAGATGGAGGAGTTGATTCAACATTTTATGATCGTTACCGAAGGGATCACCGCCCCTCCGGGAGAGGTCTACTTCGGGGCCGAAAATCCGAAGGGAGAGCTTGGATTTTATATCCTAAGCAAGGGGGGAGGAGTGCCCCACCGGCTGAAGATCCGGGCACCGAGCTTCATGAGCTTGAGCATCTTGCCAAAGCTGCTTCCCGGGCATCTCATTGCGGATGTGGTGGCCATTCTTGGCAGCCTTGATTTCGTGATGGGCGAGTGCGATCGATAAGGCGGGAGGAGGAGTTGACATGGTAGTGCCCGATCAACCGCTGCTTCCCGGCGACGAGGTTCCAGGAGCCGAATTTGAGCGCAAGGCCAACGAGATCATCGGGCAGTATCCCGCTTTTCGGCGAAGTGCTTCTCTGCCGCTTCTTCACCTCTGGCAGGAAGAGTTTGGGTTCTTGAGTCAACGGGCGATCGAATGGATTTCGGAGAGGCTGGGGCTCAAGCCGATTAACCTGATCTCGCTGGTCACCTTTTACCCCATGCTCCGTCTAAGGCCCGTTGGAAAAACCCATTTCCGGGTTTGCCGCACCCTTTCGTGCGCCTTGGCGGGGAGCCACAAGCTCTTTGAGCAGATCCGGGAGCGATGCGGGGCGACCGCTCCGGCGGGTCACGGGATGTATGTGAGTCCGGACGGAGCCTATTCGGTGGAATTTGTGGAGTGCCTCGCGTCCTGCGGCAGCGCTCCTGCGATGATGGTAAATCAAGAGGAGCATGATCGGGCTACGATCGAAACCGTGGAACGGTTCCTGGCCGAGAGGCCGGTTCATAGCGCGCCGGATGGCTCATTGAAAGGTTGAAATGGCCCGGATTGGATCAGCAGCAGGCCCGGCACAGGAGCATCGGATCATCCTCCGTTACGCGGATGAGCCCGGCTACACTACGGACATCGACTGTTATCTGCGGCATGGGGGCTACGAACAGCTGCGCAAGGCGCTCTCGATGGATCCGGCGGCGATTGTTGCGGAGGTCAAGGCGTCCGGGCTTCGGGGAAGGGGAGGAGCCGGCTTTCCGACCGGAACGAAGTGGGGCTTCATCGATCACACAAAGAATCGGAAACCTGTCTACCTGCTCTGCAACGCGGATGAGTCCGAGCCCGGGACCTTCAAGGACCGCCAGATCATGTACAAGGATCCCCACCAGCTTCTGGAAGGGATGATCATCGCCTCCTATGCCAATCGTGCACATCTGGCGTACATCTACATCCGCGGCGAGATGACCGGGGGGGCGCGGATCTTGGAGCGCGCCCTAGCCGAGGCACGCGCCAAGAATTTTTTGGGCGCGAACATTCTTGGCAGCGGGTACGACTTGGAGATTTTCGTCTTTCGCGGCGCGGGCGCCTATATATGCGGAGAGGAGACAGGACTCATCGAGTCGCTCGAGGGGAAGCGAGCCTATCCGCGGATTAAGCCCCCCTATTTTCCAGCCGCCTTGGGTCTCTATCTCTGTCCGACGATCGTCAATAACGTCGAGACCTTGTGCAACGTGAAACACATCCTGGAGATGGGAGGAGCGGCTTACGCCAAGATTGGCACTCCCAACAACACGGGCACGCGTATCTGGTGCGTGAGCGGGGATGTCTGTCGTCCTGGATATTTTGAATACGATGGTGGTGCCATCACGCTCGGCGAGCTGCTCTACGACGTCTGCGGAGGAATTCGTGACGGCAACCGGCTGAAGGCGGTGATTCCCGGCGGATCATCGGCGAAGGTCTTGCGTGCTGGAGAGATCTATCGGATCCGCCGCAAGAACTCCGAGGGAATGGTGGAAGAGATCGAGATGAGGCTTGAGGACATCCCTCTGGACTTCGATACGTTCACGGCCGCCGGTTCGATGTCGGGCTCGGGCGGCATCATCGTCATGGATCACACCCGCGACATGGTGGAGTGCCTGAACAACCTCTCCGCATTCTATGCCCACGAGTCGTGCGGGCAGTGCACCCCGTGCCGGGAAGGCGCTCTCTGGATGCACAAGGTGCTCGATCGCATGGCCGAAGGGAAGGGGAGGCCGGAGGATCCGCAGCTTCTGCTTGATCTGGCGGGTCAGATTGCCGGCCGAACGATCTGCGCTTTCGGGGAAGCGTGTGCTTGGCCGGTGGAGAGCTTCGTCGGCAAGTTCCGGGAAGAATTTGAAGCCAAGGTGGCGGAGAGAGAGAGCGGCCGGGTCTCATCCTCCGCCCCTCCTCCTCTTAAGCCAGTTTCGCCACGAGTCTAACCATGGCCCTGATCAAGAACCCTTTCGACCACGATCTACCGCCTGCCGATACGCCGCTGGTCCATGTACAGATCGATGGACAATGGGTGGAGGTGCCTCTCGGTCTTAACGTGATCGAGGTGGCTCGGCGTTTCGGCAAGCTGATCCCCCACTACTGCTACCACCCCAAGCTCTCCATTGCAGGAAACTGCCGGATGTGTCTCTTCGAGATGGGCACGCCGAAACTGGGCCCGGATCGGAAGCGGGTCCTGGATGCGGAAGGGCGCCCGGAAATCCAGTGGATGCCTAGGCCACAGATCGCTTGTGCGACGACGGCTTTTGAGGGACTGGCGATCCGGACCAATTCCCCGCTGACCCAGGAATGCCAGAAAGGCGTGATGGAGTTTCTGCTGGCCAATCATCCTCTGGACTGTCCGATCTGCGACCAGGCCGGAGAGTGCGAGCTCCAGGAGTTTGCCTTTGATTTCGGGAAAGGACGGAGTCGGTTCGGAGAACAGAAGGTAAAGAAGCCGAAGCGGGTGGATATCGGGCCCCGCATCCTTCTCGACGACGAACGGTGCATTCTCTGCACGCGCTGCATCCGGTTCGCCCGGGAAATGGTGGACGAGGACTGCTTGGGCATTACCGAGCGGGGGGGCTGCAGCCGCCTTTCCATTTACCCAGAGAAGCGCTTTACGAGTAACTATTCGCTCAACACGGCGGACATTTGCCCCGTCGGCGCGCTGACGACGAAAGACTTCCGGTTTCAGATGCGCGTCTGGTTCCTCAAGGAGACCAAAAGCATCTGTGTCGACTGCGCGACCGGCTGCAACGTCACCATCGGAAGCCGCGAAGGTTTTGTCTATCGGCTAACTCCCCGAGTCAACGAGGCGGTCAACTCGCAGTGGATGTGCGATCAAGGGCGACTCGGCTTCCATCCCATTCATAGCAAGCACCGGGTACTGGAGCCGGCCCGACGTGAGGAGAGAGAGTTGTTTCCGGGGGAATGGCCGGTCATCCTGGAGCAGGTGGCCGAGTCTCTGCGCAAGATCGAGCCCTCCTCCCTAGCTTTGCTGGTCTCAGCGCGACTGACCAACGAAGAGTTGTTTCTGGTGCAGTGTCTGCGGGATCTTCTGCGGGGCGAGTCCGATCTCTTCCTCGAGGTAGTTCCTCGGAAGGGGCAAGCCGATGGTCTCCTCAGAAGCGACGACCTCAATCCCAACAGTCAGGGTGCCAGAATCTTGGGCATCGGTGCCGATGGAGAGAAGCTACCCGAACTGCGGAAAAGGATCGAGGAAGGGAGGGTGCGGGCTCTTTACTGCCTCCACGAAGACGCGGTCGGCGCCGGCGTACCGGAGGAGCTGCTCGGGCAGCTCTCCCTTCTGGTCTGGCAGGGGATTCTATCGGACAAGACCTACGAAAAGGCTCACTGGGTGCTGCCGGGCGCATCCTTCGCGGAAAAGGACGGCACCATGGTAAACCGTGCCGGCCGGGTCCAACGACTTCAGAAGGCGATCCCGACACCAGGCCGAGCCAAGGAAGACGTCTGGATTCTCCGGAAACTGATTCTTGCCTTAGGAGGGGCGGACATAGGCGAGGGCGGTCCTGAGGTTTTTACGAAGCTGGCGGCGGCGACGCCTTCCTTTCAAGGACTTACCTGGGCTGGTCTTGGGGATCAGGGCTTGCCCACGTCGATAGAAGCCCATTAGGAGATCCCCAATTCATGGTCACTACGCTAACTGTTTTTCTTGTCAGCACTCTCATCAAGATTCTTCTGGTCGTTGCGGTTCTCCTGGGTTTGGTAGCCTACGCCGTCTTGGCGGAAAGAAAGGTGAGCGCCGCGATGCAGGATCGCATCGGGCCGAACCGCGTCGGCCTTCCTTTCTTGAAGGCGCGACTCATGGGATTGGGACAGCCGCTCGCGGACGCCTTCAAGCTCATGCTTAAAGAGCAGTTTGTTCCTGGGCACGTGCGGGGCTTTTACTACAACTTGGCTCCGGTGCTCGCCTTCCTTCCGGCACTCCTGGCAATCTGCGTGATCCCATTTGCGGGGGTGGATCCGATTCGCTTGCCGGGGCTCTCCCTCTTGATCCCGCAACCCGGGGTGATCGCCAACGTGGGGATCGGCGCTCTGCTCCTCTTTGCGGTGACCTCCCTTGGGGTCTATGGAATCGTGTTGGCAGGGTGGTCGTCCAACTCGAAGTATGCGTTTCTGGGCGGAATCCGGTCGAGCGCCCAGATGATCTCCTATGAGGTTGCGCTCGGCTTCTCGGCAATCCCCATCTTCTTGATCTCCGGGGGCTTGAGCCTCCCGCAAATCGTCAATTTTCAGATCGAGCACGGCTGGTTTCTTTTGCCCTTCGTAGGGAAACAGATCGACTGGCATTTCCTCCTCTTCTGGCCTTCGCTCCTGATCTCCTCCTTGATCTTTCTTGTAACTCTTTTTGCGGAGACCAATCGGGCTCCCTTCGATCTTCCGGAAAGCGAGCAGGAGCTTGTAGGAGGATATAACACCGAATATGGAGGCATGCGCTTCGGCATGTTCTTCCTGGGCGAATATGCCGCGCTCATTTCGGCCAGCGGACTTTTTGTAACCCTATTTCTCGGGGGATGGAGCCTGCCTTTCGGCTGGCTGGGGGCGGCGACCTCGCTCGGGATCTTCCTTCTCCAGGCGATCGTCTTCCTGGCTAAGGTCTGCCTGCTCGTCTTTTTCTTCATGTGGGTCCGTTGGACCCTGCCCCGATTTCGCTACGATCAGGTCATGACCCTTGGCTGGAAGATCTTGCTTCCTCTCTCCATGGCCAACATCGTCGTCGTTGCGGTCCTGCTCGCGCTCTTCGGCGGAACGCCCTAGCGGCGTCTCCGGGCGAACCATGTCCCGTCCCATGCGGCCAGTTGGCGCTAACGGGCATTTTTCCCCCAAGATTTTTTGTGAGAAACGGCCGTCAAGGGTTTTGCAAAAGGCCCACCCGCCCGGGGTTGGGTAGGGCCCAGGACCGCCAGAGGCGCAGGTAATCCTCCTTGGTCAGCACGAGAAGCTCGGGATCTGCCCTCGGATCGAGCCAGCGGATCAGCTCTAGGAGGCTCTTCTTCTCGAGTGCGAGACATCCGGAAGTGGCTGCGTGCTCTCCGTATCGCCCATGGATGAAAACAGCACTGCCACTTCCCGGACGGCTTGCGGGGTAGTTGTGCTCCACGAAGATCATCCATTCGAGTACCGGGTCTTCGATCCGTAGCCGTTCGGCCGAAAACCAGTCCGGGGCGGCTTCGTCGTTTGGGATGGTCACCAGATGGTTGTATTGAGGAAGCTCAGGGTTCTCGATCCAGGCGTCCTGCGGCGATTTGCGATGATAGAGCCGCCATTTGGCGCCTTGCGGGAGGGAGGGTGCGGTTCCCAGGACAAGCCCCAGCCGAAATCGGCCGGCCGGAGTGCGGCCATCTCCTTCCTCCTTTTGAGGCCCAGGCTGTGGCGGATGAAGACCGATGCCCCAAGCGACGCCGTTGCGCCCGAGGAGGACCGGGATTGCTCCCTTAGCTTCGGTCCAGCCGCCTCCGGGGAGAACTCGTTTCCAGCAGGAAAGCCGGCCTTGCCAGGAATCGGCTCCCTCGATGACCACAAGGACGCACTGCTCGAGACGAAATGGCCAGAGAAGGAGAGATCTCCAAGTCCAGAATAGAACAAAGGCGAGGGAGAGGATCAGCATCATTGCGGCGAAGCGGCGGAGCGCCTTCGTGGGCGGGAGCCGTCGAACGATCATTGTGGACCGAGGGGGGAAGCTGCGCGGGCCGGCGGTGCATGGAGAAGGCGGGCAACGCTTCGCACCTTCTCAGGCTCGACCCGGGTCTCGATCCCCAGCGCTTTTACCGAGCTTCCGACAAGAACTCCGTCGCATGCAGAGAGATAGCGCGGTAGATTGTCCACCGCGATCCCGCTTCCCACCAGGAGGGGTGTGTGCGGCAAAACTTTCCGAAGGCGTTCGACTTTCTCAACCGGCGCCTCGGCTCCGGTCCTCGGCCCGGTAACAATGACCGCGTCCGCCAGCGCCCGTTCCATAAGGTCGATGGCCTCCTCCTCCAGCGGGCGAGGAACCAGAGGCATGGCGTGCTTGACGCGGAGATCGGCCAGAATGCGGATTTGTGGATCCAAACGGGACCTCTCTCGAAGAAGGCAAGCCGCTTCCCCTTCGATCACTCCTTGGTCGGTCACAGCCGTGTTTGCAAGAACATTGACCCGGAGGAAGCTCCCTCCGCAAGCGGCGCAGAGGGCCAGAGCCGACCGGGCATCATTGCGCAGCACATTGAAACCCAGGGGCATCTCTGTCCTCCGCCGGATTTCGGAGCCGACGACCGCCATGGCGGCGACCGTTTCCGGGGGCACGGCGTCCTTCCAGAACGGAGCATCGCCGTAGTTTTCGATGCAGAGCGCATCCGCCCCTCCCTCCAGCCAAGCGCCGAGATCCGCAAGCGCGCTCTCTACTACAGAATCGAACCGCCCGTCGTAGCGCGGTGCCCCTGGCAGAGGTCGCAGGTGGATGAGGCCGATCAGGAGCTTTGGACCACCGGCGACGAGTGGGAGCTGCACGAATCGGGCCACGGAGGAATCTTTACGAAGAGTCGGGCTCGGAACAAGCGATTCGCTGTGCTTTTCAAGCGGCTGATTCTGCTAGGCTTTCTTCCACGGCTGGCAGAAAGGGCATTGCTCCTTCACTCTGCTCGGTTTTTCATGTGGGCGGTCTGGCATGGGTCATCCAAAGAAGAAACGGGTGAGATGAAAGAAAACGGGGGCAGCGAAACAGAGCGAGTCGATGCGGTCCATGATGCCGCCATGACCCGGAATAATCGTGCCGTAATCCTTCACGCCTCGATCGCGTTTGATGGCCGACATCACCAAGCCGCCATAAAAGCCCATCAGCGCTATCGTTAGGGCCATCAGGGCTGCCTGCCATGGATGGAATGGGGTGATCCAGTACAAGCCCGTGCCAATCAACACCGCTCCGGTAACGCCGCCGACAAAGCCTTCGATCGTTTTATTGGGACTGATGCTTGGAGCAATCCGGTGCCGCCCGAAACATTTGCCGAAGACGTATTGCAGGACGTCGCTCATTTGTGCCACGCAGACCAGAAAGTAGAGAAGCTTTCCATCCTGACCCTCCCAACCGGGTATACGGAGCAGCAGCAGCGCAGGCGCGTAGCTCACAAAATAGACGCAGACCATCAAGCCCCATTGGATCTTGGCGCTACGGGCCAGAAAATCCTGGCAATTCCCCGCGATCACGTTGCGGATCGGAACGAAGAGATAGGCGTAAACCGGGATCATGATGATCGCCAGGCCATACCTGTGAAAGGCGATCAGTACGTATTGCAGCGGAGTGATAATGAAGAAAGCCCAAAAAAGGGCGCGATGATCGGCTCGATGGGTTGGCGTCAAGGTGATGTATTCTCGAAGCGCCAAGAAGGAAGTGAGTCCGAAGAGGATGACCGTTCCAATTTCTCCCGTGGCCACCGCAAGAAAGAAGATGATAATCATTATCCACCAAGCGTTGATCCGGGCGTTTAGGTTCAGAATCGTTTCCTGTCCCTTTTCGCTTTTGACCGTTTTCTTGAGAACGAGTCCGATGCTTGAAGCGGCGAGCAGCAGGACGAAGATGCCGACAACGAGTGCGAATGTCTCGGGATCGTGGAAAAATAAGTTCATGGTTTGGCCATGGCCGCCACCGCCGCACGCGCGCGCGCCAGAAACCCGTCCTTCGATTCATCCGGTCGAACGTGGAGCGGAGCGCCAAAGTTAGCGGAACAGATAAAGGGAATGGGGAAGAATTCGCCCTTCGGTAGAACGCGGTTGGCGTTATCGAGATAAACCGGCACCAAGTCAACTTCCGGCATCTCCTTGCCCAGATGATAGAGTCCGCTCTTGAACGGCCGCATTTCCGGCTCCGCGGTGCGTCCCCCCTCAGGGAAGAGGATGAGCGATTCGCCTCTTTTGAGTGCTGCGACGAGCTGATCCATCGGATTGTTCGAGCGATTAATGTTCTTGCGCTCGATCAAGATCCCGCGAAAGACATGTTCGGCGACATAGCTACGAAGCCGTCCGGCCCGCCAGTAGTCACTGGCTGCTACCGGCCGCGTTTTGCGGCGGGCATCGGAAGGCAAGACCGACCATAGGACGAGGAAGTCGAAGTTGCTTGTATGATTGGCGAAGTAGATCCGCTGCGTGAGGTCAGGCGCGCAGCCCAGCCACCGGGCCTGGACGCCGGTAAAAAGTCTGACGGCGGTGGCCGACAACTCCGCGATCATGTGGATCTCAATCGTCGGGCCAGCCGTGCCGTTCGGCGAACGCACGTCATCAAGGTTCCAAGTGCGATGATGATTAGGAAGATGAATAGGACGCGCGGGGGCATTCCCGCGAGTTTTTCCCCGGCGGCCAGAATGCATGCCAAGGTGAGTAAAAACATCCGCTGCGGTTTTGCCTGCGGTCCGCAGAAATCTTGCGGTTCTCCCCGGCGAGCTCCCATGGCCCGAATGTAGGCCGTCATCACAGCCAGAACTGACGAGATCCAACCCAAGGCTATTCCCCATTCCCCATGCAGCGAGGCATAGCCCGCAGCCGCGAGAAAGGCGACATCCGCGATCCGATCCGGAATTTCATTATAGAGCTCGCCCGTTTTGGTCTGCCGACCGCCCTCCACCGCGATAAGGCCATCTAAGACATTCGCCAGCAATCTCAGTTGAATGCAGACCGCCGCCAGTAGGTATGGCGTTGCCCTCGCGGAGCCGTTTGTCTCTTCGATCAGCAAGGCAGCCCCGATGAGTGCGAAGCCGATGCCGGACACGGAAACTTGGTTGGGACTTACTCCCAAGTGCGCCAATCCACGACCGATCGCCTGCACCCACCAAGCCGACCGGGTCTTGATCGGCCGACGGTCCGATAGCGAGCTGCCTTCTATCCCGCTCATAGAGTCAAGGATGAGTATGTTTTATCGATCCCGACTTCTCGGCCTGCTGCCCAGCCGGAGAAGTCGTCGGAAGAGACCCAGGGCCTCGCGGCACTCCTCCAGGCCGAGAGTGCGGGCGGAGATGAAGAAGGCCGATGCGCCGGCGGTTACCGCCGCGGCGACCACGAGTGCTCTGCCCAGGGGCAGAGAAGGCAAGGCCGATCGCTCGGCCGTCCGGACGATCCATTCGGCTATGATGCCGCAGGCGGCGGAAGCGAGCAACAAGCGCCATAGAAACGAAACCCAGCTGCGCAGCCCGCCCGGAAAGACGCGCCGGTCTAGCGATAGGAAAAGCTGGAGGCAATTGAGGAGCGCGACAAACGAGGTGGTGAGAGCCAAACCGACGTGTCCAAAGGAGAGGGCCTTTACCAGTATGAAGTTGAGCAGGAGATTGAGGCCGATTCCGAAGAGACTGACCCGCAGGGGAATGGCGGGGGAGCCCAGAGCGTAAAAACAGGGGGCCAGGATCTTGATTCCCGCGTAGCCCGCAAGGCCAAGCGTGTAGGCTTCCAGCGCCGTGGCGGTCTGGTGGGTATCCCAGGGGCTGAAGCGGCCATGCTGGTAGATCAGGCGGATGAGGGGCTCCGAGAGCACGGCCAAACCGACTGCGGCGGGAATCGTGTAGAACAGGCCGAGGCGAAGGGAATGGCGCAACGTGTGCCGAAAGGAGTCGAGATCCGCCCGAGCGTGCTGCCGGGAGATTGTCGGGAGTGTGACGGTGGCGATCGCCACGCCGAAGACCCCGATCGGGAACTGCATGAGCCGGAAGGCGCAGTTGAGCCAGGAGCGGCCGCCGTTGATCTCCGAGGCGAACATGCCGTTGACCAAGACGTTCACTTGGACGGCGGCACCGGCGATCATGCTGGGGATCATCAAGCGCCAAATTTCCCGAAGCTTCGGATCCGAAAGGTCGAGATTCCATCGCCATCCATAGCCGATCCGACGGAACGCCGGAAGCTGAATCAACAGCTGAGCGAGGCCTCCAAGGAGAACGCCGATGCAGACGCCGAAGACGGCGGCCTCGCCGAACGAGGGATGGGCGAGATCGCGCTGGGGATCGAGCAGATAGGCAAAAAGAACCCCGAGAACGACGGAAACGATGTTGAACGCGGTTGAGGCCGATGCGGGCAAGCCGAAGAGCCCCCCCGCGTTCAAGATTCCCATGACGACGGCGGCCAGCGCGACGAAGAGAATGAAGGGAAAGAGCAGCCGCGTGAGTTGCACGGTAAGCTCGAACTTTCCTGGAATCGCGTGGAAGCCGAAGCTCGTCACTTCGACGAGGAGAGGAGCCAGGAGCATGCCCGCCAGACAGAGGAGGGAGAGGACGATGAGCAGGATCGCGAGCAGGTGGTTCGCCAGTGAAAACGCCCTAGCCTTGCCCTGCTCTTCCCAAGTCTTCGCGAAGACGGTCGTAAACGCGGTGGAGAGGGCTCCTTCTGCGAAGAGATCGCGAAAGAGGTTGGGAATTTGAAAAGCGGCGAGGTAGGCGTCGAGTAGTTTGCCCGCGCCGAAGAGGGCTGCGAAGGCGAGCTCTCGGATGAGGCCGAAGATTCGGGAACCCATTACGGCGAGGCTCACGACTCCGGCGGCCCGGTGCGTCGCTACGTTCCCCTCCGATGAACGCTTCGTAGGAGCCGTCGGGGGAAGCGGAGGGGGCAAGGGCGTTTGCGAATCGTTGGGGACGTTCACGGAGAAAGCGCCGCGGAGGGGCGCAGTTGTTCCAGGCAGGCCGAGAAAACCGCTTCCGGATCGATGCGGCGCAGACAGGCTAGGTCTTTGGGGCAGGTACGGCGAAAACAGGGGCCGCAGGGCACCGAACGAGAGAGAACGCGGGTAGAGCTTCCCAGGGGCCCGGTGCGGGCGGGATCGGTCGACCCGAAGAGAGCAACGGATGGCACTCGGAGGAGAGCTGCTACATGCATGGCTCCGCTGTCGTTGCAGACGACCAGTCGGGAGCGGGCGAGTGCCGAAAGAAACTCCTCCAAGGTTGTCTGACCCGCCAAGCTCTCGACGCCGGGCGCGGCTGCGGCGATCCGGCGGCAGACTTCGCGGTCGCCCGCGACTCCGTAAAGGCGGATTGGGTAGCCTGTAGCCTCATGCAATCGACGGGCCAAGGCAATATAGGACTCGACGGGCCAACGTTTTGCGGGGCCAAATTCGGCGCCGGGGCAGAGGGAAATCATGGGTTCCGTCGGTTTTGACCAAGTGGCCGGAATGCGCAACTCGGGTAGCTCTAAGGAACCGGCAGCCCCGATCTCCTGCACAAGAGCAAGGTAGGCCGCGGCTTGCCGGGGCAAGCGGTTCCCTGGATCTCCCCGTAGATGAGGACGGCTTAGCAGGGCTGCGCGCGTCCAGTGCGCCTTCCCCCAGATCTTGGGAATACCGGCGAACTGCGCCTCGAGAGCCGAACGGGGCGAGTTGGGAAGCAGCAGCGCGGCATCGAATCTTCCTTCGCGAAGTCTTTTTGCGGCACGCAAAAGGCTCTGTGGATGACCGAGGTCGATCACGCGATCGACAAACGGGCACAGATGCCAAAGAGAACTCAACTTGTGCGGCGTGGCGACCGCAAGAGGCCGCGCGCCGAGCCATTGTTTCAGGCCTGCCACCGCGGGCAGGCTCAGGACGGCGTCTCCCAGCCAGTTGGGGGAACGTACCAGAATGGACTCTGGAGGGGATGGGAGAATCACAGGAGGACGGGGCGCGCGCCATTGACCGTCGGCTCTTCCGCGACGGAAGGCGCGTGGCCGGAGGAGGAAAAAGCGAAGGAAACCCGGCTCCGCATCTTCTCGCGAAGGCGGCTTTGAAGAGCCTCGGCGCCATGGAGGAACTCGATTTCCACGCGGAGAAAATAGATCGGGACCGGAGGTGGGGTGCGAAGAAAAGGAAGCCGCACGGCGTCTTTTTCGGTCGTGATGATGGCAGCGGCGCAGCGGGCTTTCGCTCTTTCCAAAACGCGGAGAAGCTCCTGCTCCGAAAAGAGGTGATGGTCGGCAAATCGCCGGGAGTAGACGATCTCCGCCCCAAGCTTGCAGAGTCCGTTTTCGAAACTCTCGGGACGGGCGATCCCCGAAAGGGCGACGACGCGAAGCCCCTGGAGGAAGGTTAGCGAGCGTCTTTCTCCCGTACTCACCTGGGTCAGATAGCGTGGAATATGGGCGCACTCCACAATGGGAGCGTGTCGATTATATCGGCGAAGTTCGGCCTTCAACTCTGTCAGCGGAGAGCCGTCGCATTTCGTGATGATGAGGATATCCGCCCGGCGAATATGGCTCATCGGTTCTCGGAGAGTGCCGCGGGGCAGCAGAAATCGGTTTCCGAAGGGCGTTTCCCGGTCGACTAGAACGATGTCGATCCGCTCCTTGAGAGGAAGATATTGGAAGCCGTCGTCGAGAAGAAGCGTGTCGACTCCCCACCGGCGGATCGCGCTCAGGCCGGAGCGCACGCGGTCCTTTCCAGTCAGGATGACGACCCCCTGGAGATTCGAGGCCAGCATGTAGGGTTCATCCCCAGCCAAGAGCGGCCCAAGGAAAGCCCGTTTCCCGTCGGAGACGACGCGCGGACCGGGATCGGCCGCCTCGGCCTGGGAGGGCGGGCGCCATCGCGCCCAGACGGGGCGCGACACGCTCTTGTACCCGCGGCTGAGGATGGCAACCCGACGGCCCGCGCGAAAGAGATCTCGGGCGAGCTTTTCCACGACAGGGGTCTTTCCGGTTCCCCCGACGGTGAGATTGCCGACGCTGATGACCAAGCAGCCTAGGGAGTGGGATTTCAGGATATTCCGGTTATAGAGCCAGAGCCGGAGGCGGATCAGTGGATCATAGAGCAAGGATAAGAGGAAGAGCAGTCCGCGCAGAAGCGCGGCGCGCTTCCCGTCGCGACGTTCCAAGATAACGTCGACCGCGAATCGTTCAAACTGATCCGTCCATCGAGGCATGCGATACCGGTCTCCTCTCCCGTGGTCTGTTCAAACCCTCCGCCCCTTCTTCCCCCTCTTTCCCAAGCCCCCGGGAACGAGTCGCCCATCAACCGGCGTTGGAGGGCGGCGATATCCAGTCTACCCGAGCGAAAACGCATCGGTCGAGGAGGGTCTCGGCCGGATAGACATCAGGATTCCGGAGAAGTACCGCGGGGACCGTCTGGCGGGCTTCCCTCGAGGTGACCGCAAGAAGGGCCTCCGAGGCGAACCGCCCGAGATTATCCGGGCGATAAAGCGCTTGGAGAGCCGCGCCCGTCGCCTTCGGATTGGCGCCTCCGCGAGGGATAGCCCAGTGGAAAAGCCGGATCCACGAGCCTTCGCTGGGTATGCGGACAATCCAGCCGGGGGCTTCCTTGCGTGGTTCGAGCTGCTGGACAAAGTCGATTTCGATTCGGGCATTCTCCTCGACGCGCGCCGCTGCCGGACCGCCTTGGCCGGCGAGGGAGCCAGGAGATGGCGGAAAGCCGTGCTCGAGGGCAGCGGAAAGGAAGCGGGAAAAAAGAGGGGAGGAGGGAGGCCGAAACGGGATGCGCCCATCGGCGAGCTCCTTCCAATGGCTTGGCACCTCTTGTGGAGTGCCCTGAGCAGCGATCGCCAGCAGAGTGAAACCAAAGGGCCAGGAAAATTGGTTAGCCGGATCAAAATAGTGGTGGAGGAATTGAGGTTCCGCCGGGAGTGAAGTAGGCAGGGCTTCCGCGAGCGGCCGGAGCAGGCCCGCTCGAAGAAGCGGAAAAATCAGGGTATCGGGAAGGGCCGCAAGGTCGAATGCCCCGGAAGCAATCAAGTTGCGGCTCTCCTCCTCCCTGGCGTACGATTCCACGGAGACGTCAGAGCTCACAGAGGTGCGCAAGCCGTCGATTAACCAGGGAGAAAGCAGCTTAGCCGGAGCCAGGATACGGAATGCGGGCATTGCCTCGCCTATCCACGCCGAAGAGTAGAAAAGCAAGAAAAAACCAGGAGGGCTTGAACCGGTGTCCCGAATCCGCCTCGCGCGAATCTCTCCGGTCTTGAAGGGATCGGGCCTCGCTCTTTTCGGATTCCGTCCAACAAGGAATTGGCCTTGCTCCTTGTCGCGCAACGGCTCCGGGAAAACTGCTTGAAATGCGAAAGCGTTCAGGAGAGATATGCAGCAAGGTGGCCGGTCTACGAGCTTGGTGGAAGAGTCGAGACTTCTGGTTAACCCGTCGGGAGCAGGGGCTCGTGTTTTTCCTGCTCGCCCTTCTGGCGCTAGGCGGAATGATCAAGCTCTTGCGTGAATCCTTCGGGGGCCGAGATCTCGAGCGTGGGCTCGCGGAACAGGCTCCCCACAATCCGCAGGTTTTCGAGGGGAGAAGAGAGCATTGATGAATATGCACAAGCGGAACTTTGCCAGTATCGTCGAAGAGATCTGCGAACGGGACGGACGGTATGTTGACGAAGCATACTATTTCGTTCGCGAGGCCCTGAATTCCACGGGAAAGGGAGGGAGGCGGAAGAGGAAGCGCCCCGCCGCGGCTGCCGCGTCGGGCAAGGAGCTTTTGGAAGCCATGCGAACTCACGCGCTTCGGGAATTCGGGCCGATGAGCAAGTTGGTTTTAAGCGAATGGGGAATCCGAAACTGTAGCGATCTGGGGGACGTAATCCTCTCTCTCGCTTCCTATGGAGCATTGGGTCAGACTAGCGCGGGAACGCGCAAAGATTTCAAAAAGGGCTTTAGCTTCACTTCGGCGTTTGTGAAACCGTTCCGCCCGACGGGGGTGGCCCGATCCGTGGGAAAGCGAAAGGGCGGCCAAGTGGAGGCGAAGGCCGGACGCGCGAAGAAGAAGGCTCCGGCCGTATAACGAAGGCAGGGGCGGGAACGTCGTAGGGATCCGCAGGCGGTTCCCGTCCCCCGAAGGATCACCATGAGTTCAGCGCTACGATCAACCAGTGTCCCGCCGTCCGGAAAAGAGCCGTTACCTCTCTCGCTTCTGGAAGTAGAGAGCAGGGTACTGGCCAACGGACTGGCGGTGCTCGTCAATCGGGACATGCGCGTTCCGGTGGTCTCCCTCCAGTGTTGGTGCGCGACCGGGAGCATTCATGAGGGCCGTTGGATCGGGTCCGGGATCTCCCATCTCCTGGAGCATCTGCTCTTTAAAGGAACCCCTACGCGGACCGGCATCCAGATGGTCCAGGAAATTCAGGATCTCGGCGGCCATTTCAATGCGTACACGACCTACGAACGGACGGTCTATCATATCGATCTGCCGGCGGAGTCGTGGCGCCAGGCCTTGCCCATCCTGGGCGACGCCGTGCTCCACCCGGCGATCGCTGCAGAGGAGTTCGTCCGGGAAAAGGATGTGATCCGTCGAGAATTTGCGATGATTGAGGACGATCCCGAGAGCCAACTCTTCCAAACGGCCTTCGAAACCAGATTCCTCAGGCATCCATTACGTTTCCCAATCATAGGACTGCTCGATCTCTTCAATGCGTTGAGCCGCGAGGATGTCGTTGCCTACCACCGGGAACGATATGTGCCGCAAAATCTCTTTCTCGTCGTGTCCGGTGCGGCGGAGCCGGACGAGGTCTTCCAAGCCGCTGAGCAGTGCTTTGGAGGGGAGCCGCGCCGGTTTCTCTCCGATATTCCTCTTCCCCAAGAACCCGTCCAAGCCACCGCGCGGTACGCTCGGAAAGCCTTCCCCAGCGAGCTCGCGCGTATGGCTATTCTCTATCCCGCCCCGGGGTTTGGTCATCCGGATTCCGCAGCGCTCCGAGTTCTCGCCCTGCTTCTCGGGGAAAGCCGGAGTTCCATCTTGCACCAGAAGCTGGTGGAAAAGGAGGGCTTGGCCGAAGAGGTCGAGGCATTTGCGTTTTCCGGGCTCGAGGTCGGAGCTTTCGGCGTCGAGGCGCGATGCGCTCCGGAGCGGCTGGAGACGTTGGCGAGTCGGATCCGCGAGGAGCTTCTCGGGATCGGTGAGTTTCCGCCGGCGGAGGCGGACTTGACTCTGGCCCGTCGGCTGACCCTCGCCCGATCGATTGCCGACCTGAAGACCATGGCGGGCAAGGCGGAGGCGGTTGGGTCCGGTTGGCTGTTGGCTCGAGATCCCTATTTGAAAGAAGAGTTCCTGCGACTCGTGCTCGGGGTGACGCCCGAGGAGGTCCAACGCGTCGCACGCCGCTATCTTTTGTGTCACAAGGAGAGTCGAATCGATCTCGTTCCCGTCGATTTCAAGCCTTCGGCGACCCGGCCGGCGGGCGACGCGCTTCCTGGAAGCAGGCTCACTCCGTCCTTGACGAAGGCGAGTGGCGGTTTTCGAATGCTTTCGCTCGAAAGCCGCTTGCCTCTCCAGTTTTTTCGGGCCTCCTTCGACGGCGGCCTCCTCTTCGAGCCTAAGGGAAAAGAGGGGATCGGTTTCCTTGCAACTCAGATCCTCCTCAAGGGCACTCGGAAGCGGGCGGCGGCCAGGATCGCTCGAGAGGTGGAGGAGCTCGGCGGCTCGATTGCGGCCGATGCGGGAAACAATTCCGCAGGCCTTTCACTGGAGGTCCTGAGCGACCAGTGGGCGCCGGCGCTTGAGCTCTTTCTGGAAATGCTCCTTGAGCCGGCTTGCCGAGAGGAGGAGATCGTCATCGAGAAGCGCAAGCAGATCTCCCTGATCCAGGCGGAGCGGGACGACCCGCTTGCCGTTGCTCGGGATCTCGTTCGCCGAGCCCTTTGGGGCGAACACCCCTACGGAGGCAATGTCCTCGGAACTGAGGAGAGCGTAGCTTCGATTGGTGCGGCCGATGTGGCGGATTTTATTCGCAAGGTGTTGCAAACCAATCGACTGATTCTTGCGGGAGCCGGTCCGGTGGACCCGGCGCAGTGGCAGCCGCTCGTTGTCCAGGCGGTCGCCTCCCGCTTCGGGGAGGCTTCGGCGCCTCTTTTCCCCCCGCTTCCCCCTCGGCTCTTGCAACCCGTGCGGGCCGAAAAGAAGATCCCGGGCAAGGAGCAAGCTATCGTGGAAGTAGCTTTCCCGATACCGGAACTGGTTCATCCCGATCAGTTGGCTCTCGCGGTGGTGGGCGAGTCCCTTTCGGATCTGGGGACCCGTCTCTTCGTCCGGGTTCGGGATGAATTGGGCCTTGCCTATTTCGTGAGCGCGTCCCGTTTCGTCGGGCGCCAGGCGGGCTATTTTTACTTCTATGCGGGAACAGCGCCCGGCAGGGAGGTGGAGGTCGAACAGGTTTTGCTACAGGAAGTGTTCCGCCTCGCCGAAGAAGGCCTTTCGGAAAAAGAGTTTGGTCGAGCCCGTGCAAAACTGATCAGTGAAGAAAAGATGTCTTGGCAGAACCCGGCTTCCGTCGTGACGAGTTCAGCCCTGCACGAGCTGGTGGGCTTGGGCTGGGATTATGACGAGCGGAGGCTCTTTCGCTTAGGGGCGATGCGGCTGGACGAGGTGAATCGCGTTCTCCGGTCTTATTTCGAAACAAGGGGGTATGTGGTCGGGGTCGTCCGACCTTAGTCGGCACGTCTGGTGTGCGAAATTTGTAAGAGATGCCGGCTTTGCCGCGTAGAAAGCGGTTGAGTCTCTGCGGGAAAGAGCGTTTGTTTGTCTGTCTATGGATGTTTCTCTATCCGACGCGGAAGTGCAGGCCCGTTTTGCGCGCCATCTGCAGATGCAGATCGACCAAGTTCTCGTTCTGTTGGGACGGATTCCTCTTCCGGGTATGGAGGGAATGGAGCCGCGGCTTCCCGAAGCGCGGGAGATCATCGATCACCTGGAGGCTCTGGAAGTGAAGACGCGCGGGAATCTTCAGCCCCACGAGCAGGCGTTTCTCGGCGGCGCCTTGACCGAGTTGCGTTTAGCGTATGTTGAAGCAAGCCGGGGCCGAGGTGCGTCGCCGGCCTCTCCCCCACATTCTTCGGAGCCCGCCGGCACCGGTGCCGGCGCTCCTTCCGCCGCTTCGTCCGAGGCGTCGCAAGGGCCCTCCCGGGACGAGGAAGCCAAGAAGAAGTTTTTTAAGAGCTACGGGTGAGAAATCGCGCTTGGCCGGCTCTTTGCGAAAGATAAGGGACGTGTGAGTTGCCAGGATAGCTTTAGGCGTTCCGTCCACTACTTGAGGATCTCGGTGACGGATCGTTGCAACGAGCGTTGCCTCTACTGCTTTCCGCGGGACTTCGCCGGGTGGGGTGAGAAGGAAGACCTTCTGAGCTTCGAGGAAATCCTGGCAACGGTAGCAGTCTCAGTTGATCTCGGGTTCACCGATTTCCGCATCACGGGCGGGGAACCGCTGGTTCGGTCGGGAGTGCCCGAACTGGTGCGCGAGATCGTGAGGTTGCCGGGCGTGAGGAGCGTGCGTCTCTCGACCAACGGAACCCTGTTGGCGCGATTTGCCGCCCAACTACGGGAAGCGGGTCTTGCGGCAATCAATATCAGCTTGGATGCCCTCGATCCCAAGCGGTATTACGAGATCACGGGGGGGCATCTCGGGCCGGTGCTCGAGGGGATAGAGGCCGCTCGCCGGCTGGGCTTCCCTCAGGTCAAGCTCAACACGGTCTTGCTGCGTCATCGTAACGAGGATCAGATTAAGATGCTTCTCGATTTTGCGGCGGAAAGGGGTCTGATTCTCCGATTCATCGAGCTCATGCCCGTGACCTCCCGAGATGTGCTTCGCCCGGAGAATTTTCTCTCGACGGCGGAGGTTCGCCGGAGGTTGGAAATGGAGGATCGGCTGGAGCCGGTGGATCGGTCGCTGGGCTTCGGGCCTGCTCGCTATTTCCGAATGGAGAAGCGAGGAGTCACGGTAGGATTTATCGGAGCGCTGAGCGACCTTCACTTTTGTGAGCGGTGCAACAAGATGCGTCTTACGGCAGACGGGCGGCTTCGCCCGTGCCTGGGGAACCAGATGGAGGTCGATCTCCGGCCTTTTTTGCGTCCGGCGATCGACCGCGAAAGCTTGCGGAAGATCTTTCTGGAGACATTGCGCCGGAAGCCGCTGGAGCACTCCTTCCGGGACTACTACGAGCCCGAGAGGACGATGACTGCCTTGGGGGGATAGCGATGAGCTCCGGAGAAAGGACAATCCGCCTTCTGGTATTTGCGCAAGCAAGAGATCTGCTGGGCTTTCGGGAATGCAATATCTCCGTACATGACGAGGAGACGCCCCACGAGATCCTCGAAAGGATCTCTCCTGGGTTTTTCGAAAAGATCTTCGGAGCGAGAGTCAGCTTGGACCTCACCTACTGCTCTTGGGACGCCCCGGTCGGAGAGGCGGCCGAGATGGCGGTGCTCCCTCCAGTAAGCGGAGGATGAATGGTGATAATCCAATGGTTGGAATCTCGATTGCGCTGATCGACCGGCCCATTGAGCGCCCCTCGATGCCATTTCCTCTTGAAGGATCTTCCGGGGCGGTCGTTGAATTTTTCGGCGTCGTTCGTGGACAGGAAGGAGGAAGAGCGATCGTGGCGCTTGAGTACGAGGTCTACCGGGCGATGGCGCAGAGAGAGCTCGAGCGGATCGCCCGGGAGGTCGCGGACCGCAGACTCTGTCACGAGCTGGTCCTTATTCATCGGGTGGGGACGGTTCCGGTGGGCGAGCCCTCTCTCTATCTCCGAGTCGCCGCCGAGAGGCGCGGAACCGCGTTTCGGATCGCCGAGGAGGTGATCCAGAGGCTCAAGGCGGACGTTCCGATTTGGAAAGCTGCGGTCGCTCCACGCCCCGAAGGGGCTTCTGCGGCAATCGCTGGCGAACACGAGTCGTTCGCCGCAGGAAAAAGCTCGTGAGAAATGCGGGCTAGATGTTGGCCGCCGGATCTTCCCGCAAAGAAGGACGATTCGGCAGGGCGATAGCGTCCAGAGCGATCTTGGTCAGTTTTTCCAGGCATTCGGCGGGCGAGAGCCGATGGGTAGCGAGTTCGAGCTCGGCCGCTTCGGGGGCTTCGTAGGGAGAATCGACTCCCGTGAACGCCGGGATCTCGCCGCGCTCGGCTCGGGCGTAGAGCGCTTTCGGGTCGCGCTCCCGGCAGACCTCGAGGGGGGCGTGGACGAAAACCTCTCGAAAGGGGATGTCCGCGGCTTCGGCAATTTCCCGCGCCTTGCGGCGATCGGCGCGAAAAGGCGAGATCAAGGCCACGATCGCCACGATGCCCGCGTCGGCCAGCAGGCGAGCGGCCTCCGCCGCCCTTCGGATATTTTCGCTTCTGTCTTGGGCGCTAAAGCCGAGGTCGCGGGAGAGCCCATGGCGCAAGTTGTCCCCATCCAGAACGTAGGCCCAGATCCCACGGCGAAACAGCTGAGTTTCCAGTTGGACCGCAAGCGTCGATTTGCCCGCTCCGGAGAGGCCCGTAAGCCAGAGAATCGCTCCGCGATGGCCGAGTTCCCGCGCCCGTTCGTTCCGGTCGACCTCTCCTTCCGTCCAGAAAAGCGGACTGCTTTGAATCGGAGGCAGAGAAACTCTAGGGTAGCGGGCTCCGAGAACGATTCCTCCGCCGAAAATTCTCCCATCTCTAGCCAGGATGAATCGTCCGGTTTGGGCGATCTCGGAGGCGTTGTCGAAGGCAAGGGGCCGTTGGGTGCGAACGAGCACCTCGGCGATCTCGCTTGCCGCTACTCCCGGCTTGGCGGAGTCTTGGACAGAGAGTGTCTCCGCGTCGATCACCCGGTCTACCTCCGTGACGCGTGCCCCCACCGACTGCGTTACCAAGCGAAGCTCGTAATGTTCTCCGATCCGGAGAGGCTCCGGCCCGAGCCAAAAGATCTTGGCCGGGAACTCGCGGGCTTCGATCGGCGTGCTTTCGAGGGAGCTCGCGATCATCCCTCGCTCGACGAAGATCTGTTCTTCGAGGATCAGCGCTGTCGATCGACCGGCGGAAGCTTCCGCAGGGTTCGTTTCCGGCGGCCACTCCGCAAAGGCGCGCAGGCGCGCTCGCTTACGGCCGGGCCAGAAAAGAAGCTCGTCACCCACGCGCAGCGTGCCCGTTTCCACCCGTCCCGCAACCAGGCGGTCCGTGCCCCGGCGATAGATATCCTGGACCGCGAAGCGGAGCGGCAAGGCGTCTAGGCGAGGAGGAGAGGGAACGGCATCGAGAGCTTCGAGCAGGGCTCCTCCGGTATACCAGGGCAGGCAAGTGCTCGGCTTGACGATATTCTCTCCTAGTCGGGCGGAAAGCGGAAGAGAGGTGGGTTCGGGGAGGCCGAGATCCTGAAAGAGAGCCGTCAAGGAGCCAGCGATTTCCCGGTACCGGCTTTCCGAAAAGTTCACCAGATCCATCTTGTTGACGGCCGCGATGACGTGCCGAATTCCCAGGATCGGAAGAAGCATCGCATGCCGTCGTGTCTGCTCTCGAACCCCTTCCTGGGCATCGACGACGAGCACAGCCGCATGCGCCCTTGCCGCTCCCGAGAGCATGTTCTTTAGGAATTCCTTGTGGCCGGGAGCATCGATGATTGCATACCGCCTCTTTTCCGTCCGAAACCGGATTTCGGTAGTTTCGATCGTCACGTTCTGGGCCTGTTCTTCGAGAAGCGAATCGAGGAGGAAGGCGTGCTCGAAGGGCACCCCCTCGGCAGCGGCAGCCCGGGCGAGCTCCTCTGCCTTCCCATCCGGGACCGAGCCTGTCTCGAAGAGCAGACGACCGATCAGCGTCGACTTTCCGTGATCTACATGGCCGATCACGACGATCGGCAGGACTTCTTCCGAGGTAGCAAAATGCATGGCGGGCGCGTCCTTTCTTACAGGAATCCTTTGGCGCGAAGCTTCTGCATGGCGTTGCGCTCGTGGTGATCTTGCGCTCGTCCCGCCCGCTCGGGGGTGCGCGTCGCATAGAGTTCGGCGATGATCTGGTCTATCGTCGACGCCGTGCTCGGCACAGGATGCGTGATCGGCTGGCAGCCGATGGAGCGGAAGCGCTTCCCATTCCGGGCGAAATAGAGCGGTGGAATCGGGATCTTTTCCCTGCGGATGTAGAGCCAGACATCGTATTCGGTCCAGTCGAGGAGGGGCTGCACCCGTACATGACCGCCCGCCCCCTTGGGAGGGAGAGCGAATTGATTCCAAAATTCCGGAGGCTGGTCCTTGTAGTTCCACTCCCCTTCGGAAGAACGCGGGGAAAAGTAGCGCTCCTTCGCCCGCGTCGGATCTTCGTCTCGGCGAATCCCGGTAATCAGAGCATCCCACTCGTATTCAGCCAGGACCTGCTGCAGGGCGACGGTCTTGAGCTCGTGGGTTACCGTTACGGGGTCATGCGTCTCGTAGCCGACACCACGGGCAATCGCCTCCTCGTTGACCTTCACGATGAGCTGGAAACCGTAATGCTTCTGCGCCCATTCGCGGAACTCCAACATTTCCGGAAACTCGTACGTGGTATCGATGTGGAGAATGGGGAAAGGGATTCGGCCGCAGAATGCCTTTTGCGCAAGCCAGAGGAGCACATTCGAATCTTTCCCCATCGACCAAGGCATCCCAACCCGTTGAAACGTCCGGTAGGCCTCTCGCAGGAGAAAGATGCTCTGTGATTCAAGCTTGCTCAAATGGCTCATGAGTCTATAGACTAAAGGGAGATATGGAAAAGCCAAGCATTTTGGAAGCCCATAGTAGTTCTTCCCTCGCACCAAATCTGGGAGAAGTTCAAACCGAGCAGAGAACCAATCGCGAGAGCAACGCGCAACCGGTCAGGGAAGCTGCGGAAACGGACCCGGCTCTCGCTCTGGAAGGATTGAGAGCGGAAGAGCGCGTTCAATGGGCGCTTGCGCGATTCGGCGAGCGCGTCGTGCTGAGTTCGAGCTTCGGCATCCAGGCAGCGGTTCTTCTCCATCTGGCAACGCGGCTACGACCGGGAATACCAGTCATCTTCGTCGACACCGGCTATCTTTTCCCGGAGACCTACCGATATGCCGACCTGCTTGCCGAGCGGCTCGACCTTCGGCTCCACGTGGCGCAAGCTCCCCTTTCCGCCGCCTGGTTCGAGGCCCGCCATGGACGGCTCTGGGAAAATGGGGTGGAGGGGCTCAATCGCTACAATGAGCTGCGCAAGGTCGAGCCGATGCGTCGGGCCTTGGAGGAGCTAAAAGCCACCTGCTGGCTGGTTGGATTGCGCCGAGCGCAGGCGAAGACGCGGGCGGATCTGCCGGTTCTCCAGTGGCGGGACGGGGTGGCGAAGGTCCATCCCATCGTGGACTGGAGCGACGAGCGGGTCGAAGAGTATCTCTCCCGGTGGGGGCTTCCCCGGCATCCGCTCGCTTCCCAAGGTTACGTCTCGGTAGGGGATGTTCCGACCAGCCGTCCATGGGAAGAGGGAATGCTTCCGGAGGAGACTCGTTTTTTCGGATGGAAGCGCGAGTGCGGTCTCCATCTGCCTGCTCCCCCACGGACGGTTTCGTAAGAGGCTCGTTGGCTTTTTCCTTCTGCTTTTCCGAGAGCGTTGAGTATCCTGGCCGGAATCTCTCGCTCGGGTGCGGGTGTGAGGGATGGGTTGTTCCATGGAGTGCGGGTCTTTTGCGGAATTTGTCGTTCGGCTGGAGCGGGAAGGGGAACTGATCCGGATCTCCGAGCCCGTGCGAACCGATCTGGAGATCACCGCGCTGGCCGATCGAGAGATGAAGGCTCCGGGAGGAGGCGATGCGATCCTCGTGGAAAAGCCGCTTCTTCCGGACGGATCGGTTTCGTCCTTTCCTGTGCTGATCAACGCCTTTGGCTCCGAGCGGCGCATCGAGCTCGTGTTGGGAGAGCCCTTGGAGGCGCTTGTCGGCGAGATCCGGACGCTTCTTCGGGCCGAGCCGCCTCGCTCGTTCCGGGAGGGCTGGGAACTCTTTCGCAAGGGGCTTGCGCTCGTGCAGAGCCGGCCCCACCGGGTCGAGACCGGCCCCTGCCAGGATCGGATCGTGAGGATGGGCCCTTCGGCCGAGATCGATCTGACCTCCCTTCCGGTGCTCCGCTGCTGGCCGAAGGACGGCGGCCCATTCATTACGCTGCCGCAAGTTTTTACCAAAGACCCTGATACGGGCAGGCGCAATGTGGGCATGTACCGGATGCAGGTCTACGACGGGCAGACGACCGGAATGCACTGGCAGATCCACAAGGTGGGTTCTCGCCACGGCAAGGAGTATTGGGAGAAAGGCCTGCGCATGCCGGTCGCGGTCTGCCTCGGCGGAGACCCGATCATCACCTTTGCGGCTACCGCACCCCTGCCGGATGGCATCGACGAACTGCTCTTTGCCGGATTTTTGCGCAAGAAGGGCATTCCCCTGGTGCGGTGTAAAACGGTCGATCTCGAGGTTCCGGCAAATTCCGACTTCGTTCTGGAGGGATACGTGCAGCCGCCGGAGCTTCGCCCCGAAGGGCCGTTCGGGGATCACACCGGGTTCTACACTCCGACCGAGCCTTATCCCGTCTTTCATCTCACTTGCCTCACCTATCGGAAAGGCGCCGTCTACCCGGCGACGATCGTCGGCAAGCCTCCAATGGAGGACTTCTACTTGGGCACCGCCAGCGTCCGCCTTCTTTTCCCGATTCTCCAGGCGACCTTTCCGGAGATTGTCGATCTGTTCCTTCCCCCGGAAGGAGTCTTTCACAACCTGGTCTTCGTGAGCATCCGCAAGCAGTATCCCTATCAAGCCTATAAGGTTATGCACGGGCTCTGGGGCATGGGTCAGATGATGTTTACGAAGATCCTGGTCGTGGTGGATGCCGAGGTGAACGTCCGCGACACGGCGGATGTGCTCTTCCACCTCTGCGCAAACGTCGATCCGGAAAGAGACTTTCTTTTTACCCGCGGGCCGTGCGACAGCTTGGATCATGCTCCGACCGTTCCCAATGTAGGAAGCCACGTAGGAATCGATGCGACCCGCAAGCTCCCCGCCGAAGGCTATCCGCGGCCATGGCCCGAGGAGGTTTCCCTTCCGAGCGATTTCTGCCGAGAGCTTTTTGCGCGATTCCCGAAAAGAAAGGATAGGAAGGAGGTGTGCGGGCGATGAGAGTTCTGATCACCGGCTGCGCCGGCTTTCTTGGGTTTGCGCTTGCTCGAAGGCTCCTCGAGCAGGGGACGCAGGTCATCGGGATCGATAACCTGAACGCCTATTACTCCGTAGCCCTCAAAGAGGCGAGACTGCGCCTCCTTCGGGACGCCCCTTCCTTTCGTTTCGAACGGCTCGACCTGCGTGACCCGAAGCCGATCGCCGACCTCCTGAGAAGGGAAGAGCCGCAGGCGATCGTTCACTTTGCAGCCCAGGCGGGTGTCCGGTATAGCCTCCGCGAGCCGGCGGCCTACGTGCAAGACAACGTCCTTGGCTCGGTTCATCTGTTCGAAGCCGCTCGTCGTTCTCCACTGCTTCCCCATCTGCTTTACGCAAGCTCGAGCTCGGTCTACGGATTAAACGCTTGCCTTCCGTTTTCGGTGCGAGGCGACACGGCTCATCCAGCCAGTGTCTACGCCGCCACCAAGCGGGCGAGCGAGCTGCTCGCGCATGCCTATAGCCACCTCTATCGGCTGCCGACAACCGGCTTGCGCTTTTTTACCGTCTATGGCCCGTGGGGGCGGCCGGATATGGCCTATTTTTCCTTTGCGCGGGCCATTCTGCGGGGCGAGCCGATCGAGGTCTTCGGCAAAGGAGAACTGCGGCGGGACTTTACCTATGTCGACGACGTGATCGAAGCGGTGGCGCGGCTGATTCCCCGGCCCGCCGCTCCCGATCCGGATTGGGATCCGGTCCATCCGGATCCCTCGAGGAGCTCGGCTCCGTACCGGATTTTCAATGTCGGTAACCGCACCCCTCTTTCCGTCCTGGAGCTGGTGGAGGCGATCGAAAGGGCGGCGGATAAAAAGGCGGTTCTCCATTTTTCTCCAACGCCTCCCGGCGACGTGACGGCAACGGCGGCGGACACGACGGAACTGGAGGAGGAAGTGGCCTTCACCCCGAACACGCCGCTTGCAACCGGAATCAAGAGGTTCGTCGCCTGGTATCAGGAGGTTGCGGGGAGCCTCATGGAGCCGTAATAGGGCAGAGGCTCCCCCGGAGACCGATGGTGCTCGTCTTGGTCGGAACGGCCTCGTGGACGGACCCCACGCTTCTCAGTTCCGGCTGGTATCCGGCGGAGGCCCATGATCCCGAGTCCCGGCTGCGCTACTATGCCGCCCATTTCCCGCTCGTCGAAATCGACGCAACCTACTACGCGCTGCCTCGGCGGGAAAACGCACGACGGTGGGCGGAGCGGACTCCCGCCGGATTCGTTTTCGACTGCAAGGCCTTCCGTCTTTTTACGCAACATCCCACTTCGGCCGCCGCGCTTCCTCCGGATCTGCGGCCGCAGGCCGTCCAAAAGAGCCAAGAGAAGATCTACTACCGAGATTTGTCCGAAGAGGCTCGCCGGGAGCTTTGGAAGCGATTTCGCGACGGTCTCTCTCCCTTGAAGGAATCCGGGAAGCTCGGGGTCGTCCTCTTCCAGTTCCCTCCTTGGTTTTCCTATGGGACAGAGAACATCGACCATCTGAGGCACTGCGCAGGGATGCTCGAGGGCTATCGGATCGCCGTCGAGTTTCGCAATCGCTCCTGGTTTTCCGGCCGGCGGAGCGAGGAAACGCTGCGCTGGGAAAGCGAGCATCGACTCATCCCCGTGATCGTCGACGAGCCCCAGGGGACCAGCGCAAGCGTTCCCACCATCTGGGCGATCCCGTCATCCGAAGTCGCGGTGGTGCGCCTGCATGGAAGAAATCGAGAAACCTGGATGGCCCGGAACTTGCGTTCCGCCGCCGATCGATTCCGATACCTGTACGACGATGCGGAGCTTCGGGATCTCGCTGCCGGGGTTCGATCTCTGCGCGCTTCGCGGGTCCATGTCCTGTTTAACAACTGCTACCGAGACTATGGAGTGCGCAATGCCGCTCGCTTTCAGGAGATCGTTGCTGCAATGGGCTCTTGAATATTGTGCAGATGCCGACTAGGCACAAACCCCGCTTGATTTCTATGGAATGGCATATACAATGTGGCATATACAAGGAATCGATCCCATGCCCTCATCTAGGCCAAAAGAAGCCAAGCTATTTCGCAACAATCGGAGTCAGGCGGTGCGGATTCCGGTCGAGTTCGAATTGCCGGGGGATCGCGTACTGATTCACCGCGAGGGCAGCAAGCTCATCCTCGAGCCCGTGAGCCGACCCACCAACATCATAGAATTGCTAGCGCGGTGGAAACAGGAAGAGCCGCTTGAGCCCGAAGATCAGTTTCCTGAAATCGAGGATATGCCCGCCAAGCCGGAGGACATATTTTGAGTGGATATTTGCTCGACACAAACATCATCAGAGACATGATCCGCAATCCGTTCGGGCTGGCCGCACGCCGCATTGAAAAAGTCGATCCCAAAAAGGTTTACACCAGCATCGTTGTCGCTGCCGAGTTGCGTTATGGTTGTGCAAGAAAAGGGTCGGCCAAGCTGCTCGCCAGGGTGGAAGACGCGCTGCAAATGATCCCGGTGTTGCCTTTGGACGTTCCAGCCGATCGTGAATATGGCGGCATCCGCGCAGAATTAGAGGCCGCAGGGCAAATTATTGGCTTCAACGATCTTCTGATTGGCGCTCATGCCTACTCGCTCGGGATGACGCTGGCGACGGATAACATCGGAGAGTTCAGCCGTATTCGTGGCCTTACTGTCGAAAACTGGCTGGACCCTGCAGTTTTGGCTTGACGTGAACTGCTCCGTGGCTCCTCGCTGAAACGAGTGAGTGGAGAGAGCGGGCGTCTCCTTCAGGCAGCGGCAAGGGTCGGCTGGTTAGCCCGACTGTTTCGGAAGGCCCCCGTTCGAAGTCGGATCTTCTTCCTCGATCCTCTCGATTCGCACCGAGATCGCAAGCCGCTGATCCCGCGCACCCGTGAAGATACCGCGCAGTGGAGCGACATCTCCATAATCTCGGCCTACCGCGGCCTGAACATGCTGCTCATTTTCCCACGATAGGTTGGTCGGATCGAGTCCCACCCAAGACCCGCCCGGGCAGCGGATCTCCACCCAGGCGTGGCTTGCCGCTCCGGTAGCGGCCGATCGGGCAGCGGCCTCCGGGTTGTCCCGCAGCGCCTGCGGGGGAAGGGGCTCGACGTAGCCGCTGATGTAGCGGGCCGGTATCCCTCCCGAACGGAAGATGGCCAAGGCAAGGTGGGCGAAGTCCTGGCAGACGCCCTGGCGGCGGGCGAGAGCGGTCAGGACCGGGGTTGCCGCATCGGTTGATCCAGGCACGTAGCGGAGCAGTTCATGAACTCTTCGACCCACCGAGAAGAGGCTCTCGCCGAAAAGAGCGGTAGGTGGCAGTAACTCGGCGGCCAGCTCATGGATCTCCGGGGAAAACGAGACAAAGCGAGAAGGGATCAGGAAATCAAATAGGTGGGCTCTTTCCGCGGCGAGTAGGGTCCGTGCCCGTTCGACACTGATTTCTAAACCGGCGGTAGGATCGGGCCGCCTTCGTGTCTGCACCTGGCTATGGGCGGTGACCGTTAGCCGGCTATGGCGAAAATGGATCGAGAAGAACTCGACCAGGTTTCCGTAACAATCGGTAAAGCCGTGGAGCGGCGCTTTGGGCTCCACGTCGGTACGATGGGAGAGGACCTCCTGCCAGGAGGTGCGGCGGGGACGGATTCGAAGCTCGCTGTACGAGTGGAGCGCCGGCTCCGAGTATTCGTACTCGGTCGCGTGAACGATGGAAAACTTCATGATTGGAGCCCCGAACAGCCGTCCCGGCGATCCACTTCCCGGGCCTCCGCCGCCGCTTGGGCGGTCGAGGTGTCCAGAGGCTCGAGAGGCATCCCCGGCAGACGATTACGGCGGAGAAGTGCGAACGCAAGTAGAAAAGAGTGGAAAGGAAAACCGAAACAAGGAAGCGGAGACCGGGTTTGATCCTTGTGAATGGACGAACAAGATCCGCTCTGGCAGTTCCTGAAGCAGGCGGCGCCTTCTAAGCCCGATGGCTCGCTGGCGCCGAGGACCTTGGCGCGGCTTGCACTCGAGAAAAGCCGGCGGAGACGATGGGCGAAGCTTGGGCGGGCGTTGGCGCTCTTGCTCGTTCTTGCCTGCGCCGGAGGGGGCTCTCTGCTTTGGGTCACCGGGCGGAGGAGTGTGCAGGAAGCGGACTTGACCCACGCGGCCTTCTCGTCGATCGCCTCCACAGGAGTGGAGGACGTCGGATGGCTACAGGGGCAACTCTCGCCGGAAGCGGCGGAAAAAGGAGAAACAGTTCTATGGGAAGAAGCAAGCTCGTTTTAGTCGCGTGTTTTGCGGCAGGCATGCTGGTCGAAGGCGTCTCCTTGCGAGCCGGGGAGCATCCCTCCTGCCCCTCGAATGTGCAAGCCCCCGAGGAAGAGAAGTGGGAGTTGAGGCAAAAGATCGTCGGGCTCCTTGAGCTTTCCGACGATCGGCTATTGACCGAGCTGGAAAAATGGCCCCGGTTCCAGAAGATGGGTCTCGAGCAAAAAGGAAGATTGCTCGAACGGATCGCAAGGATGCGGAGGGAACGCGCCCGCACAGCCGATCGGGAGGCTGCCCGGCTAGGGCTCACACTTTCCGAGGATCAGCGTGTGGCCTTCCGGCGTCAATACTGGCAACGTCGCGAGGAGATGGCTCGCAAGCTTTGGAAGGAGACCGAGGGGCAGAGGAAATCACTGCGAGAGCAGCTGGAAAAGGAGTTGAAGGCCCAGTTCGCCTCAGGAGAGAACCCAGGCGGCCCGGAGGCCGGTCCAAACTCTCGAGCTAAGCCGTAGTAGCGGGTGCATCCCAGTTATTTCTAAGCGCGCCAGCCGGCGGAAGTTCCGGGGCGGGAGCGGCTTGCTTCTCCAGGCAAGCCTCCCTATGGTGGGGGTCGTGGTTCAGGAGCCTGTCCTCTGTCCGGCGATCTTGCTTTCCGACCTTGTCGTTCGTGAGAAGGGCACCGAGAAGCTCACTCTAGTGAACTCCTTTGGACAGCTTCGGCTGCCCAGGTTCCCTTTCCCGACCCCGCCGTTCTTCATCACGGTGTGGCTGACCCACCTGCGGGGACGAGTCCCGAGGCTGGATATTGCGACCCGGATCGAGGAGCCTCAGTCGGGCCACGTCCTGGCCAGCGCATCGGGACAGATTCAATTCCCGCCCGATGCTCCTACCTTTGAGGAGCAGACGGTTCTTGATCTTCCCATTCCGATGCCGCCTTTCCTGGTGTCGCACTCCGGGGTCTACTGGATTGTGATCCTCGTGAACAATGAGAAGATCGGGCAACGGCCGCTGCCGATCCTGCCTGCGAATACCGAGGGCAGCGCACCGTCTTGATTTCGGCTGGGCGCCTGGTTTCACTCGGGAATCGGGCTGATTTCCAAAGCACCCATGCTTTCCAAGATTTGAGGAAGATCGGCGGAAAAACGGGGATCCCGCTGCTCGACGACAAGGAAGAAGCCGTCATCCTGGCCTCTGCGGCTGAAGAGATCCCAGTGGAAGAGCGGCCTATGGAAGCGGGGCAGGGAGCTTGCGAGGAGGATTCCCAGCACCGCTCCGAACGCGGCGAAGAGGGCGGTCGTTTCGAAAGCCACGGCAAAGAAGGCGGGCACGCTGACGTACGGCTTCCCCTGGGTGACCAGGGGGAAGAAGAGGCCCAAAAGGTGGCTGGAGAGGGTGCCGTGGAGAGCGGGCGGACGGGGCATCGAGGTCAGGACTTCCAGGGAAGATCCTACGCAGAATCCGAGCAGGCCCCCGCCTAGGACGCAGCCGGAGACCCAGCTCTTTCTATGGCCCGCGGCCTCGGCCAAGCCATGGAACGGGAAAGGGGAGTAGAGCTCGATCTTCCGAAAACCCATCTCCCGGAGCGCGCGGCCGGCCCGGCAAAGCAGAGCGGGAGAAGAGAACCGGGCACCCAAGCCGAAAGTGGCCTGATCGAGGTTCGGGCGGGAGATCTCCTGACCGCCCAAGGAGGGCCGTTCCGTCCCTTGGGAATCCTTGCAGAGGGCTTTCACCTCGAACATGGCGATGACGGGAAGGAAGCGGAGGAAGAGGAGAAAGAGGAAAAGGAAGAGGCCGATTGAACCGATGAGCAGCCCGATATCGACCCAGGTAGGACGGTAGAGGCCCCAGGACGAAGGAAGAAAATCCCGGTGGAGGGAGATGACGATGATGACGAAGCGCTCGAGCCACATGCCGATGTTGGCCAACACGGCCACTCCGAAGACGAGCCAGGGCTTCCGGCGGACCGCACGGAACCAGAGGAGCTGCGGAGCCAAAGCGTTGCAGGTGAGCATTCCCCAGAATTCGAGGGCATACGTCCCGGTGATCCGGTTCCAAAAGGCATAGCGCTCGAATGGATTGGCGCTGTACCAGGCAATGAAGAGTTCGATCAGGTAGACGTAGCCGACCAGGGATCCTGTGGTCAGGAGCCACTTGGCCATCTGTTCGATGTGGATGGGCAGGATGAACTCCTTTAATTCCGGGACGAGCGCCCGCAGAGGGATCAGAAGAACCAGGATGACCGCAAAGCCGCCGAAGATCGCTCCGGCGCCGAAGTAGGGAGGAAAGATGGTCGCATGCCAGCCGGGAAGGATCGAGACCGCGAAATCGCAGGAGACGAAGGAGTGGACGGAAAGCACCAGCGGGGCGAGGAGCCCGGCCAGGCAGAGATAACCCATTTCGTAATGGTTCCACTCCCGGGCCGAGCTCGACCAACCCATCGAAAGAACGGCCCAGAGCTTCTGCCTCCACGGGTGCTTCTCCCTCTGGCGCAACGTGGCGAAGTCGGGGATCATCCCCAGATACCAGTAGAGCACCGAGACGGTGAGATAGGTCGTGACCGCAGCCACGTCCCAGAGCAGCGGCGCTCGAAAGTTTTGCCAGGTAGCGATGTATTCGGGGATTGGCAAAAGATACCAGGCCATCCATTGGCGGCCGACATGCATCGCCGGGAACATCGCTCCGCAAGCGACCGCGAAGATGGCGGTCGCTTCCGATGCCCGGTTCAAGGAGTTTCGCCACTTTTGCCGAGTGAGCAGGAGAATGGCGGAAATGAGGGTGCCGGCGTGACCGATGCCGATCCAGAAGACAAAGTTGATGATCGCAAAGCCCCAGACCACGGGAACCTGGACGCCCCAGACGCCGACACCGGCGCCGACAAGATAGGCATTGGTTGCGAGAACGAAGAAAGCGATCAAGCCGGTTACAATGGTGGCAGGCCACCACCAGGCTGGTGCCGGGCGTTCGAGGAGCTTGCATACCCCCTGTGTAACCGACGCGATCGTGCCGGGAGGCTCCAAAAGAGGAGGGCGGTCGACGGGATGCGCTTCCCCGCCAAGAAAGGGGAGCTCGCCGGAAGGACCGGAGACCTGCGCAGGGGCCCATTCAGAGTAACCTTCATTCATATTACTCCGTTTTCAGGCCGTCGGGCAGTTGGGACCGCGCCCGTCGGGGAGCACTTTCCTCCTCTTGGCCCACAGCCTTTCCTACCGAATCGCGTTAGCTTAGATCATAAAGACAAAGATCATGCGTGGGGAAGAAAAGAAGCATCAGGGACAAGAGGAAGACCGGGCCGGGGAGATGTTGCCGCCCAAGAGGACGCGATCTCGAAAGCGGAGACTCGATCTCGTCCTCGTGGAGCGAGGCTTTTGTGAAAGCCGGGATGCTGCGCAGCGCGCGATCTTGGCCGGGCGGGTACGCATTGGCGAGATCCTAGCGGACAAAGCGAGCCGGATGGTCGATCGCGAGGCTTCGCTCTCGCTTGAGCCGCTCGATTCTTATGTCGGTCGCGGCGGCCATAAGCTCGAGGCTGCTCTCCGCCACTTCTCGCTCGATCCGGCGGGATTCGTCTGTCTCGATGTCGGAGCTTCAACGGGCGGCTTCACCGATTGCCTCTTGCAGCGGGGAGCCCGGCGGGTCATCGCCTTGGATGTGGGGCGAGGGCAGCTCCATTGGAAGCTTCGGCGGGACCCTCGAGTCGTGGTTCGCGAGGGAATTAATGCCCGTCACCTCCGTTCCGGGGATCTCGGAGAGCCCGTGGATCTGGTGACCGTCGATGTCTCTTTCATCTCGTTGCGTCTGGTGCTCCCGGCACTCTTCCCCCTCGTCCGAGCCGGGGGCTGGATCGTTGCGCTGATCAAGCCGCAATTCGAGGCCGGCCGGGCCGAGGTAAAGAAGGGGGGAATCGTTCGTGACGCGGCGGTGCGGCAGCGCGTTATCGAGGATCTGCGCCATTGGCTGAAGGCGTTGCCGGAGGTCGAGGATCGGGGAGTGCTTCCCTCTCCCATTCTGGGAGCGGCGGGAAACCAGGAGTTCCTTTGGGGCCTGTATAGGAAGGCCGAGATCGCTTCCGGGTGAGTCTTTGGAAGATCGAAAGGTTCCGTCGCCGGCGGTGTTATAAGTCAGCTCGCTTAAGCTCTCTGCCTCGCTATAAAACTTGACATAGAGTCGAGTCCTGCGATTATGCGGTCGATTTTCTAGTGGTCCGGCGCAAATCGCATTCCTATCTGGTATTCAAGTAATGCCTAGCAAGAATCTGTCTTGTCAGTTCGCGTTACTCCAAAGCGACCATGATAAATATGAATGTTTGTTCATAGATGAAAGATTTTTAATTTGCAATGGGGAATGTGTTCGAAAAAGACTGTGTGAATCTCTCCGGTCTAATGCACCCGTGCAGTCCGGGATGCAGAGCTCGTTGCGTGCGGCGATTCTCGGCTCGCTCACCAATCCAGGGAGTCTGTTCCGCGCCCAACTGGCCTACGGAGCGATGACTGCGGTGGGGTTCTCTACGGACCTGGCGGAAAAGTTCGCTTGTGCCGTAGAGTATCTTCACGTTGCTTCCTTGTTCCTGGACGACCTGCCGTGCATGGACGACTCGCGGGAGCGGCGCGGCCGAATCTGCCTCCATCTTCTCCACGGAGAGCCCACCGCCATTCTCGGTAGCCTTGCGCTGATCACTCGAGCTTATGCTCTGCTGGGCGACGTGATCTCGAGGATTCCGGTCCAGCGGCAACCGGCGGCCCACCGGATTCTCGATCGTTCTCTGGGATCGGCCGGCATCGTCAATGGACAGGCGCAAGACTTGGCGTATCGGCCCGGCGGCGGGCGGGAAGTCCTGAGGATCGCCTTGGGAAAGACCGTTCCCCTCATCCGACTGGCTCTCGGCTTTCCCTGCTTTGCGGCGAACGTTCCCGGCCGACAGCGACTTCTCTTGCATCGGATCAGCGTCTACTGGGGACTGCTCTACCAAGGCATCGACGACGTTCAGGATGCGAGCGAGCCGTCGGCCTTCGGCCGGGGAAGGGACCCTCGGTTGCGCCGGCCGAACCTGCTCCACGCCGTCGGTCGGGAAGCGACCACGGCTTTGCTGGTTCGACTCTCCTCCTTGGCGGAGCAGGCTGTCGATCTTTGCGCCAGGGATCGCCGATTCTTGTTTCTCAAGGCGGTGCAGCAAGCCATTTCGGAACGACTCATCATGGCCCTGCTCGACGAGCAGAAGCCGGACTGGCATGGACTTTCTCAACCTTATCTTCCTTAATATTCGTCGGCACAAGCTCCGCTCGTTCATGACGGCCGCCGGCATCGGCTTCGGCGCCGCTTCCATGCTCTGCGTCGTTTCGATCGTCCTGGGTGCGATCGGCATGTTTCAGAACATTCTCTCCACGGAGAGTCAGTTCATTCTGTTCGAAAGAAATGTTTCCGACCTCTTCTTCAGCAGCGTTCGCGCCGCGCAGATCGAGGAGATTCGAAACTTTCCTTCCGTGAAACGAGTCGACCCCCTGCTGGTGGGAATCGTCAGTTCACCCAACCATCCGATCATCACCTGCTTTGGAGTGGATGCCGATAACCCGCGCCTCCGCCAAGCCCGCTGGACGGGCGGTTCGGCGTTGCGCTTCGGCCAAGAGAAAGACGAGGTCTATCTGGGCGAACGCGCGGCCTCCTTCCTCAAGGCGACGACGGGGCAGGAGATCCTCATTGGAAGTCGCCGCTTCCGGGTCGGTGGTGTGCTACGGACCGCGAACGGCTTCGAGGATGGAGGTGTCTTCTTTCCCCTGCGACTGGCTCAGGAATATTTCCACAAGGAGTCCCAGGTTTCGCTGGCCACGGTCGAGCTCCGTCCGGGGACGAGCTTTGCGGACTTCAAGAAGCAGGTCGACGATCGCTTTCCGGATCTGATCGCGCTTGAGGACAAGGAGTTTAACCGTTCCTACTCTCAATTTCGCATCCTCAATGTCACGAGCTGGGCAATCGGAGTCTGCTCTTTCCTTCTCGGAGGGATGGGAGTGGCCAACACGATGCTGATGTCGGTCTTCGCCCGCATTCGGGAGATCGCGGTGCTGCGGGTCTGCGGGTTCTCCCGGCGCCAGGTCGCCGGCCTTATCCTGGGGGAGGCGGTAGTCCTTTCTGGCTTGGGGAGCCTGGCGGGATGCGCCGCGGGCCTGGCGGCGCTTGTGGCGATGAATGCGGCACCCCAGTTCCAAGGCTATGTCCGTGCGTCTCTTCGAATGGATCTCCTCATTGGTGTCGCTCTTGTCACGCTGGTCACAGCGATCGCCGGAGCATTTTATCCCGCCTATTTCGCCTCCCGCGTGGCACCTGCAGAAGCTTTGCGTTACGAATGAATACCGAAGAAACCCACTCCTCTTCTTCCCCTCGGTCTTCCGCTGGAGAAAAGACGACGAAGGTGGTTGTCGCCCGGGATCTCTGGAAGAGCTTTGATCATGGTCGGACTCCGGTCATCGAGGGCGTAAGCCTGGAGATCGGCCGAGGGGAGATGGTAGCACTCTGGGGTTCCTCGGGTTCCGGGAAGAGCACGCTGCTTCACTTGCTTAGCGGATTGGACCGTCCCGATCGAGGCGAGATCGCTATTCTGGGGCTCGATCCCTCGTGCGAAAAGACCCGTCTGCAGTTGTGCCGCCGTCACGTCGGGTTCGTCTTTCAACTGCATAACCTGATTCCGGATTTGACCCTTCTCGAAAACCTGCGGATTCCCTGCCTGGCGACAGGGCGGCCCTCCAAGGAGGCCGACGCACGCGCGTGCCATCTCGCTGAAAAGGTTGGCCTCTCCCACCGGCTCATGAGCCGGATCCAGACGTTGTCCGGCGGGGAGCGGCAGCGGACGGCAATCTGCCGGGCGCTGATGAACCAGCCGGATGTGATCTTCGCCGACGAGCCCACCGGCGCGCTCGACGAAAAGAGTGCGGATGTCGTCTTCGATCTGCTGCTGCGGCTGGTCGCGGAGGAGGGGTCATCCGTGATCCTCGCCACTCACGAACGGCGTTTCACTCGGGGAGCCGACCGAGTTCTCCACATCCATCAGGGACAAGCGATTCCCTTATGAGCTCTTTTTCCGCAGTTTCGACGGGCCGGAGAAGTCGTTGGTTCCAAGAGAAGGGGGCAAAGGCAACGGTCGCGATCAGCCTTCTGGCAGGGGGTGGCGATCTCGTCACCGGTCTCTGCCTGCTGTTTTTCCCGGAGCAGGCTCTTTACTGGATGGGCATAGCTCCCTGCCGAGATCTCCCCTGGGTGCGACTCGTCGGAGTCTTTGTCGCCGCGGTCGGAGCCAGTTACTTCTACGGCCTTGGCTGCTGGCGGATTGCCCACCGTGCCGGGGCCTTGCGCATCGTCTGGGAGCTGACCGCCCTCCTGCGAACCGCGGTCTGCTGCTTTGTCAGCGTGGAGATTGCGACCGGCGCCATGACTCGAGCCTGGAGCAGCGTATCTCTTACCGACGGCTTCTGGGCATTGGTCCAATTCGTCTTGCTTCGGCGAAGCTTCCCGAATGATGCCTAACCATCATCCAGACCCGGCAGTTTCTGCGCCCGCTGCTTCCGCCGCCGTCCTGGCTGTCGCGGCAACCTATACCAACTTCCTTGTTTTCGCCCAGTTCGGGTTTCTGGGTTTGATCCAGGCCCAGGGCATCGGTGGGAGCGGCCTTCGCGGCGTTCTCGTCGCGATGGGGCTGGGCGGCGTGGCCGGCAGCCTGTGGACGGCCCGCGTCTTTCGGAAGTCCCGCCTGAGAAGGCTGCTGCTCGCCGGTTTTGCGGTCAGCGCAGCCCTGGCTCTTCTTTCGACGGCGGCCCGCAATGGGGTTTCCTTCGCGCTTCTTGCCGCCGGGATCGGTGGATCGGTGGGAATTCTCACGACAACCCTCGCTGCGAGCACCGCGCTCCTGTTCGATCCCCGGCGGCGGGGTTTCCAGATCGGGCTTGGGACCGGCATTGCCTATGCGGTCTGCAACGTGCCGGCTCTCTTTGCCGGCCCCCCGTGGGCACAGGCGGTTGCGGCCGCCGTTGTGTGCGGTCTCGGAGCGGCCGGCACCTGCTTTTTGAGAGAGAGGGAGGACTCGTCTGCCCTTCCCTTGAGGGTTTGGGGGGCTTTCGACTTTCGAAGCGTCGTCGCGGTCTTTCTGGTGCTGGTCTGGCTCGATTCGGCCTGCTTCAATATCCTGAAAACCAGCCCGGGCCTGAATCGTTTTGCTTGGGGCGCTGCGGGTCTCCAATGGCGAAACGGGCTAATCCACCTGGTTGCCGCTTGTGCGGGCGGCTGGTGTCTCGATCGGGGTGGCCTTCGCGGCGTATTGGGAGTCTCCTTCCTCCTGCTCGCTGGAGCGGCGGCGATGCTCGGGGGCGACGGCGTCGGCGCGCGAGCCGCCGGCTGGCTCTATCCGGTCGGAGTCTCGCTCTACTCCACCGCGCTCGTTTTTGCTCCGGGCGGGCTTTCGGACGGGAGGTCCGGCGCAGCGGCGGCGTGGAGGGCCGCCATCCTGTATGCCATCGCCGGGTGGTTCGGCTCGGGCATGGGGATCGGGATGGCCCAGAATCTGCACACGATTCCCGCGATCTTCCTGGTGGTTTCGGCAGGGACCGTCGTCGCCTGTCTCCTCTTTCCCCGCTTGGTCTCGCTCGCCACGACAGTCCGCTCCGCGCCCTATTGGGCGGGATTGGGCGCCATCGGTCTCCTCGCTTCCCGGCTTCCGGAAAAGCCGCTTCTCCCTTCCCGGAGCTTCTCGCCATCCGAAGGCGCAAATGGGCTGGGCAGAGGAGTGTACATCCGCGAGGGCTGCATCCATTGTCATTCGCAATATGTTCGGCCCGGGACTCGGGACGAAGAGTGGTGGGGGCCCGTCGAGCCGGCGTTGGATCGGAAGCGGGAGATTCCTCCACTGATCGGCAATCGGCGGCAGGGGCCCGACTTGCTTCGCGTGGGCAACCGCCGCTCGGCGGAGTGGAACCGGCTGCATCTCATTAACCCGCGCTCCCTAGTCCCGGAAACGTGCATGCCTTCCTATGCGCACCTCTTCGCGGAGGGAAATCCTCGCGGTGATGCGCTTGTCGCTTACTTGCAGGACCTTGGCGCGATGACTCGAGAAGAACGGATGAGAGCCACCCGACGATGGCTCCCTGCTCCGGAGAGCCGGCCGGTCGATCCGGCGACGGGAACGAGGCTATTTGCGGAAAATTGCGCACAGTGCCACGGCGTTTCGGGGCGGGGGGATGGACCCCTTTCCGCTCTCGTGGGATCTCCCTCGCCGAGCGACTTGACGCAAAGTCGCTGGGGAGAAGGCGTGTCGTCGGAGACCGCCGAACGCCTCGTCGCGTTAGCTCGCATCATCAAATTCGGAATTCCCGGCACCGCGATGGCCGGTCATGAAAGCTGGGAAGATTCGAAGATTCTCGGTCTCGCCGCCTACGTCACGCGACTGTCGACGAAGGGGGGCGAGCCGGAGCGTGCGCGCGAGTCGCGAAGCACGAGGTAGAGAAAGCCACACAGCAACAGGAGACCCTATGTCCGTATTCCTAAACCGATCCATGATTCGCTTGCTCAAACTTGTTCTTCTGCCCGGCGC